>NZ_JBHZGV010000001.1:0-390484 GCF_043359985.1 Comamonas trifloxystrobinivorans
GGCATCACCCCCAAACAGCGGCTGGCCATGGCCGCATAGCTCTACTTCTCAGAGCGGTGGTTTGTGGGGGGATTACCGAATCAGCCCATCAGCCCCAGTCAGAGCCAAAGGCGGACCGTCCTGCTGGCCGACCAAGGTGGTGCCGTTAATCTGAAGAGGGCCAAGTGTTTCGTTGCTGGTGTTCCAATAGCCATCGGTTGTGACAATAGCGTAATGGCGCTGGCAGGCGGAAATGACCGGGTCGACAAACGGTGTCATCGTGTCGTTGATTTTGTCACTCTTGCCAGCGTAATAGCGCCCCACACGGGCCAGTGCTTCGCGAGCAGGTGATGTGGCGTCGTCGTTGGTTCTGATCGAATGGATAGCCTGGAACCAATCAGTCTTGGCCGAGCCACCAAAATCATTCACTGGTATGAACTTGCTATGCTCACCCGAGCCTGGCTTGACCATGGTCATAAAGCCAACACGGAAATTGTCGTTCAGCTCAGCAAAAGCCAGACTGACCGACGACTTGGCCATGTTGATACGGGTGCGGTAATAGCTGTACCAGATAGCAAAGTTTTCTTGCTGCGCGACGGGAATGGTGGTTCTCACCCAGTAACCATCAGGCGTTGAAAGGCTATAGCTGATACGCGCGCTTTTTACCAATCTGCCGTCGTCGGCTTGCACAGCGGGAATTGCCGTCTTGTTACACGCGCCGCGGACATTAGACGAGGTCTCAAAGTACGGCGCAGGCCTGCCGTTTATAGGGTTGTAGTCCTGCCAGGCGAAATAGTAAGCTGGCTGCGGCTTGTCTGGGGCTGTGGGTCGCCGGCGAGTGGTTTGGTCATAGGCCTGGAAACTGGTGGACAGGTTCACCACCCCCTGAGAATGGTCATAACCATCCTTCCAAGCTGCCGTAAAACTTGGTGTCGGCATGTCGGCCGTACCGTCCGCTGTTTTGGGCACCGAATAGGGGATGCTGGGGTTGTAATACAGCGTATTGCAAAGCGAACTCTTGTAGCCCATCGGGAAGTAGGTAGTCTGCGATCCCTCCCACTCATCGGGCATGTGCGTCCACTTCATCGAAAACGAAGTATCGAGCAACAGCATCACATTGGGCTTGCTCTGATCGGCCATCGTAGCCACCGGCACGTCGGAAATATCAACGGCGTTCGTCTGGGAGGTATCAGCTATCGCCAAGCCTGCGCCAACCACGCCGGCCACGGCAGCAGCCATGCCAAGTGTCGACAGCAGCCTGGGCATCCAGCGCCGCCCCCCGGTACGCTCTCTGCTTGCTTCTGTTAGGTTTTGCATTTTCACCCTCTTATGCTTTGATTCCTGAGTGTCCTGTTCAGCACACTTCTCAACTCAATTGGTTACGGCCACATGTATTCAAAATGTGCTCATTTGCACATAACTCATCGTTTCACGTGGCCCCATAGCGCGCGCAGTCACCCGGTACATCGGCCTGTCGTTGCAGGTCGCTACACTGCCAACGGTCTCCGATGACCCCGGACAGCCCGTTCCTGGCGGTGTCACACAGCTTTGGTCCGCCGCGTTCCAACGACCAGTCTTGGTGCATAGACGATGGATCAGAAAATGCACCTGGTTACCCAGGCCATCGTCATCTGTCACTTTTTTGGCGCTACTGGCCCAGGGCAACTCTTCCGTTTTCAGCTTGGGATCCACTGTGGCGTAGTAGCCGGAGGCACTGACGTTGTTATCGAGCTTGCCTCCCCCAGCTAGATAAAGCGTGTCCAATTCCGCCAAACCCCTCTCCAGCCCCAAGTCGGCGCCCGAGGTAGCCGTTTGTTTAAGCGCCAGGCTGCCGGCAACTCCCGCGCCCATCGTGCTGGTACGAACCAGGGCCAAGCCAGTAATGGTCATTACCAACAGAACAACCAAGGCAACGAGCATGGTCATGCCGTTTTGTTTGTAATGGCCGACCTGTGTCCATGCACGCTTGGAGCGAAAGCTAACTTGCTCGACTCTCATGACATTTGCCCCCAAATGGTGTTGCGCAGTGGAATTACGCTTTCATAAACGCGATAGCGGTAGTGCTTCCAGTCCTCACCAGCACCACCCATGTTGAAAGTCTTGTTGCCGTTGGACCACTTGGGTTGCACCGGCGTCACCTCATCGCGCTCGAAATGCGAACTGCGCACAAGCACTGCAATACGGACAGCAATTACGCGTTCCCATTTAAGCGGACTGATAGCACTCAAATCAGAGCGCCACTCATTGGCCTGGTCAATTTTTCCGTTGTCATTCACGTCGTAGCCATATTCCGCTACCAGATCAATCACATCCTTTGCAACAAGTACTTTGCTCGCTTCAGTCTCATTGAGCGCGTTGTAACGCATCAACTGGTTATTCTCCAAACTCCAGACATGAAGACTCGGAGAAGGCCCCAAGCTATAAAGCGAACCCTCGCCCAAGCCTGCGTTCAGCATATTGCTCTTGGAGCCGCCGTTTCTTGTCGCAGTTACTGTAGAACCCGTATAAAAATGGGTGTAACTCCCCAAGCCATGGGCAACGCCCTGATAAACAGCAGGCGCCGCAGGGTTTGAGGTGGACACCATGGTCCCTGCGCCTCTGGTTGTTTCCATCAACAGACATTCGCTCGGATTTGAATCACTGGTCCCCACAATCACATCGCCTGGTTGAAAGCCGGCGTTAGATTTTTCCATCTGAAACTCGCCACTGGCGCTAGATGCATAGCGCGCTCCAGCAAACATATTGCCGGAGGTACCGGTAAGCACCCAGATTTTCTTGCCATTGACAATACGCACTGGGACGAGCGGAAACTGGAACTCCCCGGGGCTTAAGCTGCTGTTAGAAGCTGCAACTGTGCAGCCAAAAGCAGTACTATCCAGAGTAGAAAAACCAATACCAGCCGAACGAATATCACGCTCAATGGCAAACAAGGCCATAGAGCCTGCACTTTGCGCTTGGCTGACGGACGTCACCGTTCTCCGACGCCCTTCGGAGGTGGTATACAGCTGATAAATCGCCAACAAAGTCAGCAAACCAATAATCAACCCCACCATTATTTCTATGATGGAAAATCCTTGCATGCTCGCTCTCAGGGAACGCCTGCTGCGTAGCAATGGTTTCGGTGTACTCATAGCCTATGCGCTTCCCTTATCACCTCAATGCACAAATGCTTGGATCTGGTAGTTACGCTTAGCTGCGTCCCCCGGTCCTTGCCAGCACAGCGTGACCGTCACCTGATTCAAGTTGTCAGTGGTTTCAATCCGCACCTGCTGACCTTGCGCCGTTGCACCTGGAAGCCCTGCGACTCCATTCAACTGACCTTGAGCAGCCTTTAATACATCTGCCAAGCCCGTGTCAGAGGTGGCAGCCCCACTGAAAACACATGCGTCTGTATCACCACCCGAAGCTTGGTGCTGAAATGCCTGCAGCGATGCCGCAAGCTCAGTTTCTGATGTACGGCTCACGCCCAAATTAATCATCTGGATAATCTGATCGGCATACATTCCAGCCTCAGTGCGGTATTGAGCCTGCCCCGCCATGGTTGTTGACTTTGCAGTCAGCCCGGCAATACCGAGCATCCCCAGCATGAGCAGCAATATAGCCACCATAGCCTCAATAATCATCATGCCGCTTTGCGTATTGGCGTAATCCGATTTTTTCCGCAAAGCATATCTACGAGCAATTGAACTATATTTCAACATTTTCGATCATCCCCTGCTTCAGTAATGGATGGATCGCACAAACGGGCTTGGCCACCAACAGATATTTTTACATTCATACACCGCTGCTGCCCACCATCTCCCATACAACTGGCGCCTTCGCCTGGCAAAAACTGAACGGTATTCTCCGCAGAGGCAGCCCCCGAGCTATTGAATACCACCTCGTTCTCTTCAGCCTCCACGGTTAATCTTCCTGCTGATTCAGGTGGCTTGACTGAAATATCATCCCCCCCCACAGTAACCTTCCAGCCTTTACCATCATCCGTCAAAGTGATGGACACATCCGTATTACGTCGCAGCGCTTCTGCCCGGGCAAGCTGGATTCCGTCATAATAGGCTTGCGCTGCAGTGCGGATTCTCGAATCCAACAGATATACCTTGATATTTGGCATAGCCGCCATCAAAATGGCCGAAGTAATAGCCAAACCCACCATAAGCTCAATCAGAAAAAATCCCCGTTGCAAGGCAAGTACGCGGCGAGAATAGATAATCATCAGCATCCCCCATCCTTGCTGATAGTCCAACAGCTGCCATTCGCTGTCCAACCCGTACCAGCACTTGTCGTAGCACGATCACCTTTTTGGTTCAATGTATAAACAAAGCCATCCATAGGGCCACTTCCGGTGGCAGTCACCGTAAAGGTCGTCTTATCCAATGCACAGGTGTAGGTAAAAAATGGGTGATCTGGTACCGGCACTAGAGAATTGGCGGTACATGCCCCGTCATAGGTTCGGTTGTCTTGAAAAAACTGCTCCAACTTGCCCCCCATGTCTGCCAGCGGAGCCAATCCAGATGCGATCCTTCCACGCTTGACATAATCTTTGTAACTTGGCAGCGCAATAGACATCAGGATGCCGATAATCGCCACAGCAATCATGATTTCGATCAGCGTGAAGCCTCGCTGACGCTCTGCAATGCCATTCACCAGCGAAGAGCGAGCACGACCACCTTGCGCATGACAGCGCAGAAAGAGGGACTGAAGGCCGGATGGGTTTTTCGACATGGCAAGTGCCTTTACAAATAAATACAAAATGAAATTTAATTTAATGCATGTTGAAATGCAGTAAATAGCCATAAACAGTGAAAATACTGTTTATGGTGGCTATGGATTGGATTTCAGGAAAACCGATGAAATTCAAGCAACTAAGAAAAATCCTCGCCAGCCAGCTGCCTCAATACGCCATCAATTTGCAAGCAAACTTGCTGATAGGCGTACGCAACCAGGCCTCTGCTTTTGCTGATAACAGCAGTGGCTTGAGCAACATGTGCACCGCCAAGTCGGCCGGCAGGCCGGTGCTGATCAAGCGGTAAACGCGCTTGGCCACATCGGTAAATTCGCGCTGCGGCTGGCTGAACAGCTCGCCCTTGTGGGCAAATACGTGGCGCAAGGCAACGTCGGAATCGCTGTCGCGCAGCTCCTTGAGGCGGCTGTACAAAGTGCCAGCAATGCGCATGCGCCCTACCGGCGCTTGCTGCTGTAGACTTTTGAAGCCCGCCAGGAAATACTTGAAGTGCCCGATCTCGTCATTGCGGATCTGGCTGAGCAGCTGGGTCAGCACCGGCTCGTGGCTGAGTTCGCGCAGCGTGTGGTAGTAAGCGGTAGTGCCGGTTTCCACCACACAGCGCGCCACCATTTCCAGGCGACGGTCGCTGAACAGCTCTTCCACGGTGCACAACTGCGAGTACTCGGCAAAAAAGCTGTCGTAGGCCTCTTGCCAGGGAAAGCTGGGCCAGACTGTCTCTACGTAGCGGCGCAAGGCAGCGCCGTGCTGCAACTCTTCGTGCTCCCACTCGCCTTGCAGCCAGTGCTGGATTTCGGGGTAGCCTGCATAGTGCTCACCCAGATTGGCGGCGTAGGTGTCCGAGCCGGTCTCGATGAACGATGCGCTCATCAGCAAATAGAACAGGTCTTCATCACCCTCTATGAGCGAACGATCGATATGCTCATAAGAAATATCTTTCATGCACCAACGCATGCGCGGCTGCGTTGCAGTGCCTTCTGAATCGACCGTGAAAACCGCTGATGCCATGCTTTATCCACTTACTGCAGGCCATGGTGAGTGCCTGCCCCCCTATCCACTGAAGGCCGCCCCGTTATGGCCGCGGCCCTTTCTCAATAATTTCTATGAAAAAATATCTTCTCAGATACTTTAGCTATATAAACATGGCATGAGCCCTTGCTACAGACAAACGGTACCTATTTACCGTCCAGCGTAGCTTTTCTCTACCTATACATGAAATTCAAAAGAGACATTTAATTACAAATGATATAATCAACGACATTATTGGCTGCTATGGAACCGGGATAGACCGGTTAGCCCACAACGGCTCAGCCTCGCAGCGATAGGCAGCGCCAGTCATCATCAGTTTTAAAAAACATCACGCTGCGCCACGGCACCTAAGTCCTGCTCGACCAGGTCAGCACCACCATCCACCCGGGCGAATCGGTCGGCCTGGTCGGCCGCAACTGGGCGGGCAAATCCAGCCGTTTCGCCCTGCTCTACGACCGACTTACCAAGGACGGTGTGCTGGTGCTGGAGATCGGCAACGAACGCGACTACTTCGAAGCCGCCTTCCCCGGCCTGCCCGTGTTCTGGATGTCCACCAGCGCCGGCGACGACCAAGTGCTGCTGCTCACCCACGGAGCCCTACGCCACTGGTCGCAAGAGCAGCCTACGCAGCTGTAGTTGGCTGCGAGCGGCTGCGCCGGTTGGCGCTCCGCCGCTCAACCTGAATATTCACGCGATCAAGGCTGACACTTCCCCCGTTCGCTTTTGCATCCCACAATAAACGAGGCCTCCCGATTGGGAGGCCTTGTGTTTGTTGCCTTACAGCTGTTTGCAGGCTTACTTCACTACTTCGCGCCAGCTGATGCGCTTGCCCTTGGGCTTGGGCGTTGCTGTAGGAATGTCGATATCCAATGGTTTGTCAGGCACACGGCCGGGTGAAACGTGGTCAGTCACCTTGCCATCCTTGTTCGCCGTCAAGTCGCTGCCCATCACGATACCGAGCACCTGTTCTGCCGCCTGGCCCTTGCCATCGCTGCCCACGTTCACCGCCAGACCGGTCTGGAAGTCCAGGTAGTTGATCCAGGCATGTCCGCCCGCCGAGCAAGGCTGGTCAGAGGGTACATTGCTCGCCACCACCAAGGTGCTGCCCGCCAACCGCAGATCGACGTTGACACGCTCACCCGTATCCGGCAACTCGACAAACCAGCCCTTGGCGCCATCATTGCAGACGGCCGCACTGTCCAGGCATTGCAGGGTACGAGTGGCTTGGCCGCTAGCGCCTGTCACGTTTGTCAGCTTGGACTCCTTCAGCTGGCCCCGGAACGAGCTGCTGTTATAGCCTTCCAGCTTGTCGTCAAAGCCGTAGATGGTCTGCGGTTTGGTGGTGGTCATGTCGCTAAACCCGTACATCTTGCCCGTTGCCACCAGGATACGTGGCAGCGACGATCCGCCCTGCCCTTGCACCAGTTCCAGGCGTGTGGTGATGGGCTGCGGGCTGCCATCAGAGCCAAGCAGTTGAACGACCTTAGCCCCCGTGTAGCTGCTTCCATTCCACTTGTAGCGCCAGATATTGCCTTCAATATCTCCACCATAGAACAGCTCGGTGGTGTTGTCGCCCACCGGGTCCTTGACGAAGTTGTTCAGGTCCTTCATGCCCGAACCGGATGGGTTCACCATGGTCTGGATGAAGGTCCCCTTCAGCGCATTCAACACATAGACATAACCTCTGTTGGAGCTGTTGTTGTAGCCCGAGGTCAGCATCACCGCCCAGGTTCCATCGGGCAGCTTGGTGACCAGCGGTTTGCCATAGCTGTAGCCCATGCTGGTGTCGCTGGTCTGCCAAAGCGCCTTGGGCGCTTCAGGGTCGGTAATGTCCAGTGCATAGTAGCCCTTGCCACCCTTGTTGAAACCGCCCACCAAGATGGTCTTCCACTTGCCTTCACCCTTGTCGTAGACATCAGCCATGACCGGGCTGCCATCAACAAAGTACTGGTGGCCGTTGTCGTAGTTGACACTGGCCAGTGCCGGCATTTTGGACATCACTGCCGTTGGCACAAATGCCCAGGCTTCGCGCGCTGCCTTCAAGGCGTTGTTGTTGCCTACCGTCTTGGTCAGATCGGTTTCTGCGTAGAACGCATGCAACATGCCATCGTTGCCGCCCACATAGACCATCGGCGTGCGGCTCTGCTGCGCAAGTCGGAAGGCTGCATAGCCGGAGTCCTTGTACCTGCGCAGTGGCTTGGCCACATACAAAGGCTGCGAGCCAATGATGTCGCCCAAGATGCTCTCGCGGCTGCGGTAGAGCTTGTTGGCATCATTGAGTGCAAAGCCTTCCTTGCTGCGATCGCCGCGCAGGAAGTTCACCAGGTTTTTGCCCATGGCCGCGGTTTTCTGAGCGGCCGACATCTGGCTGTAAGGGTCTACCAGCGCTTCCGCCGCCGTGCCTTCAAAGTTCGACTTCAGGCTGCCCAGATCGTCGTACTTGAATGGCTTGAGTTCGTTTTGCGCATTCATGTAGTAGATGGTACGGTCATCGCTGGCCAGATTACGCGTATCGAGCTTGGTACGTGCCGACCAGCCTTCAACCAGGCTACGGGCACCGGTTGTTACGTTGATCTCATAAGCCTGCACATCGCCCGACCAGCGGCCACTGCGGTAGGTAGCACCGTAGGCAACGTTGTTGCCGGTCTCGACCACAGGCGAAGACACGGCCACGCCAGCCCCGGAACCCGCTGCCGCCAAGATCTCAGAGAACACCTGGCCCAGACCATTTTGAATGGACCGAGGGTCGTTGGCACTGAAGAACAAGCCACGGCCATTGACAGCGGTGTGCCAGAAGTCGTCGATCGACTGGGGTTGCTCGTAGTTGCCGGTGCCCCCGGTTGGCGGCCAGAGTGGCCAAGTTTGGGCACCGGTACGCAAATCCGCGAATGCGCCAGCCCCGCTCTTGTAGTTCTGGTCAAACTTCAAGGTGCCGGACACGCCCAGGCCAATGACAAAGGTGGACATGTGCTGCCAAGTCGCCTTGTCGTCCTCGGCGCCCGTGCCCGCTGGGCGTACCACGTTCTCCATAGCAGGTGGTGCACCCGCACCGCCGGCACGCAAATCGGTAGCGTAGTAGTACTGGGCCACGTCGGCCAGAGAGTTGGAACTGCCGCCAGTAACTCTGTCTTGCACAATGTCCACGCAAGGCAGCTTGCCATTGCAACTCGCGGCTGTGTAATCGGCAGGCAATTGGCTCCAAGGGACCGAGCCCGGCACTGGGCGCCCATTGGGCGGCTGCTGCAGTTGCGAGGCTGCGCTGAGCTCGGTTGCCGGGTAGCAAACCGCGGGGCTTTCCAAGTCGCCCTTAAGCAAGCCACTGCTAATCACGGACGAGCCCGTTTCAGCAGTGCCCACCAGGTTGACATGGGTGGTGCGATACGTGCCGCTAAAGACCTTTTTATTGCCCTTCACTTCTTCGCAAGTTGCAGCCGGGCAGTTGGCAGGCTTGGTGTCCACAATGGTGGAGTTCGACATGTCCAGGTCACAGGTGGTGACCTTGTGCGTGGTTTCGTTGTAACCAGCAATACAGGCCTCCCCATTGGCGACGGGAATCGGCGCCGAGACCTCTTTGACGCAGCGCATTTTCACGCCCTTCGGATCAGGTTGTGCCGCTTGCGCCACACAGGCTTGGTATTGGGCCTCGCTTTGCAGATAGGTCAGACCGTTGTTCGAGCTCTCATCGGTCGAGGTGCAAACACTGGTGGTCCAGCGGTTACTCTCCGTCGGCGCCGTGCCTCCAAAATTGGCAGTCACATAAGCCGCACAGGTACCAAATGCCATATCCGTGCTGGTATTACTGGTCTTGCAATTGGCGGCGTTAGTTGCTGTAACTGGGCAGCTCTGTACCGGCGTATAGGGCTTGTTGTCGGGCACACAGCTGGTGTTGGTCCATTGGTTGGTGCTCCTCGCCTGGTCGTTGAAACATTGCGCCGTTTGGGTCGGTCCGGTGTTATTTTCACGGCACGACTTGTAGATACAGCCATTGGCCGCCGTTGCCTCCTGGTACTGGCAACTGCCTGTCGGGCCATCGGCAGGCGGCGTCAGGCCCTCGGTACCCGGATCAGGCGTACAGGTGTATTCGCCAGCACATTCGGTGCCAATCCAGCCATTGGTAGATTTGGGTGCTTCGGCCGAGCAATTGGAACTAGGAACCCAGGCCTCATTCACGCGCTCGCAAGCCCAGCCACCATCGGCCGTGTTCTTGCAGCTGGCGGAATTGGGTTCAACAGGGCCACTCTTGCCGCCCGTTACCAGGTTCTCGCACTTCACCAAATAGTTGCCTGACACGCCGGGCGTGCAATTGTTTGGCGGAACATAGTTGGAACCCACCTTGGTCTGGTCGTTCAAGCAGCGGATATTGATGCGCTGCTTGACCGGATCATCCGGATAGACACCAGTAGCGTTGCATTGGGCTATCTTCTCTGTTCCAGTAGCCAAAGTACAGGTGGTGTAGAGATTTTGATTGTTCTCATCTACGGATGTACCCACTGGGCAGCTGTTGTCCGTCACGCCCGAAAGCGTGGTGCCTGGCGCAGGGGTCTTCACGCAGGTCGATGTCTCGTAACCGTTTTCCTTGGTCGGGCCGCTGTTGACGCAGGCTGCCTGCAGCACATTTTTAACGTCCGAATGCGACTGGCAGTTACTGAACACCACCGAAGCATTGGAGCCCCCAGCCGCCGCAATGGCACCTGCCAGATCCGGGTGTACCACA
Source organism: Comamonas trifloxystrobinivorans (assembly GCF_043359985.1). Taxonomy (NCBI): domain Bacteria; kingdom Pseudomonadati; phylum Pseudomonadota; class Betaproteobacteria; order Burkholderiales; family Comamonadaceae; genus Comamonas; species Comamonas trifloxystrobinivorans. The sequence continues at coordinate 10,464 of NZ_JBHZGV010000001.1, forward strand.
TTACAAGCCGAGACGGGGCCCGAATAGGCAGGCACCAGAACCCCTTCGCACTTGATGGTGCCTACGCCTGCAACAAATTGGCCAGACTGGCTGCAGTACTGCTGCGCGTTGATGGCCATTTCGGTGGGGCCATCGCATTCCACCTTGTAGTCGCCGTCCATGCCGGGGCTGCAGGACTCGACAATCTGCCACTCGTCATAAGCTTGGTAGGCCAGGGTGCAGCCACCAGGCCTGTTTTGGCACACCGATCTATCGGTGGTCTTCTGCGGGAGCTCACCAATGCTCTGGTCCTTGTACCAGTAGAAATAGCGCTTTTTCTGCACCCGCATAGCCACCGATTTCGCGTACGGAGTCTGGGTTTGGGTCGACCAGGTCTTGGTCATTTGGTTGCGGTACTGGGTTTTGGAGACATAGTCCCACTGCAAGGTGTTCTGGTAGAAGTTTCTATAAATGGCGTAAGTACCCTGCACGTAGTAATACTTGCGACTGCGCTCCGGGGAATGGAGCGTTTTGCCATTGAGCTGTATCAGCTGCTTGGTGCTCTTTTGCCACCAGGTGTAATCGGCCGTGCTGCTGGTCTGCTTGAGCGTGTCCTTCTCAATGATTTGCTTGTAGACGGTCTCGGTCTTGGTGCCGCTACCGGGCGTGGTGATTTTCCAACCCAAGGTACAGGGGTCAATGCCATAGGTAACGCTGGCATCGCGCACCAGCTTGTGGCCACTGGTAGAGGCGTCATAAATCGGGCGTGGAATCAGGCCACTGGCATCCGTCAAGGCCTTGGGTGGCCCGTCTTGTTGGCCGACCAGATCAGTTCCGCCTAAATCCACTGGTCCCTTGGTTTCCTGGTCTACGTTCCAATAACCGTCGGTCGTCACAATCGTGTAGTGGCGCTGGCAAGCCGAGACCACCGGGTCCTTGGTCCACTGCATGGTGTCGTTGATGCTGTCCTTGCGGCCAGCGTAATAGCGCCCCACCCGCGCCAAGCCCTCACGCGTAGGCGAGCTGCCCTTGGTCTTGATGCCTTGCAGTGCCTGGAACCAGTTGGCCCGATCAGCACCGGCAAAGGTTTCAACCGGCACAAATTTGGTGTGAGGCTCAGCCGGATCGGGCTTGGCCGCCGACAAAAAACCCACCCGAAAGCTCTCGTTCAAGCCATTGAAAGCCAAACTGACCGACGACTTGGCCATGTTGATACGGGTACGGTAGTAGCTGTACCAGATGGCAAAATTGCCCTGCTGCGCAGCCGGTATGGCGCGGCGCACCCAAGCGCCATCAGGGGCCGTCGTGCTGCCAGTGTTGATATTGGCGCTCGGCTGACCCACCTTCAGGGTGAAATCGTCCTCCCGAACGGTCTTGGTGGCCGTCCCGGTTGGCACCTTGTTGCAAGCGCCCACGGACTCATCCTTGGTCTCGAAATGCGGGACAACGCCATTGGCAATACGGGGCACCCATTCAAAATAGTAGGCAGGCTGCGCCGGGTCGTTGTAGTGCGTCTCTTGAACGTAACGTGACGCGATACTGTAGGCTTGGAAGCTCGTTCCCAAATCGACCGTACCCTTGGACAAATCATAGCCATCCACCGGCGCGGCCGAGAAACTGGGCGCAGGCATATCAGTGCCATCCGCCTTTTTGGGCAGCACATAGGTAGAGGCCGGGTTGTAGTACAAGGTATTGCACAAGGAGCTCTTGTAGCCCACCGGGAACAGGCCGCTTGTAGGCACCTCCCAATCATCGGGCATGTGGCTCCACTTCATCGAGTCTGATGTATCCATCAGCAGCATCAGATTGGGCTTGTCGTCGTTCACGCTGGTGACGGGCTGGTTGGCCAGGTCCACGGCGTCTGTCGCCGGCGTATCGGCCATCACCAGGCCGCTGCCAATCAGGCCCGCCGCCAGCGCTACCGCGCCCATCGAGGCCAGCATGGTGGGCAGCCAGGCCCGCCGCAGAGCGGAAGGCCGGCCGTTGCTTGTGTCTGGATTGTTTCGCATATGCGCCTCTTGATGCTTAATAAACGCTCATCTGCAGGTAGCTCAGGGTGTTGCGCGGCCCTTTGACTTGTGCAGTGATTCGGTACATGGGTTGGTCGTTACAAACGCTGACGCTGCCAGCCGACTCCGACGAGCCCGGGCAGCCGCTGCTTTGCGGCAATACGCAGACTTGGCCACTGGCGTTCCAGGGCCCGCTCTGGCTACAAAGGCGGTGGACCACATAGCGCACCTCGTTGCCCAGTCCATCGTCGGCGGCAGCCAAGGCCGAGGTATTGTTTCCCCAGGGCAGGTTGGCCGCCTCCACGCGCGGATCCACGCTGGCGTAATAGCCCTTTTGTTCGTTGCTCACATCCAGTGCGCCGGAGCCCGTGAGCGCCAGCGCGCTCAAACTGGCCAGCCCAGTTTCCAGGCCCAGATCGGCCCCCGACGTGGCTGAGCGCTTGAGCGACAGACTGCCCGACACCCCGGTCCCGAAGCTGCTGGTGCGAACCAAGGCCAAGCCGGTGATGGTCATGACCAGCAAAACCACCAGTGCCACCAGCAACGCCACTCCGCGTTGTCCGGGCCTAACAGGCATGCCGCTCGCGCCACAATGAATGACCGTCATTTCATTTGCCCCCAAATCGTATTGCGCAGTGGAATCACGCTCTCATAAACGCGGTAGCGGTAATGCTGCCAGTCCGATGATCCCGCCCCCATGCTGAATGTTTTGTTGCCATTGGCCCAACGGGGTGCCTCGGTGGTAACGGCGTCCCTTTCAAACTGGGAACTGCGCACCAGTATTGCCACTCGCACCGCAATAACCTTGCTCAGATTGGGTGTTGCAATCGACGAGTCAGACGCCGTCCACTCATCCGTGCCATCGATCACACCATTGCCATTGCTGTCAAAACCATATTCAGCAGCCATCTGCATCACATCTTCGGCTACCGCCATGTTTTTGGTATTGGTCGCTTCTTCAAGCCAATTGAAGCGCATCAACTGGTTATTGCTGACACTCCATACATTCAAACTTGGCGTGGGCCCCAGGCTGTACAAAAACCCTTCACCCAAAGCGCTGGCGCCTCCATCCAAAATATTATTTTGGCTGCCATTATGCGTGGCCACCGCATTCGCACCGGTGTAGTAATTGGTGTAAGTTCCGGCCACTTTATGGTCAACTCCCAAATAGGGCTCCGGGGCGCCCCCTCCTTGCTGAGTAACAACGGCCCCAACACCACGTGTCACCTCCATCATCAGGCATTTGCCTTGATCTGTATCACTGGTACCAATGGCTATGTCTCCTGCCTGAAAACCCGCATTGGTCTTTAACATCGAAAATTCACCACCATTGCTGGCCGAATAACGAGCACCAACAAACATATTGCCGGACGAACCTGTCAAGACGCGCAGCTCATTGCCATTGATAATTTGCACTGGCTGCAATGGAAACTGGAATGCCACCGGGCTGCGCTTGGAGTTGGAGGCCTGCACCGAACAACCCAAATAAGCCGTATCCATGCTGGCAAATCCAATCCCGGCGGAGCGAATATCTCGCTCAATCGCAAACAAAGCCAAGGCGCCAGTGCTTTGTGCTTGACTGGTGGACACCACCGTACGGCGGCGCCCTTCAGAGGTCGTATACAACTGATAAATGGCCAACAAAGTCAGCAAGCCAATAACCATGCCCACCATGATTTCAATGATGGAAAAGCCTTGCATGCTCGCCTTGGAGGCGCGCTTGCTTCGTGTGAATGGTGTCAGCGTGCTCATAGCTAATGCGCTTTCTATTTTTTTACCTTTTTAGTGCACAAATGCCTGAATCTGGTAGTTTCGCTGCGCGGCATCTCCAGGCCCTTGCCAGCACAGAGTGACGGTCACCCGATTCAAGTTGTTATTTGTCTCTACCCGCACCTGCTGGCCCTTCGAGGTAGCGCCTGGCAAGCCGGCTACACCATCGAGTTGCCCCTCAGCGGCCTTTAACACACCAGACAAGGCTGTATCCGAGGTTGCAGAACCGCTGAACTCACAGGATTCCGCATCGCCACCGGTGGCCTGGTGTTCGAATGCCTGCAGTGAAGTCGCCAGACTGGCATTGGATGAGCGATCCACGCGTAACGCAATCATTTGAACAATCTGATCTGCATACATGCCAGCCTCGGTTCGGTATTGCGCCTGGCCAGCCATGGTCGTTGACTTCGCAGTCAATCCTGCAATACCAAGCATGCCCAGCATGACCAGCAAAATAGCAACCATAGCTTCAATAATCATCACGCCCCGTTGCTTATTGGATGAATCCAATTTTTTTAACAAAGCGGCTTGGCGGGAATTGGAACGGTTTTTCAACATTTTCGGTTGTCCCCTGCCTCGGTAATGGATGGATCGCACACGCGGGCTTGGCCGCCGATGGATACACGGACATTCAGGCAACGCTGCTTCCCGCCATCGGCCACGCACTGGCCGTTATCGCCAGGCAAAAAATGCACCGTGTTATCGACAGAAGCTGTGCCCAAACTATTAAAAACCACTGAATCTTTGTCAGCTTCAATACTCAGCCGACTAGAGGACTCCGGGGGTTTGACGGATATTTCCTCATTGCCTGCCGAAACCTTCCAGCCCTTGCCACCATCGGTCAGACTGATGGTCACATTGGTATTTCGCCGCAGCGCCTCGGTTCGTGCCAACTGGATTCCGTCGTAATAAGCCTGTGCGGCCGCACGCATCCTGGAGTCGAGCAAGTAGACCTTGATACTGGGCATCACGATCATCAATAGCGCCGACATAATGGCCAAACCCACCATCAGTTCAATCAGCGAAAATCCCTTTTGCCGAGGATCAGGCTGGCGTGGATCGGTGTTCATCAGCAACTCCCGTCCTTGCGCAGCGTCCAGCAGCTGCCGTTCGCTGTCCAGCCTTCCGCCACACCTGTTGTGGCGCGGTCGCCCTTTTGGTTCAAGGTAAATGCAAACCCACTCATGGCACCGCTTCCAGTGGCGGTCACCGAAAAGCTGGTCTTTGCCAAGGTGCAGGAATAGGTAAAGAGCGGATTGCTGGGCAACGGCGCCACCGTATCAGCACTGCATGCCCCCTCGTAGCTGCGCTTGTCCTGAAAATACTGTTCCAGCTTGGCGCCCATGTCCGCCAACGGCGCCAGGCCAGAGACGATCTGCCCGCGCTTGACGTAATCCTTGTAACTCGGCAGTGCGATTGCCATCAGGATCCCGATGATGGCGACCGCAATCATGATCTCGATCAGCGTGAAGCCCCGCTGAAGCGCCCCTGTCTTTCGCATGCAAGCACGACTACCTTGCGCTTGGCAGGTCAGAAAGCAGGACTGAAGGCTAGGTTGATGTTTCAGCATGGTTGATAGACTTTACGAATCAATACAGGATGGCAATTAATTTAACGCATCTTACAAACTTGGTAAATAGCTCTACTCAATAGAAAAATAAAACATTGTCAATGATGACTATTCAGCAATAAGAACAAAATTCCCTTTTAATTCAATGCACTTACCAAAAACTACTGCCACAAAACAAGCTCAGTACGCCATCACTTTGCAAGCAAACTTGCTGATAGGCGCACGCAAACAGCTCTCTACTTTTGGTGATAACAGCAGCGGCTTGAGCAACATGCGCACGGCCAGGTCGGCCGGCAGGCCGGTGCTGATCAAGCGGTAAACGCGCTTGGCCACATCGGTAAATTCGCGCTGCGGCTGGCTGAACAGCTCGCCCTTGTGGGCAAATACGTGGCGCAAGGCAACGTCGGAATCGCTGTCGCGCAGCTCCTTGAGGCGGCTGTACAAAGTGCCAGCAATGCGCATGCGCCCTACCGGCGCTTGCTGCTGTAGACTTTTGAAGCCCGCCAGGAAATACTTGAAGTGCCCGATCTCGTCATTGCGGATCTGGCTGAGCAGCTGGGTCAGCACCGGCTCGTGGCTGAGTTCGCGCAGCGTGTGGTAGTAAGCGGTAGTGCCGGTTTCCACCACACAGCGCGCCACCATTTCCAGGCGACGGTCGCTGAACAGCTCTTCCACGGTGCACAACTGCGAGTACTCGGCAAAAAAGCTGTCGTAGGCCTCTTGCCAGGGAAAGCTGGGCCAGACTGTCTCTACGTAGCGGCGCAAGGCAGCGCCGTGCTGCAACTCTTCGTGCTCCCACTCGCCTTGCAGCCAGTGCTGGATTTCGGGGTAGCCTGCATAGTGCTCACCCAGATTGGCGGCGTAGGTGTCCGAGCCGGTCTCGATGAACGATGCGCTCATCAGCAAATAGAACAGGTCTTCATCACCTTCAATAAGCGAGCGGTCGATCTGCGCATAGGAAATATCTTCCATGCGCCAACGCATGCGCGGCAGTGGTGCTGCGGCTGGCGAATCGACAGTGAAAGCGACTGATGTCATGGTGGTTCCTCTTGCGGCGCGCTCTGGTTTTGCGTCTACCGCCCCTCCTCTTGGCCTGCATTCAAGCAATACGGCCCTGTTTTCTTCGATCAACCTGCTATAGATCAATACGTTTTGAGAAACTTTAGCTATTACAGTGCAGCATGTACCGTCCATGCGGACAAACGGTACATATTTGCCGTCGAGCGTAGTTTTTTTCTACCAACAAGCCAAAGTCAATAAAACATTTAATTACAAATGATGTAATTAATGACACAACTGACAGCGATAGCACCGCCATAGACCCGCCAGCGCGCAACGACACAGCGGCGCGGCGATAATCAGCGCCAGTCATGATTAGCTTAAAAAACATCACGCTGCGTCGCGGCACCAAAGTCCTGCTCGACCAGGTCAGCACCACCATCAACCCGGGCGAATCGGTCGGCCTGGTCGGCCGCAATGGCGCGGGCAAATCCAGCCTGTTCGCCCTGCTCAACGGCAGCCTGGCCGAGGACGGCGGCGATTTCTTCATCCCGCCGCAGTGGCGCATGGCCCAGGTGGCCCAGCACATGCCCGAGACCGATGAATCGGCCACGCAGTTCGTGTTGGATGGCGACACCCGTCTGAGCGAACTCAACGCTCAACTGGCGGCGGCCGAGGCTTCTGGCGACGGCATGGCCATTGCACAAGCCCACGTCGACCTGGCAGACGCGGGCGCGCACGACGCCACTTCGCGCGCGCAGTCGCTGATCTTGGGCCTGGGTTTCAAGGTGTCCGAGCTGGAACACCCAGTCAACAGCTTCTCCGGCGGCTGGCGCATGCGCTTGCAATTGGCGCGCGCGCTGATGTGCCCCAGCGATTTGCTGCTGCTCGACGAACCCACCAACCACTTGGACTTGGACGCCTTGGTCTGGCTGGAGGCCTGGCTCAAGCGCTACCCCGGCACGCTGATCACCATCAGCCACGACCGCGAGTTTCTCGACGCCATCACCAACGTCACCCTGCAAATCCAGGGCGGCCAGCTCACGCGCTACGGCGGCAACTACAGCCGCTTTGAAGAACTGCGCGCCCAGCAGCTGGAGCTGCAGCAGGCCAGCTACGCCAAGCAGCAAGAGAAGATGGCGCACCTGCAAAAGTTCATCGACCGCTTCAAAGCCAAGGCCAGCAAAGCCAAGCAAGCGCAAAGCCGGGTCAAACAATTGGAGCGCATGGAGAAAATCGGCCCGGTGCTGGCCGAAGCCGAGTTCACCTTCGAGTTCAAGGAACCCGCCAACCTGCCCAACCCGATGCTGGCGATCAGCGACGCGGCTTTTGGTTATGTGGACGAGCAAGAGCAGCAAACCGTCATCTTGCGCGACGTGAACCGCTCGGTGCTGGCGGGCCAACGCATCGGCATCTTGGGTGCCAACGGCCAAGGTAAATCGACCTTGGTGAAGACCATTGCCCGCGAGATGAAAGCCTTGGCTGGCAAGGTCACCGAAGGCAAGGGCCTGAACATTGGTTACTTTGCCCAGCAAGAACTGGACGTGCTGCGCCCCGGCGAAAACCCGCTGGAGCACATGGTGCGCCTGGCCAAAGAACTGGGCGCCGCTGCGCCCGCTGCAAGCCGCGAGCAAGATCTGCGCAACTGGCTGGGCACCTTCAATTTCAGCGGCGACATGGTCAAGCAAAGCGTGGGCAGCATGAGCGGCGGCGAAAAAGCCCGCCTGGTGCTGGCCATGATTGTGTGGCAGCGCCCCAACCTGCTGCTGCTTGACGAACCAACCAACCACCTGGACCTGGCCACCCGCGAAGCGCTGGCCATGGCGCTGAACGATTTCGACGGCACCGTCATGCTGGTCTCGCACGACCGCCATTTGCTGCGCGCCGTGTGCGAAGACTTCTGGCTCGTGGGCCGTGGCAAGGTCGGCCCTTTCGATGGCGACCTGGACGATTACCAACGCTACCTGCTGGACGAATCCAAACGCCTGCGCGAAGAAGCACGTGCGGCCGACCATGGCACGCACGGCCACCAGGCCGAGCCCGTGCAAGCCCCGGTTGCCGCCGCGCCGGCACCAGTTGCGTCCAAGCCCGAAACGCTTACCGACCCCAAGGAGGCGCGCCGTCAAGCCGCCGCTGCACGCCAGCAATTGGCCGACAAGACCAAGCCCTTCAAAAAAGAGCTGGAACAGATCGACAAAAAGCTGCCGCAGCTCAACGCCGAGCGCAGTGCGCTGGAAGAAAAGCTGGCCACGCCCGGCCTCGCCGGTGCTGACATTGTGGAAGCCGGCAAACAGCTGAGCGCGGTCAACAGCAGCATCGAGCAGCTGGAAGAGCGCTGGCTGGAGCTGTCCGAACAGATCGAAGCCATTGCACAAGAGCTGGGCGCTACCGCCTGATACGGCAAACGCGGCTGATACCACCGGAGCACCAAGCACCATGCACCACATCACCCGCAGCCAAGACTTTCGCGCCGAGCGCGCCTGGGGCGCCAAAGACATCGCCCTGATGAACGGCACCAGCGTGCGCCTGCACTGGACGGACCAGCCCTACATCTGGCACGTCAACGACGGCGAGGAAGTTTTTGCGGTGATGCAAGGCACGGTGCTCATGCACTGGCGCGAAGCAGGTGAAGAAAAGCAAGCCCTCTTGCAGGCCGGCGACATCTTCTACGCCGGCATAGGCTGCGAGCATGTGGCGCACCCGCAAGGTGAAGCACGGATTCTGGTGGTGGAGAAGGCGGGCAGCGTGTAAGAACACGCCCGCTGCCCAGCCCCAACAAGTGTCAAGCGCTCAGCATGCCGCCTGTCACGAGCCGGTCCAGCAGCCCTTCGTCCCCCATCTGCCCACCTTTGAGCATCAGCTCCAGACCGTCGATCTGCGAGTCATCGCTGCGAGCCACACTCATGGTGACCCCTGGCGCCAAGCTGCTGTGATAGACCAAACCCCACAAGCCCAAAGCCTGGGTAGCGTGGCTGGACGTATCCCCACCAACAATTCCAACCCGGCGCAGAGGCTGGCCGCGCAATGCCATCTCGCGCACGACAGCTGCCAGCAGTTGCGCCGAAGCCCGCGCTACACCCGCAGTCAGATCTGCAGTCAGTGCGCAGCGCGGCGGGCTCGTATGCGGCATGACCGAGCGGCCTTGCAGCAAAGCTCCTACCCAGGTCTGCACACACTGGTCACCATAGCCTGGCTTGCTGAGTAACTGCTCAATGTCTACTTCATAGTGCTCATAGCAACGGCTCGCTGCCAGTTGCTGCGCCGATACTGGTGACAAGCTCCCCACAAAAGTAAAGACGGGCCCCTTCGCTGGCGCCAGTGTCTGAAAAGTGGTTTCAGCGTTGCTGCGCCACTCACCTGTACTGCGCCAGCCCGCAATCAGGCTTTGCGCCACGCTGCTGGGGCCCAGAGCAAACACCGGAGCACGCGCAGCCTGTCGCCACAACAAGCGCCCTATGGCTGCCAACTGAGACTCCGCGCTCACATCCATAAGCACTGCATCCGGCTGCTCGTTGGCATTCTTGTACTCCGTCTCCAACCACTGATCCCAAGCTGCATCTTGCTTAGCTCTCTCTTCGGGATGCAACGGCTCTGCGTGCATATTGAATGACAAAAGGCGAATATCCGCCAAACCTTGGCGCTGCAGATAAAGCCGCAAATCAGCCTCGCCCATGGGCGTTACCGGGTGCACGCTCATGGTCGGATGCCGGTCCAGGCGGTAAACCGCTGCATCGTGCCCGGCACGCGCAAAGAGATTGCCAAAAACGCAATAGCGTCCAAGATTGGGCTGTCCACCCACAATCGCTCGCATCGGGTGGTAGCGCTCGTGGCTCAACACACGCAGCGCTTGACCCAGGCTTCCTACATGTGGAGCGCTGTCAAAAGTGGAACAGCATTTGTAGTGCAGCACCCTGGCCCCGCTCTGTGCCATGAATCGGGCAACCGGCGCCAGCTCCTGAGCCATCTGAGCCGCATCCATGCTTCGCGCTGCACCCGCGATGCCTATCGCATGCAGTGGCCCGGCAGCGGCCAGTTGTGCAGGTGTGGGCACTCCTAAAAACAGCACCGTGCGCAAGCCTGCGCGAGCCACCGTCGCCAAGGTATCGGTGGCTCCGGTGAAATCGTCTCCGTACCAGACATATCGCGGCTCAGCGCTGGCTGCAGGTTGGGCGTTGAGTGATGTGGATGGTTGCGACACAGTCACCCATCACCCCCTGACGCCGAAGAAAGCCATGGCTTGTGCCAACTCAGGCGCATGGCGAGCAAACGCTTCCAACTCCACACCTTCGCGCATTGCCGTCCATGCCTGGCGAATGCTCAACACACCGGCCTGCGGTCCACCAGGATGCGCCAAAATGCCACCGCCCGACATGAAAAGCAAATCTTCGCTGCGCAGCGCAGCCCAGGTCGGTGCTACCGTTCCGGCCCACTGGCCTGATGAGAAAGCAGGCATGACGCGGTCGTCAGCACGAGCAGACAGGCGGCGCTGGCAATCCTGCGCAGAATGCAGCACCTCCTCATCGGCCTGCGCAAACTTCCCCTGCAGGCCGTGCACATGCACATGGTCCACCCCGGCCAGCCGCCACAGGCTTTGGTAAGCCTGGAAGCCCATGCCCAAGGCCGGGTGGCGCGACATGGCACCGTAACCATTGCGATGCGCGTGCACCGCCAATGGCGTGTGGCGCCGCAGGCTCTGCATGGCAGAGAATCCGCACCAGTTGATACTGGCCATCACGCAACTGCCTTGCTCAGCTTGCACCAGGTCGGCATGGCGGCGCATGGCATCAGTCTCGTCTGTGATGTTGAAGGCCACCATCACATGCTTTCCGGTGCGATCACGGTGCTCGCGAATCACCTGCATCACTGCAGGAACCCGCTCTGCCAATGGTGCATGCGCCGGGTTGGCGCAGACTTCGTCGTCCTTGATGAAATCCACGCCAGCAGCGCACAACTGCCGCACCAGCTCGGCCGTTTGCCCGGCCGACAGTCCCACATTGGGTTTGATGATCGTGCCCACCAGCGCGCCGCTAGCTGCGCCAATGCTGGCGCGCGTGCCTTGCACGCCCATGCTCGGCAGCTGGAACTGGTCGCGGTAAACTGCGGGCAACTCCAGCGTTTCCAACCTCATGCCCGAGACTTCGCCCAGGTCATACAAATTACCCGCCACCGTGGCCAGCAAGGTCGGCAGATTAGCACCCACGTTGGCGATCGGGAAAGACAGTTCCACATGGGCCCTGTTCCATTGCCTCGCTTGCCCATGGCCTTGGCGTGCCAGCCACGCGTTGGGCAAGCTGGACTGCGCGAGCGGCTCTAGTTGCTCCACCTTCAGCACCGTGGCCCGCGCTCTGGCACGCAACTCCTCGGTCTCGCCAGTCACACGGGCAAAAGTGCCGCAGGATTGCTCGCCAGCCATCACCTCGGCAACGGACTCGGGAGCGAGCGGGGTTTCAATCAGATAGCGGGCTGTAAATTGGGAATCGTTCACCGCGACCTCTTTCACAGCTTGCTCAGATCGGGAAAAGGCCGCACGGGATCACTTCCGTCCCAGCCTTGCGATGCCTCGCGAATCAGGTCAAACATGCGGCCCTTGGGACCCATCACCTCGGACAGCTCGATCACCGTGCCAGGGTGGTACTCAGTATCGAAGTAGATGAAGCGTCCGTTCGTTCCCACTTCGCCGCCCATTTTGGGTTGGAAGCCCTGGGCCAGCAGGCGCTCCAAATCCTGGTCATAGTTGGTGGTCCAGTACGCCACATGCTGCAAGCCCGTTCGCCCTGCTTGCAAGAAATCGCGGTACATCGATGGCACGTCGTTACGCACCTGGATCAGCTCCACCTGCACATAGCCCGAGTTGGCCAGCGCCACCGAGTTGTGAGGCTGGTAAGACTGCCCGTCGTAAACATAGTTTTCGATCGGCACCCGAGGGTTATAGAACCAGGGACCCACGCCCAAAGTTTGGCTCCAATAGTCCATCGCAGCTTCAATATCCTTGACCACATAGCCCAGCTGGCGAATTTCACCCAAAAAGCGACTCATTGCATATCTTTCGTTGTTAGAGAGGCTGCGCAGCGCGCACCAAAGGCGGGGTAAAAATCCCCGAAAAACCAATCACAGAAAACCAGTCGAGATCCACGGAATGGCGGCTACCACCAGCAAGCCGATGAACAAGGCCAGCATGTAGCCACCGATAGGCCGGATACCTTCATTGGGGTTGATGCGGCTGATAGCGCAAGCGCCGTAGTAACCCACGCCGAAAGGCGGCGCAAACAGCCCGATCCCCATGGCAAAAATCACCACCATGGCGTAGTGCACTTCGTGCACGCCCACCTGCTGCGCAATTGGGAACAGCAAGGGGCCAAACAGCACAATCGCAGGAATTCCTTCCAGCACGCTGCCCAGCACGATGAAGCAGACAATCGACACCGCCAAAAAGCCGTAGGTGCCGCCGGGAATGCGGGTCATGGCTTGGGCCAGATCGGCCGAAAAGCCCGACTGCGTCAGCCCCCAGGCCATGGCAGTGGCACAGCCCACAATCAGCATGATGGCCCCCGACAACGAGGCAGTCTCGACCAGCATCGGCTTGAGCCGGCGCCAGTCAAACTGGCGGTACACCAGCAATCCCACCACTACCGAATACACCACGCCAATCGTCGATACCTCGGTAGCCGTTGCCACCCCTTCGACGACGGCAGCACGAATCACAAAAGGCAGCGCCAAAGCTGGCAAGGCCACAACAAAGAAACGGCCAATCTGGGCACGCGTAAAGCGCTGCACCTGGCTCAGGTCTTCCTTGCGGTAACGCCACCACACCACCACGCCCAAAGCCAGCCCCAACACCACAGCCGGCAACATGCCACCGGTGAACAAGGCTGCGATCGATACGCCAGTGACCGAGCCAATCGTGATCAGCACGATAGACGGCGGAATCGTTTCGGTCTGCGCCCCGGTGGCCGCCAGCAGCGCCACCAGATCACCTTCCTTGGCTCCGCGCTTTTTCATCTCGGGGAAAAGCACGGGCGCAATCGCCGCCATGTCCGCAATCTTGGAGCCGGAGATGCCCGAGACCAGGTACATCGCCCCGATCAGCACATAAGACAGACCGCCGCGCACATGGCCCAGCAAACTGGCCAGAAACTGGATCATCGCTTTGGCCATGCCAGTCATCTCGATCAGCGCGCCCAGAAAAATGAACAGCGGCACCGCCAGCATGATCAGGTGCGACATGCCCTCGTCCAGGCGCCCCACCATCACCAGCATCGGTGTATTCGTGGTCAAGGCCAGGTAGCCGAAGGTAGCCAAGGCAAAAGAGAAGGCAATCGGCACACCGGCAAACACCGTGGCCGCCACCACCAGTACAAAAAAGATGATGAGATTGAGCTTGCCCAAGGTCTTGAACAAGGGCTGCGCCAACCAGAACGCCAGCATCAGCACCGCTACTGTTACCAGTGCCGTCAGCACCATGCGCCAGCTGCTTTGCATGAGCAGGCGCAACACGGCAATACCAGCCATCAAGCCCATGCCCACCGGCAAAGCCGAAGCACGCCAGGCGTTGCTCAACTCCATAGCCGGGGTGGTGATGAACACCTCTTCCTGCGCGTACTCGATGGCAGGCCACAGCACCAAAGCCAAAAATGCCAGCGAAGCGGCCAGCGCAAACGCCTCCAACGCCGCCCGCCTGTCGCGTCGCACATTGTTGATGAACGCTGTCATCCGCATATGCTCGCCACGGCGCAATGCCACCGCCGCGCCCAGCATCGACAACCACAGAAACAGCAAAGAAGCCAGCTCGTCCGACCACACCAGCGGAGCATGGAACACATAGCGGGCCACCACGCCGGCAAACAGTACCAGGATCTCGGCCACCACCAAGGCTGCGGCCACAAATTCGAGCACCAGGCCCAGGCAGTGGTCCACGCGGCGCGCCCATGGGCTCAGAAAATTGGCAGGCGGGGACCGGCCGACATCCGCCAGATCAGTAGATGCAGAAATTGACATGGGCATCCATCAAGAGAAGAAACAATGCATCTCCCGAGCCGGGCAAGCATTGCTCGTGCTCAGCAAGTGCAACAAGAGAAAGGCTGACACCGCCACGCTTCGCCCCAACCTGCTGGAGCAGTCAAGGGAAAGACCGGCGGCGGAACGACGTCAGGCAAGCTTGCCTACCGCTTGCTCCAGCAAGGCCCAAGCCTCCGTGCCGAAGCGGCCTTGCCATTCCTTGTAAAAACCCGAATCGCGCAAGGCAGCGCGGAAGGTATCCGCATTGGGCTGGTTGAATTGCAAGCCCTTGGCTGCCAAACCGGCTTGCACCGAGGCATTGAGTTTGCTGATGTCTGCACGCTGCGCCAGGCCTGCATCGTTGATGGCATTGCTCACCACCTTTTGCAGATCTGCCGGCAAGCCACCCCAGGTGCGACCGCTGGCGATGAACCAATAGCCATCCCAGATATGGTTGGTCAGCGAGCAGAACTTCTGCACCTCGTACAGCTTAGCCACTTCGATAATCGGCAGCGGGTTCTCTTGCGCATCCACAATCTTGGTTTGCAGCGAGGAGTAGACCTCGGAGAACTGCAGGCTGGCAGGAGCAGCGCCCAAGCCTTTGAACATCGAGATCGGCATGGGGCTGACAGGCACCCGAATCTTCAACCCGTCCATGTCCTTGGCGCTTTGGATCGCCACCTTGCTGCTGGTGGTCTGGCGGAAGCCGTTGTCCCACATCTTGTCAAACGCGTACAGCTTGCGCTTGGCGATCTCCGCGCGTACCAAAGCGCCAAGCTTGCCATCCATGGCGCCCCACACCTGCTCGTAATCCTTGAAGGCAAAGCCCACGGCGTTGATGGCCGCTACCGGCACCAGGGTAGCAATCACCAAAGCAGAAGGGGTGAAGAAATCCAGCCCGCCGGCGCGCACCTGCGCCAGCATGTCGGTGTCACCGCCCAATTGGTTGTTGGGGTAGATCTTGATTTCCACCCGGCCATTGCTGTCCTTCAAGATGCGGTCTGCCGCCTCTTGCGCACGCACATTCAACGGGTGGCTCATGGGCAAGTTATTGCCGTACTTGAGCGAGAACTCGGCCGCCCGGGCAATCAGAGGAAGGCCGCCTGCCAGTCCGGTGGCGGCCAGGCCCTTGAGGGCAAAACGACGCGTGATGTGCTGCATACTGTCTCCTTTTTTGATGGAATTTGATGTTTTACTTACATCTGTATCCGTGACGATAGAGAGTTATATTGCTATAGTCAAACCCATCATTTGATTGTTTTTGATGTCTTTATGCCTCCATCAACGCCGTCCGCAAGCGGCCGCATCACCATCAAGGACGTGGCCAGCCTGGCTGGCGTCTCCACCGCCACGGCCGACCGGGTACTGAACCAACGCCCGGGCGTGCGAACGGTCACCGTACAAAAAGTACTCAAGGCCGCCCAGGCTTTGCACTACCTGCCGGACAACGCCTTGCCTGATGCAACGGCTGCAGCGCCTTGGCGCCTGGCCTTTGTATTGCCGCAGGGAAACAACCCGTACTTGCGCATGCTGGCCGATACCATCGGTTTTTCAGAAAGCCATCAAGCACCATTCAACGTAAAGTGCGAAGTGCACTACGTGGAAAGCTTCAACCCCGAAGCACTCGCCAGAACCTTGTTGCGCTTGGGCAAGCGCGTCGATGCCATCGCCTTCATGGCACTGGAGCACCCGGCGGTGCGCGAAGCAGTCAACGAACTGGCGGCACGCGGCATTCCGGTACTCACCGTCATATCAGACCTGGCCAATTGCGCACGGCTTGCTTATGTAGGTTTGGACAACCGGTCTGCCGGTCGCACCGCCGCTTACCTGCTGGCGCGCTTCATGGGGACCAAAGCCGGCACCCAGATTGCCTTGATTGCGGGATCGCTCAACTACCTGGCGCACGAAGAGCGCGAGCGCGGTTTTTTGCAACTGCACGCCGAGCAGTTTCCTGAAGTGGAAATGGTGGGAGTGCGTGAGAGCTATGACGACTCAGCGCGCAACTACCACCAAACCAAAGAGCTGCTGGAGCGCTATCCGCGCATAGGTGGCATCTACAACATCGGCGGCTCATCCGATGGCGTAGGCCGCGCTTTGCAAGAGGCACGACTGGAGCAGAAAGTAGTGTTCATCGGCCATGGCCTGACGCCAGACACGCGTGCGCTGCTGATCAATGGCACCATGGATGCGGTCATCACCCAGAGCCATCTGGGCATCATCATGAGTTGCATCCGCATCATCTGCAATTTGCGCGACCACCGCGACCTGATGACCGCTGTCGACATCGTGCGCAGCCAGATCATCTTCCGCGAAAACCTGCCCTGAGCAGGCTGCGCGTTACAGCTATCGCCGGCGCTGCAGCAATTACTGCTCTTTCTCCTGCAGCAAGCGCCACATCACCTTGCCGCTGCCGCTCTTGGGCAGTTGGTCTACCAATTGCACGATGCGCGGGGCTTTGTAGACGGCCATGTGTTCGTGGCACCAGGTGATGATGTCTTGCTCTGTCACCTGGCCTTGGTGCGCGGGCCGCAGCACCACCACGGCTTTCACGGTTTCGCCTCGGTACGGGTCTTTGGCGGCAATCACACAGGCCTCTTGGATGGCTGGGTGGCGGTACATCAGGCTTTCCACCTCGGCCGGCCAGACCTTGTAGCCGCTGGCGTTGATCATGCGTTTGAGGCGATCGGTCAGGAAGAAGTAGCCATCCGCATCGCGGTAACCCAAATCGCCGGTGCGGAAAAAACGCTCACCGTTCACCTGCACAAAACTCGTCTCGGTGGCGGCCGCCTGCTTCCAGTAGCCCAGCAAAACCTGCGGGCCGCGCACCACAATCTCGCCCGTCTCGCCAGCGGGCAGCTCTTGCAAACTGTCAGGGTCTATCACCAGCGACTGCATGCCAATATGCGGCACACCCAAACACTGTTGCTTGGGGTGTTCGTACGGGTTGGCGTGCGATGCGCCGCAGGTCTCGGTCATGCCGTAGCCTTCGATGTAATCCAGGCCCCACACTTCTTTGACGCGCTGCGCCACCGCTTGCGGCATGGCCGCGCCACCACCGCCGATGTACACCAGGTTGCGCTTGTCCACCTGCTCCAAAGCCGGGCTGGCCAGCAGGTCGACCACCATGGTCGGGATGTTCGCCCAGTGCGTAACACGCCAGCGCGTCATCAGGCTGCCCGCCAAAGCGCGGTCCCAGCGCGGCATGATCACCAAGGTGGCCGCGGCGCAAATCAGCACATGCATGATCGACACCATGCCGGTGATGTGGAACATGGGCGCCACCACCAGATTCACCGATTCGCTGTTCTGCCGCCCCCATAAAATGCCCGCCATGGCTGCATGCTGAATATGGCTGTGCGCATGGATGCAGCCCTTGGGCTTGCCCGTGGTGCCGCTGGTATACGGCAAGATCGCCATGTCTTGCGCGCCCGCTTCGGCCGCCGGTGCTGGCTCTTGGCATTGCAGCGCTTGCTGCCAACTGGCGACCGTGGCGTAAGGCAGCAAGCCAGCATCGGGCTGCGCGTGCTCTGCCAACAACCAGCTTGCCCAGGCCTGCGGAAAATCAGGCTGCTGCGCCACATTGGCCGGCATGGCGTCGGCAAAGCGAGTAATCAGCAAATGGCGCAATTGCTCATCGGCAGGCAGTTGGCTGCTGGCCTGCGCAAGCCCTGCGGCCAAATCGGCGGTAGTGATGGCCACACGCGCATCGGCATCGCTGATGTAGTGCTCCAGCTCTTGCGCGGTGTTCATGGGGTTGACCGGCACCACCACCGCATTGGCCCGCAAGATGGCGAAATGCGCCAGCACCAGCTGCGGGCAGTTCTGCATCAGCAAAATCACGCGGTCGCCCTTGCGCACGCCCTGCGCATGCAAATGCGCCGCCAGGCGCTCGGTCATCTGCAGCATCTGCTGGTAGGTGATGACCTGCTCAAAAAACACCAACGCCGCATGCTCCGGAAAGCGCCGCGCATTGACCACCAGGTTGTCCCACACCGGTGTCTGCGGCACCGTCAGCCGCGTCGGCACCCGCCCCGGCCAGAACGGCGTGGGCGCTGGAGGTTGCTGGGGCAAAACAGAGATGGGGCTGGGAGTCATGGCGAGCACTGATCAAATGGAACACGGTTCGCTGGTCAGTATGACAAGGCGACTACGCCAGCGGCGGTCACGCGCGGGACGCGGGGCGCTCGCTCCGGCTCTGCCGCTGAGGAATGCCTTGGATTCAGGCACTGAAAGTGCTTTGCGACGCATGCCCTAAGGTATCGATATGCCTGGTCCACGGATTCAATTGATTCTCAAAATACATGACACAATAGCCAAACACTTTTTAAAAATTTAAATCAATAGAAATAAATTCATGCCCCAAAAATCTGGAGAGCCACAACCCCTATCCCTCACTGCTTGGCGCTCCATCGCCGCTGCACTCAGCCTGGGCTTGGGCCTTTACTGCGCTGCGCCAGCCCACGCATCACCGCAAATCGAGGCACTGTTTCAAACTGCACAAGCAGCCGCCAAGACCAATGCCAACGGCGAACCCAGTGTGCGCAGCACCATCGTCGATCTGGTGCAAGCTCTGCAATCGGCACGCAGCGATGCGGATCGCATGGAAGTTATGGCAGCGCTATCTCAGCTGGGGAAAATCCAAGGGCAAGGCGATATGCAGCTGGTAGAAATCCACCTGCCTGTCGTCTCCCAAAACCCGCTGCTGGAGCTGGCCCGCAACAGCAGCCAAAGCCAACCAGTGCGCAAGCAAGCACTGCAAACCCTGCGCGACGTCAACGCCCGCGACCCCATCATTGACAAAGCGATTGTGCTGGCCGACGGCGACACCGCCACCTTCGGCAGCCTGGGCGCAGAGCTGAAAGACTATCAACGCCGGCGCGACAGCCGGGGGCGCCTCAGCGCGCCTGCCGCTGCACCGCTGGACCCGGCACGCGAAGCCGCTGCCAGGCAGTGGCTCAACGAGCAGCACATTCCCATCAACCGCACATCGCTGGAGTCGGCGGCGTCCAGTGCTAATCCGCAGCAGGTACAGGCACTGCTGGCGGCAGGCGTCAACCCGGTGCCCAAAGGCCAAATTGGCCTGGGCGTGCTGACACTGGCCGCAGCGACAGGCTGCATGCGCGACCCATCCGGGCAGCGTGATCCCGGCAAGGTGGTGGAAGTGGCCAAGCTGTTGGTGCAAGCGGGCGTCAACATCAACGAAACCGATGATGCCGGCAACACACCGCTGATTCAGGCCGCGCGCAGTTGCCCGGCTGCCGTGCTGACAGCGCTCATGCAAATGGGCGCGGCCCCCAACCACCGCAATGCGCAAGGCTTCTCGGCGCTGAGTTATGTGCTGATCACCAACCAACTGGCCAGCGCTGACGCCCTGATTGCGCAAGGCGCACGCATCAGCAAAAAAGAAGCAGATCGGCTGTTCTTTGAAGCGCCCACCGACCCTGCGATGAAGCGCACGCTGGAGCGCGCTATCGACAACAAACTGCCTGCCAACTCCAACACCAAAAAGTGAGCACCATGAAGCCACCACACAAAGCCACCTCCTTGCCACAAGCCCTCGGTCACGCCCTGCTCCGCACCCTGGTGGGCAGCTTGCTTGTCGGCGCAATGGCCGCAGGTGCACAAGCACAAGCCAATCCGCAAACCGCCCCCATGTCCAAAGCCGAGGCTGAGGAATACATCAAAGAAAACGACATCTACCCCGTGGCTGGCAACCTGGCTGGCGTCATCATGAACGGCCGGGTCGACGACCTGCGCGCCATGCTGGCCGTAGGCGTGAACCCCAACGAAAAGACCAGCCTGCCACAATCACCCATCAAGCTGGCCGCCATGGCCTGCGCCGGTGGCCGCGTGCCGGTGGAAGACATTGTTGCCATGATCCAGGTGCTGGCACGCGGCGGCGCCACCGTAAACCCCGCCAACCCCGACGCCAGCCCCATGATCACCGCCGCCCAGCAATGCCCGGCCCGGGTCATCAAGGCTTTGTTGGACGTTGGCGGCGACAAGGCCGCCCGCACCACCCAAGGCTATACGCCGCTGAGCATGGCTTTCATCTTGCGCAACTACGACGCCGCCAAAGCCCTGATGGCAGCCGGCGCCACCATCTCCAAAGAAGCCGCCAACAAACTGACCGGCCCCGACACCGATGCCCAAGCCAAGGCACTGATCCAGCAGGCGACGAAGTAGGCGCAGCGGTGGAGCTGGCTGGCCTTGCCATCGATAGGCTGCTATGGCGCATCCACCACTTCACAGGAGCTGCTGGCAATTTGACAGTTGCAAGCTGCTCCCTGTTGATTAGCTTTTCCGACTTCCCGCAGCTACCAGCCCCATCTTCTTTGCAATGATGGACAGCATGACTTCGTCGGCCCCGCCTCCGATGGAGCCCAGGCGCGAGTCGCGGTAGGCGCGTGCGGCTGGGTTGTCCCAGGTGTAGCCCATGCCGCCGTAGAACTGAACGCACCAGTCCGCGACCTCGCGTGCCAACCGCCCTGCCTTGAGCTTGGCCATGGAAGCCAGCTGCGTGACCTCCTGGCCGCTCATGTAGCGGTGAGCGGCCATGTAGACCAACCCGCGCAGTGCCTCTATTTCGGTCTGCAGCTCGGCCAGCTTGAATTGGATGTACTGGTTGTCCAGCAGCGGCTGGCCAAAGGCGATGCGCTGACGCAGGTAGTCGGCCACCTGCACAATCAGCCGCTCACAACCCAGCCGGCGAGCAGCGGCGGCGAGGCGCTCCTCCTGGAACTGCTCCATCTGGTAGACAAAGCCCATGCCCTCCTCGCCAATGCGGTTGGCTTGCGGCACGCGTACGTTGTCGAAAAAAATCTGCGCCGTGTCCGATGCCCAATTGCCAAGCTTGCGGATCTTGTTCATCTCTATGCCGGAGCGCAGGCGGCCGTTTTCGCGTAGCGGCACGATGATCAGCGACTTGTTGCGGTGCGCCGGACCGTCGGAAGTATTGGCCAGCAGACAGATCCAGTCCGCCTGCGTGGCGTTGGTGATCCACATTTTGGAGCCATCGATGACGTAGTCGCCCCCATCCTTGCGAGCGCGCGTCTTGACCGATGCCACGTCCGATCCCGCACCGGCCTCCGATACACCCAAGCTGACGACCACGTCTCCGGCGATGGCCGGCTTCAGGTAAGCGTTGCGCAACGCGTCGCTGCCGTGGCGCGCGAGAGCGGGTGTGGCCATATCCGTCTGCACGATGATCCCCATGCTGGTGCCCTGCGAGCGCACACAACCCAGAGCTTCTGCAGCGGCCACGCTGTACGAGAAATCCAGACCCGAGCCGCCCCATTCGACGGGTTTGTTGATGCCAAGAAAGCCTGCATTCCCCAGCTTCTTGAACAACTCGTGGGCCGGGAAAATGCCTGCCTCCTCCCACTCGTCGGAATACGGATCGATTTCGGTGGCGACGAAGCGCTCTATGGACTCCATCAGGCGAAGGTGTTCTTCAGAATAAATCATGGTGATATCAATAAAAAAAGAGGTTGTTGGAGGGGCTCAGAGCATGAACATGCCGCCGTTGACATCGATGACGGCGCCGTTAATGAAGCTGGCGCGTTCACTGGCTAGGAATTCGATCGCTGCGGCTACTTCATCGGCCTCGCCGATGCGCCCCACGGGAACGCGCTTGGCGTAGTCCGCCGCCACTGCAGCCCCCGTAGTGGCTCCCAGTGCAGTGGCGATGCGGCCCGGCGCTACCGCGTTGGCCGTAATGCCATACGGGCCGAGCTCGGTAGCAATATGGCGCGTCAAGCCCAGCAGACCGGCTTTGGACGCCATGTAAGCGGGCCCCACCGGCCCCAGAGACCGCGTACGTCCGCCCGAGGACGAGACATTGACGATGCGCCCCCAGCCCGTTTTCTTCATCGGCCCCAGGGCTGCCTGGCACAGTTGCATGACCGCTGTGAGATTGACATTCAGGATGCGGTGCCACTCTGGCAGCGTCATGTCCAGAATGTTGAGTGCCACGCCGTTGTACTTCGGGGCGATGCCAGCGTTGTTGACGAGGATGTCCGGCGCTCGGCCAAAACGTTGGATACAGGCCTGCATGGCCTGCTCTGCGGCACCGTCCGCTGCCAGGTCGGCCGCCCAGATGCCTGTGGCCGCCGGGCCAAGCGTGGCATGCGCTGCTTGGAGAGCGTCGCTGTCGATATCACACAACAGCACCTGAGCACCCGAGCGCGACAGGCCGGTGGCTGCAGCAAGGCCGATGCCTCGGGCAGCGCCGGTAACAAACGCTATGCGTTGTGCTGTTCCAGCGTTCATGATGCCTCCTTGGCTGGTGCCGTTCCCAGACGTTGCAGCAATGCCTTTTCTTCAAGATAGGTGCGCTCTGCCCAAGCCGCATAGTCCTTGGAGCCCAGGTACAGATTGGGCTGGTCAAGGCGACTCAACATGGCCAAGTTGTCTGGGTCAGACGAGGTTTTGCGGAACGCTTCCGCCAAAAACTGCACCACGGCAGGGTCCATGCCTGCCGGGCCGACCAGCCCGCAGGGCACCTCCAGCACGATATTGGTTCCAGCTTCTTGCAGGGTCGGCACGTCCGGGAAACGGGCGGCGCGCTTAGCCGTCCAGACTGCCAGCAGGCGGATGCGGCCGCTTTCCACATGGGGGGCAATGCCCATGCTGGGCGTGCCCACATCCACCTGCCCACCTAGCAGGTCTTGAATCTGGTCACCATCTCCTTTGTAGGGGATGTGGTTCACCGTGAACTTCTCCAGCGCTGCAACGCTGACCATTCCGAGATGGGTCGAAGCGTTCAGGCCGGCGTTGCCGACGCTGAGCCTGCCCGGATTGGCGCGCGCGTAGTCCACCAACTCGCTCCAGGTCTTCCACGGGCTGTCACTGCGCACGGCCACCACATAGGTGTAGCCCGACAGGCGGCTGAGGTAGCTGAAGTCCTTGAGCGGGTCGTAATGCATCTTCTGCAGCAGCGGCAGACGCAGGCTGGTCGGAACGAGGACCGAGATCGTGTAGCCGTCGGAGCGGGCATTACGCGCCAACGCCGTCAGCGCCACCGAGCCAGAGGCCCCCGGCCGGTTCTCGACGATCACGGGCTGTCCGAGGGACCTCTCGCACAGTTGCGCAAACTTGCGCAAATGGACATCCGTCCCGCCGCCCGGCGGAAAGGGCACGATGAGGTTGATAGGCCGCTCCGGAAAGCGCGCTGCGCGGGCGGCGGGCAGCGCGAGCAGGCTTGCCGCCGTCAGAAAATATCGACGTTGAATCATAGTTTGTCTCCTTATGGTGTAGATGTGAATTAGCCAACTTGCACCTCAGCACATGAACGCTCCTCCGTTCACATCCAGGCATGCACCGGTGATGAAACCCGCGTCGTGCGACGCCAGAAATGCGATCACAGCCCCAACCTCCTGGGGCTCACCGCCACGCCCCAGGGGCGTGCGGGCTTGAATGGCATCGCGCAGCTCGGGCGCAATCGCTCGCGTCAACGCCGTTTCTACGAAGCCAGGTGCTACGGAGTTGCAGGTCACGCCATAGGGCGCGTAGTCGCAGGCAATGGAACGAGTCAGCCCCAACACCGCAGCCTTGGAAGTCATGTAGGCGGGGCCCGCAGCATTGGCGATCGAGCGCCCTGCGCGGGACGAAACGTTGACAATGCGGCCCCACCCTTGCTCGCGCATGAACGGCACTAGGCGTGCAGCCAGCCGCATGGGGACGGCCACATTTATCTCCATCACGAGCTGCCATTCCTGAACTGTGACCTGCTCCAGCCCGGCAGCCTTGCCATCGTGCTTGGGCGATATCGCGGCGTTGTTGACCAGAATGGACGCAGGCTCCCAGCGGCTGCGAACAGCGGTGTCGAGCGCTCCCGGGCTGGCAAGATCGGCAAGGTCAAGGCAGACCGGCATGGCGCGATCCGCGTCAAGGCCATGCATTGCCTCGGACAGCGCCTCTTCATTGCTGTCCACCAGCGCCACACGATGGCCGGCCTGCAGCAACTTGATGGCAATGGCGCGGCCAATGCCGCCCGCCGCACCGGTCACCACAGCGGTGCGCGGAGGGTCGGGGACGTAGGTATTCACAGGGATCATGGTGTCTCCGTTCAGGGCAGTCTTTGCCGCCCCTGTTATGGGTGGTTGGAAAGAATCAGCGCGTCTAAGGCGAGGGCGCCCTGGGATTGCGCCAGCAGGGGGTTGATCTCGATGTCGGTGACCGTTGCTGGCATGGCCAGCGCGGCCTTTGAAACGGCGGCGATGGCGCGGCACACAGCGGCCAAATCAGCAGCTGGCGCGCCACGGTATCCCGTCAGCAGGCGGTAGCCGCGTAGTTCACGCAGCATGTCGTGCGCAATGCGCTCGTCGACTGGCAGCACCCGGTGGCTCACGTCGCGGAAGATTTCCGTGAACACCCCACCCACACCAACCGTCATAGCCAAGCCGAACACCGGGTCGCGCGTGACACCAACAATCAGCTCGCACACGCCACTGGCCATGCGCTGCACCAGCACACCACGCAATTGCGCGTCTGGCACATGCCGCCGGGCGTTGTCGAGCACTTCCTGGCTGGCTGTGCGCACAGACGATTCATCCAACAAACGCAGGCGCACTCCGCCCACTTCAGTTTTGTGGGCGATGTCCGGGCTGAGGACTTTCAGCGCCACCGGGTAGCCCATTGCGCTCGCATGGCACGCAGCCTCCTCAGGCGTCTGTGCTGGGCGCTCTTCGCACACGGGTACGCCGTAACCGGCAAGCAGGCGCTTGGCTTCGTACTCATCGAGGCGGCCCGGAATAGCCGGCGCGCTTTCAAGAGTCGGCACTTGGGCGCGCAGCCGGGCCCAGTGGGCGCGGGAGCCCGATTCCTCGAACCATGGCAGGTATACGGCCATGGCATTTACCGCGCGGGCGGCATCCGTAAATACAGGCACGCCCGCGGCTTGCAGGCGCTCGCGTGAGCTGGCCTTGCCGGTATCGATGGCGATGAACAGACGACCGGAAGCGCGAGAGGCCTCGATCAGCTCGTCCGCGATCCGGTCGAGCAAGTAGCCCGTGCCATAGACCAGCACCGCGTCCACGTCACGGTTCTGCGCCAGCGCATCAAACACCTTGGCCGCGATACCCTCGCGGTTGTAAAGATTGGCAGTCAGGTCGATCGGATTGGCCACCATGGCAAGCTCGGGCGCGGTGCGGCGCAGATGCTGCTGCAGCGCTTCGGGCAGAGTCGGCACCTCCAGGCCTTGCGTCACCAGCATGTCGGTCAGCAACCCGCCCATGGCGCCGGAGATGGACGCCACAGCAATACGCCGCCCGCCGCGCCGGCCCCGAAAGCTCGCCAAATAAGCCAGGTCCACCAGATGCCCCGGATCGCGTGCCTGCATGACGCCAAGCTGGCGGAAAGCCGCGCGGTTGATGGCCTGGTTGCCAGCTAGCGAGGCCGTGTGCGACATGGCGGCGGCGGAGCCCTGCTCCGTCTCGCCAGACTTGATCAGGATCAGCGGCTTGCCGGCCTCGTGAAAACGCTGTGCGGCGGCTATGAACCCGGCGCCGTCGCGCAGGCCTTCCACGTAGCCGATGACGGCATGCGTCTGCGCATCGTCCGCCAAGTAGTGCAGGTACTGCGAAAACTCCAGACAAGCTTCGTTGCCCGTGTTGATGAACTGGTTGAACCGCACGCCGCGCTCGCACCCGGCGGCATAAATCACCGCGCTCATATTGCCGCTCTGGGTAATCAGCGCGATGTGGCCCTCTTCGTGGGGCGGGTAGTCCTTGAGCAGCGTGGCAAAGGCCGTGATGGCACGCGTGTTCATATTGGCCAGACCCATGCAGTTGGGCCCGCAGATGGCCATGCCGCTGTCCTGTGCGAAAGCTTCGAGCTCGCGTTGGCGCGCCGCACCCTCTTCGCCCGCCTCGGCGTAGCCAGCCGCATAAACAATGGCTGCGCGTACGCCCTTGGCATGGCAGCGTTGCAGCGTAGACATCACCGCCTCAACGCCGATGGCGAGCACAACCACATCGGGCACCTGGGGCAGCGACTCGATGTCTGGGTAGCAACGCAGCCCGTACATCTCCTCGTACTTCGGGTTGACGGGATAGACCGCGCCACCGTAGTTGAAATCCACCAGATGATCGATAGCGATGCCGCCTAGGCGCTTGGGGTCGGCTGATGCGCCGATGACGGCGATGGAGCGCGGATCGAGTAATCGCTGCATGGCGGTAGCGCCAGCCGCATGCGCGGGCAACAACAGTTCCGGCTTATTCACAGTGCTTCTCCAGATTGGTCTTGTTGTGCGCGATCACCTTCGACATGCCGCGATCGCGGATTTCGGCAAACTCCGACGACGCATGGGTCACCTGATGCGTATCGAAGTGCGCCAGCACGGCATTGCGAAAGCCCTGGATGTCATAGGTACGGTTGAGCGACTTCTTCAGCGCCCGCATGGCAAACGGCGGCGCCTCGGCAATTCGCTGGGCTACAGCCATCGTCGTATCGTCCAGCGCTTCGCGTGCCACTACGCGGTTGACCATGCCGATGCGGTAAGCCTCGCTGGCCGAAATCCGCTCACCCATGAAGAGGAACTCCTTGGCGTGGCGCATGCCCATGACCCAGGGCTGGAACAGCACCTCGGTGGCCGCCAGCCCCATGGAAAACATGACGGAGTCCCAGAACCAGGCATCGTCCGCAGCAACGATCAGATCGGCCATGTTGGCCAGCATGAAGCCCCCCGCCACACAAGCGCCTTGAACCTGGGCCACCACCGGCTTGGGACAGTCCCAGATGTTCAGACAGTAGTCGAGGTAGTGAAACTCCTCGTAGCGCCAGCGTTCCTGGGCGGTGAAATCCGATCGCTTGGCCTGGGCCTCCTTCAAGTCATGGCCAGAAGAAAAATGGCTGCCTTTTCCCGCCAACACAATGACCCGCACGGAATCATCCATTGAGGCATCTGCAACGGCCTTATCCAGCTCTATCAGCATGCGCCGCGTCTGCGCATTCGCTGCGTTTCCTCTATTCAGCCAGATGCGGCGCACCGGCCCGGTGTTCTCAATAAGCAGAGAGTCGTCTTGCATGTTTGCTCCTTCATTTTCGTGTTGCATGTGACCCATGCTATGAAGGAGACAACCATCAATCAAACAAAATTGGTCAATTTGCGCGCGATATGAACTCAGGGTTTACCCAGTCCTTGAAAGCGTGTTCGCATAAGCTGTGACCGCTTCTCTCAACGTTTCTTGAGGTTCCGCAGAAATCGATGGGATGCGCACTGCGTGGTGCGCGTGTTGCTTGTGGCGAGATAGCGATGCCACAGATTTCGGCACATCTGCCTGGACCTGCACGCTGGTCTACTGCGCTGACCAGATGCTGCGATAACGATTGATGCAGGTGGGGCTTGTTCTGGCGGGGGAATCTCGCACGCAGCTTTCGCGTTTCGAGTGCATCGAAGCTCAGTTTCAGTTGGTCTGCGACCAGCAGGCCATGAACCGCAAGCGCTGATTCATATTTCCCGCAAATTATGCTAACTTGACTTCCCTATGAAGACAGAGTCTAAGAAAACGGAAGGTGCGCGCAGCGTCTATCGTGCACTGGAGCTGCTGGACTTGATCGCTCGTCATCAGACCGATGGAATCAGCCTGCCTGAATTGGTCGCCATAACGACATTGGATCGAACGACGGTCTACAGACTGCTCAGCACTTTGGAATCCGAACATTTGGTGGAGCGAGACACCAATACACGCCGCTATTTTCTCGGAATGGAATCGATGCAAATCGGACTCTCCACCATGAGTCGCGCACCCATTTTGGATGAGTACGTTCCAATGATGAAAGCCCTCGCACACGAGAGCCAGGACACCGTTTTTCTGGTGGTCCGAAACGGGGACTA
This sequence comes from Comamonas trifloxystrobinivorans, assembly GCF_043359985.1. Taxonomy (NCBI): domain Bacteria; kingdom Pseudomonadati; phylum Pseudomonadota; class Betaproteobacteria; order Burkholderiales; family Comamonadaceae; genus Comamonas; species Comamonas trifloxystrobinivorans. The sequence goes on from NZ_JBHZGV010000001.1 coordinate 38,623, forward strand.
CGCCCAATGCTTGCATCTGGAGCAAGGTTCGTTTCCCATCCGCACAGTGACTCAACATGTCGGAGGACTTCGTCTGCTTGGATTAGGCACAGGAGGTCGGGCCATTCTGGCGACGCTGCCAGATAAAGAAATCGAAGACCTCCAACACCGCCATCAAACCGAATATGCAGAACACGGTCTGGCGGGCGATAATCTATGGAAGGTCGTCGAAGCAATACGCCGCAATGGACATGCCCAAACGGTAGACATCATCACCCCAGGCGTCAGCGGCATAGGCGTTGCCTTTGAACTCTTCTACGGTGGCCATGCGGCCGTCAGTGTTGTGGCCATCTCCGATCGGATGCCTGCTGATCGGCAAGCAAAGCTGCTCCTGCATATTCGCAAACTGCTATCCAACCAAGGGTTGACACGGACCACTGTGGATACGCCGTCCAGTTCGAAATAAGTCTATGCCCAACAAATCCTCTGCGCCAACCGTCCAGGCAGTGTCGAGAGCCATGCAATTGTTGAAATTGGTCGCCTCAGGACAGGAAGATGGAAAAAGAGTGCAAATGCTGGTTGACGCTTCAGGCCTCAACAGAACGACCGTCACCCGTCTTCTCGGTTGTCTGGCTGAAACCGGGTACGTGCAGCGCATTGAAGAGACAGGCATGTACCGGCCTGGCATAAGAGCAATGCAATTGGGCTTGGTCGCCATGAATCGAGCCCCGATCATTGAACGATTCCGCCCCATGATGAAGTCGATAGCGCGCATCACTGGCGACACCGTTTTTTTGACCGTTCGCAATGGCGACTATGCCCATTGCCTGCACCTGGAGAAAGGCACATTTCCCGTCCAAGTCGTCATTTCGCTGGTCGGGAGTTTTCGTCTTATGGGGGAAGGCACGGCTGGCCAAGCCCTGCTTGCAACCTTGCCCCGTACACAGCTCCAGGAGCTTTACCAGCGCCATGCGGATGAATACTTGCGCAAAGGTTTCACCTTAGACCGGCTGGAGCAAATGGTACGAAAGACGCTTAAAGCCCGATATTCCTCAGGTATCGGCTTGATAGACCAGCGGGTGAATGCCGTAGGCATACCGTTCGAAGTGACACCAGGCTGCTACGCGGCCCTGAGCGTCGGAGCAATCGAATCCCGAATGGACGCCAAGCGGCGCAAGGAAGTGGCCAGGATCCTGGATGATGTTTTACACCAAGCTGAAGTCACTCCTTTCTTTGAAGAAGTGGACATACGTTAGAACAACACTCAAAACGACGCATTGCTTATCAGTGTTCAGATATTTCACCCGACTGATTGAACGGCAAGAGCCCAATCTCGCCTTCACGCAAATCAACGCAGACATCACTTGAAGCAACGCTCTCCCCGCACCCACCCCAAAACCCCGCCCAACGGCAAAGCCACACAAGCCAAATCCTCCCGCTCCAAGCCATCGGCCACCGCTTGCCGGTAAGCCAGATCGGCCATGACGGCGTCTTGCCACATTTGGGCTTGTTGTTCTACCTGGGCGGATTGGAACTGCGTCAGCAGGGCTTCGGGTGATGCGCAGGCGTTGTAGAGATAGGGGTTGTCGCCGTGGCGCCAAAAGCGCCATTGCAGGCGGATGGCGTCGCGGGTGACGGGGCGGCCTTGCAGGCGTTGCCAGTGGTGAAAAGCCTCGTGCATGAGCCAGCCGGCAATCAAGGGCTGCTCCAGGCGCAAGGGCTGGCGCGGGTCGGCGACAGCAAAGCAGTAGCGTGGGAAAGAGAGGAACCCGCCGTTGAATGACAAGGCGCGGCGCGTGTCGCCCAGGCGGCGCAGGTAGATGCGCATTTGGCGCCAGCGCGGGTCGGCCGGGGCGCCAAAGTAGTGGTCCAGCAAAGCCCATTCGGCCGCGCACAAGGGGCGCGACCAGAACAGCGCTTGCGCGCAGCGGGCGCGAAGGTTCTGTTTTGTCACCTGGCGATTGTGGCACCAGTGGCACTTCGCAATAGCTGCGCGCACTGCCGAGAGCGGCAAAACGGGCGGTCCAGCAGGCGGCAAGAAGGTGGGCGGCCAGGCAAGTGGCGAGGTGCTGCCAAGCGCTATGGCGCTACAAGCTTACCGGCCTACAAACCTGCGAACCTAGAGACCTATAAGGGGAAGACCGCGCCGATTTCGGGCACCACCACTTTGCTGCGCTGCCAGCCACTCAGCTTGCGCAGTTCGCCAGCCAGAGCTTGCGATGCAGGGGGCTCGCCATGCACCACGAAGGTCCGCGCCGGAGCTTGCTCAAAGCTGCCTGCCCAATCCAGCAAGGCTTTTTGGTCGGCATGGGCTGAGAAGCCACCCAGCGTGTGGACCGAGGCGCGCACGCGCACATCGTCGCCCAGCAGGCGAACAAGTTTCTCGCCATCTACCAGGCGGCGGCCCAGCGTGCCTTCGGCCTGGAAGCCGGCAATCACCACCGCGCATTCGCTGCGAGCCAGGTTGTTGTAAAGGTGGTGGAGCACGCGGCCGGCGTCGCACATGCCGCTGGCCGAGATGATGACAGCGCCCGATTCGATCTGGTTGAGTTTTTTCGAGTCTTCCACGTCGCTGATGAAGTGGATGTGCGGCCAGGCCAGCTGTTTTTGCGATTGCGAGAGCAGCGCCAGTGCGTCGTCGTCAAAAGTCTCGAAGTGGCGGAAGGTGATTTCGGTGGCGGCCACGGCCATGGGCGAATCGACAAACACGTTCACTCCGCTCAGGCGCTGCTGCCTGGCGAGTTGCAAAAAGTAGTACAGCAGCTCTTGCGTTCGCCCTACCGCAAACGCCGGTATCACCACATTGCCACGCGGTAAGGTGTTGCTGACCACATCAACCATCTCGTCCAAGGTGCTGTCCATGTCTTTGTGCAGGCGGTCGCCGTAGGTGGATTCGATCAGCAGCACATCGGCATTGGCGATACGACTGGGGTCGCGCAAGATTACGCGGCCGGGTTGGCCCAAGTCGCCACTGGTCACGAGTTTTCTGACGCTGCCATCGGGCGCGGTCAACCAGATCTCAACGATGGCCGAGCCCAGAATGTGCCCCGCATCGCTAAAGCGCACTTTCACCTGAGGGTGCGGCGCAAATTCATGGTCATATTTGTGGCTGCTGATGAGCGCCAGGCAGCGGACCACATCAGGCACCGTGTACAGCGGTTCGCGCAGGCAGGGCTCGTACGATTTGGCGCCATGGCGGTGCTCTTGCTGGTGGCCAGCCTGTTTGCCTGCATGCCCGGATTTGTGCCCGCCTTTGGGGGCGCGCTTTAATGCGCGGATGTAGTCCACCTCTTGGATATGGGCGCTGTCGCGCAGCAATACGGAGAGCAAATCTGCCGTGGCGGGCGTGGTGTAGATGGGCCCAGCAAAGCCTTGTGCTGCCAGGCGCGGCAGCAGGCCGCTGTGATCGATGTGCGCGTGGGTCAGCAGCACAAAATCGATCTCGCGCGGGTCAAAGGCGAAGGGAGCGTAATTGCGGTCTTTGGCTTCGGGGCTGCCTTGCACCATGCCGCAGTCGATCAGGAAACGGCAGCCATTGGCTTGTACCAGATAGCAAGACCCGGTGACCTGCTGGGCCGCGCCCAGAAATGTGATTTGCATTGCTTGGCTACCTTGTTTTTGCTTTTTCTGCGGATTGCAGGCATCAGTGGTACTTGATGCTAGCAGTTGGGTAGCCAGCCGCCCAGAGTCAGTATTGAGGCAGATCAAAGCTGTGCCTAGCATGACGCCTGGCCAGCAGGCCGGGTACACAGCGCAAGCTCAGTGGCGCAGACTTTCCAGAAAGCGCTCGCGCGCGCGTATTTCCTGGAATGGGGCAGGCAACTTTCTCACATGCTGCCTCGCCCAGGCGGCCAGCACCCGGTCGCACAGGCGGTTGCTGAGCAGCTCTGGCCATTGGTCCACGGCTTGGTAGCTGATGCCCATGGCCAATGCAGCAGCACTGACGGAGCCACCAAGGATCTCGATTGCTTGTGATTTGCGTATAGACATGCGTCGATTCAACCATGGTTATGACTTCCTAACAACCATAGTTAGATCAACATCCGTGATGATTTCAACCATGGTTGATTACAAAGAACGTCTTGCCCTGGCCTTGAAGGCCAGCAAGCTCACATTGACGGTGCTGGCCGAAGAGGTAGGCGTGACCTATCAGGCGGTAAAAAAGGTGGTGGACGGCGACAGCCGCGCCTTCAGCGCCGAGAACCACGCCCGCGCTGCCAAGGCGTTAAAGGTGTCGTCTGACTGGTTGGCGCTGGGCGAGGGAGAGTCCAAACGCAAGGACGACGCCAGCCTGAGCCACAACATGGTGCTGGTGCCCAACCTGGCGCCCACAGATGCCAACGACGACGGCGACCAACAAGAAGAAGCCAAGGCAGACGGCCTGTTGGCGAGCGCACTGCCACTGTCGCGCGATTGGGCAGAACAGTTGCTGCGCCCTACTTCCGTGTCGGCACTGCGCTACCTGTACGCGCGGGGCGATAGCATGCAAGCAACCTTTCATGATGGCGATCTGCTGCTGGTAGACAGCGGTGTGGATGCCATCACCGAAGACGGCATTTATGTGCTGCTGCGCAACGAGCGCATGCTGGTCAAGCGCGTCACCCAGCGTGGCGACGGCAGTTTCGAGATCAGCAGCGACAACCCCGGCGTCAAAACCGTCGATGTGCTCAAACGCAAGGCGCCGCTGCCGGTGCTGGGCCGCGTGCTCTGGGCTTTTGTTGGCAAAAAGCTGTAAACACGCGCCGCCGATACCGCCGCAACATCATTGCCCCATCACTGCTGCAGCTGCGCCCACACCTTGTCGAGGCGCTTGCTGCTTACCGGGTAAGGCGTGCGCAGCTCTTGCGCGAAAAAGCTCACGCGCAGTTCTTCGAGCATCCAGCGGTACTCTTGCATGCGCGCATCCACCTGGCCTTTGCGCTCTGCTACCAGACGCCAGTAGCGCTGCTCCAGCGGCTGCAGCTCTTTGAGTTTGGCGGCATCGCGGGCCGGGTCGGCGCGGTATTTGTCGAGCCGCGCGGTGATCGCTTTGAGGTAGCGCGCGTAGTGGCCGAGCTGCGTCCACGGCGCGATGGCGATGAAGTTCTTAGGCACCAGTTTTTGCAACTGCTCGCCCGCGTCTTTGGTGGCATCAGGCGCATTCTTGGTGTCTTTGATCTTGCGCACAGCGGCCATGTACTCTTGCAAGACGCCAGCGGCCATGCGCGCCACTTCGTTGGCGATCAAGGTCAAACGGCCCCGGCCCTCTTGCACGCGTTGTTTGAACTGCTCGGCATTCATCGGCAAGGGCTCTTGCAAGAATGCGCGGTCAATGGCCACGTTGATGATCTGCTCGCGCAGCTCTTCTTGCGTGCCCAGCGGCATGTAGCCGACCGCCATTTTCTGCAGGTCGGGAATGTTTTTTTCCAGGTACTTGAGCGCATCGCGAATCTGCAGCGCAAACAGGCGGCGCAGGCCCAGCGCGTGGCGTGCGGCGGCCACTTCGGGCTCGTCAAACACCTCGATGCCGACGGCCGTTCCGTGGTCGATCAGTGCCGGGAAACCAATCAAGGTCTGCTGGCCTTTTTTGATTTCCATCAGCTCAGGCAGTTCGGCAAAACTCCAGTCGGTGTAGAGCTGCTCGGCGGCATGCGCTGGCTGCTTGGCCGCTGCTGGCAATTTGGCATTGGCTTGCTTGGCTGCTGACGGGCCGGCGGCCGGCGCTGCTGTGCTGGTTGGGTGCTTGTTTTCTGGCTGGCTCTTTTCTGCCGATGCCAGGTTCAGGCCCGCCAAGGCCTGGAAAGCACCACGCGCCTTAGCGCCCCATTGCGCCTTGAGCGCGCCCAGGTTGCGCCCCTGGCCCAGCTGGCGGCCGTGCTCGTCCGTGATGCGGAAGTTCATGAACAGGTGCGGGCTGAGCATGTCGAGCTTGAAATCGGCCCGCTTGATGTCGAGCGAAGTCTCATCGCGCGTTTGCTTGAGCAGCACTTCGGTCAAGCTGCCATCGCCAAAGCGCTCGCCCGCGCCCAGCAGATCGGCCAGGCGCTGCGCGTTCTCGGCCAGCGGCACAAAGCGGCTGCGCGGGCGCTGCGGCAGGCTTTTGAGCAAGGCCTGGATCTTGTCTTTGAGCATGCCCGGCACCAGCCATTCGGCGCGCTCTTCGCTCACCTGGTTGAGCACAAACAGCGGCACTGTTACCGTGACGCCATCACGCGGATCGCCGGGCTGGTGCAAATAGCTGGCCGTGCAATCCACTCCGCCGAGCTTGATGGTTTTGGGGAAAGCGGCCGTGGTGATGCCTGCGGCCTCATGGCGCATCAGCTCGTCACGCGAGAGGCGCAGCAGATCAGCGTTTTCCGCGCTGGCGCTCTTGTACCAGCGCTCCAGCCCACGGCCGGTGCACACGTCCTGCGGAATCTGCTGGTCGTAAAAAGCGTAGATCAGCTCGTCGTCCACCAGCACGTCCTGGCGGCGGCTCTTGTGCTCCAGCTCCTCCACTTTGGCGATCAGCTTTTGGTTGGCGTGCAGGAAGGGCAAACGCGTTTCCCAATCGCCTTCCACCAAGGCCTGGCGGATAAAGATGTCCCGTGCGCCTTGCGGATCGATCTTGCCGTAGCTGATGCGGCGCTGGCTGTACACCACCAGGCCGTACAAAGTGGCGCGTTCGTAGGCCGCCACTTCGCCCTGCTTTTTCTCCCAATGCGGATCAAGCAATTGCTTGCGCAGCAGGTGCGCGCCCACCTGCTCCAGCCACTGCGGCTCAATGGCTGCAATGCCGCGGCCGTACAGACGCGAGGTCTCTACCAGCTCGGCCGCCACAATCCAGCGGCCCGGTTTTTTGGACAAATGCGCGCCCGGATGCGGGTGGAAGCGGATGCCTCGTGCGCCCAGGTAGCCATCGCCCTCATCGGTTTTAAAGCCGATATTGCCGAGCAAACCCGAGAGCATGGACAAATGCACGGCCTCGTAACCCGCCGCGTCTTGGTTGATGGGCCACTTCTGCTCTTTCACAACGGTGAGCAGCTGCGAATGGATATCGCGCCACTCGCGCACGCGGCGGATGTTGATGAAGTTCTGCCGCAGCAACTGCTCCCACTGGCGGTTGCTGAGTTTGTGCGTGGCGTCGTCAGTATTGCTGGCCGCATCTTGGGGCGTAAAAGCAGCCAGCGGCGCTTGCGCCTCCACGACGGCCGTAGCACCCGAGCTGCGCTGCGCGACCGGCAAGAACGCCGCGTTACGCAAGTTCGCCAAGCCCTTGACGGGCGCGGCCTGCGCCGACATTTCCTTGCGCGATTTGGCCACTACCTTGCCGCCACGGGCATCGCTCAGCCACTTCCACAAGCGCAGATAGCCGCTGAACTCGCTCTTCTCGTCGTCAAACTTGGCGTGCTGCTGGTCGGCTTGCTGTTGCGCTTCCAAAGGCCGGTCGCGCACGTCTTGCACGCTCAGTGCCGAAGCGATCACCAGCACCTCCGACAGCGCGCCGCGCTCGCGAGCCTCCACAATCATGCGCGCCACACGCGGATCCAGCGGCAAGCGCGACAGCTCTTGCCCCATGGGCAGCAGCTCGCCGTGGTCGTCTACCGCGCCCAGCTCTTGCAAGAGCTGGTAGCCATCAGCAATGGCGCGGCCCGAAGGCGCTTCCAGAAACGGGAAATGCACCACATCGCCCAGGCGCAAAGCCTTCATTCGCAAGATCACGCCGGCCAGCGATGAGCGCAGGATCTCCGGATCGGTGAACTTGGCGCGGCCGTTGAAATCGGCCTCGTCGTACAGCCGGATGCAGATACCGTTGGCCACCCGGCCGCAACGGCCAGCACGCTGGTTGGCCGCCGCCTGGCTAATGGGTTCTACCAGCAACTGTTCCACCTTGCTGCGGAATGAATAGCGCTTGACCCGCGCCGTGCCCGCATCGATCACATAGCGGATGCCCGGCACGGTGAGCGAGGTTTCGGCCACGTTGGTCGCCAGCACAATGCGGCGGCCGGTGTGGCCTTCAAAAATACGGTCTTGCTCGGCCTGCGACAGGCGCGAGAACAGCGGCAGCACCTCGGCATTGCGCAGCACGGGCGAGTTCTGCAAGTGCTTGCGCACATGGTCAGCCGCCTCGCGAATCTCGCGCTCACCGGGCAGAAAAATCAGAATATCGCCACCCGCACCGCCGGCCCACAGCTCGTCCACGCCATCGGCGATGGCGTCGTTCAGGTCGTAATCCTTGGCGTCTTCAAAAGGCCGGTAGCGCATTTCCACCGGGTAGGTGCGGCCCGACACCATGATGACGGGCGCCGGCCCGGCCTTGCTCTCAAAGTGCTTGGCAAAGCGGTCGGCGTCGATGGTGGCCGAGGTGACCACCACCTTCAAATCAGGGCGCTTGGGCAGAATCTGGCGGATATAGCCCAGCAGAAAATCGATGTTCAGGCTGCGCTCGTGCGCCTCGTCGATGATCAGCGTGTCATAGGCCTTCAGGAGCGGATCGGTCTGCGTCTCGGCCAGCAAGATGCCATCGGTCATCAGCTTGACCGAGGCGTCCTTGGACAGCCGGTCCTGAAAACGCACCTTGTAGCCCACCACATCGCCGAGCGGCGTGTTCAACTCTTCGGCAATGCGCTTGGCCACGCTGCTGGCGGCAATTCGGCGCGGCTGGGTGTGGCCGATCAGGTGGCCGCGCACCTCACCCTTCTCGTTAGGCGTGGCATTGAGCTTGCCGCGCCCCAGCGCCAGCGCAATCTTGGGCAGTTGCGTGGTTTTGCCCGAACCTGTCTCACCACAAACAATGATGACCTGGTGGCGATCCATGGCCTCCATGATTTCTTCACGGCGGCTGGAGACGGGGAGCGATTCGGGAAACGTGATCTGCAAAGACATAAGCGGCGTATTATCTCGCGCCCGCCGCTGGGCGCGCTGGAGGCGGCGCGCTAACGCCTTGGGGAATGAGGGGCACGCCTCAGAGCCGCTGCAAGGCGATGGAGGATTGGGTCGGTGTCTTGCCTTCGAAAGTGAACGGTTGGCGATTTCGCGCTTCGCCCGCCGTCACCGCGGATAAAACCCCAACTGCGCCGACAAAGCCGCGGCCTTCTCCTTCAACCACGCCTGTGCCAGCGGCGCATCCGCCCGCTCCGCGTAGGCTTGCCAGCGGGCATGCGGGCCGATCACGGCGATGCAAACCACCGGCTGGCCCAGGCCGTTGTAGACCGGTACGCCCAGGGCCATGACGCCTTCGATCAGCACATTGCGCACCTCAGCCAAGCCTTGTTGGCGCACGGTTTGCAAAGTTTGCTCCAGCGCGCTGCTGCGCCACTGGCGCAGCAGGCCTTGGCTTTTCACGACCGGCTCCACTTCGGCGGCAGGCAGCAAGGCCGAGAAAACCTGGCCGGTGGCGGTTTCGAACAGCGATGCCGGCATGCCCAGGCGCATGGTCACGTTTACCTGCTGCGGGCCTTGCACGCTGTGGACGATGATCGGCCCTTGGCTGCTCCAGACCGCTACCGAGGCCGAGCAGCCAAAGTGCTGCACGATCTCGGGCAGCGCCTGGCTGGCCACCTTCACCGGGTCGGCCTGCTGCAAGGCGATGGCGCCCATTTGCAGCGCCAGCGGGCCCAGGCCGTACAGGCCGGCAGCGTCTTGCACCACCAGGCCCAGCTTGCCGTAGCTCACCAGATACGGGTGCGCCTTGGCCGGCGCCATGCCGGCAGCTGCGGCCAGGTCTTTGAGCGGCTGGCTGGTGCCGGCGCGCACCAAGGCTTGCAGCAGTTGGCCGCCCACTTCCACGCTCTGGATGCCGCGCTGGCGGCTGCTGGCGGGCGCGGCTCCCGCCGAAGTTTCAGGTTCAGACATGGGCTGATTGTGCGCGAAGAATCCCCCGCCCAGATATCGTGCTGCCACACATCAGTGTTAACCATTAGCAAATCAATTACACAAGAACGAATTTTTGATCCACAATAAATTCAACTAAACCAAACTTATTTGCCATCAGCAAATTTCCAACCAGGAATCCACGCCATGAACACCAAAGCCTTCGCCTCCCACGCCGATACCGAGATCAAGCAGGTCACCTTCGAGCAGCTGTCCAAGCATGCCTGGGCCTATACCGCCGAGGGCGACCCGAACACCGGCATCATCATTGGCGACGATGCGGTGATGGTGATCGACACGCAGGCCACGCCGGTGATGGCACAAGACGTGATTCGCCGCATCCGCGAGGTGACGGACAAGCCCATCAAATACGTCACGCTGAGCCACTACCACGCGGTGCGTGTGCTGGGCGCTTCGGCCTATGGTGCCGAGCACGTCATTGCCAGCCAAGATACCTATGACCTGATCGTCGAGCGCGGCGAGCAAGACAAAGCCAGCGAGATTGGCCGCTTCCCGCGTCTGTTCCAAAACGTCGAGAGCGTGCCGCCCGGCATGACCTGGCCCACCATCACCTTCACCGGCAAGATGACGCTGTGGCTGGGCAAGCTGGAAGTGCAGATTTTGCAGCTCGGCCGCGGCCACACCAAGGGCGACACTGTCGTTTGGCTGCCTGGCGAGCGCACGCTGTTCAGCGGCGATCTGGTGGAGTTTGATGCCACGCCTTACGCGGGCGATGCCTACTTCAAAGACTGGCCCCAAACGCTGGACGCCATTGCCGCGCTGCAGCCGGCCAACCTGGTGCCCGGCCGTGGCGCTGCACTCAAAACCCCCGAGCAAGTGGCCGCTGGCCTGGCCGGCACGCGCGGCTTCATCCAAGATCTGTACCAGAGCATTGAAGCCAGCGCCAAGCAGGGCAAGGATTTGAAGCAGGCCTACAAAGACGCCTACGCCAAGCTGCAGCCCAAGTACGGCCAGTGGGTGATTTTTGACCACTGCATGCCGTTCGACGTGACCCGCGCCTACGACGAAGCCACGCAGTACCCTGATCCACGCATCTGGACGGCCGAGCGCGACCAGGCCATGTGGCAAGCGCTGGAAGGCTGATCCCCACAAAAAGAAACTGAACCAGGAGACAAGCCATGCTCGATGCCACCACCCGCCAGACCTTGCTGAACCAGCTGCAGAGCGCCGATGGCGACGCTCTGCAGGCCATGGAATTTCCGTACCTGCGCAGCCCCGACCAGGATGCGCCCGCGCCGGCGCGCCACCCGGTCGTCATCGTCGGCGCCGGCCCGGCGGGTTTGAGCCTGGCCATCGACCTGGCCCAGCGCGGCCAGCCGGTAGTGGTGGTGGACAACGACAAGCACCTCTCCGTCGGCTCGCGCGCGCTGTGCTTTTCCAAGCGCACGCTGGAGATTTGGGACCGCCTGGGCCTGGGCGAACGTGCCGTGCAAAAAGGCGTGGCCTGGAAAGTGGGCAAGGTGTTTGAAGGCGCTGGCACCGAGCCGGTCTACCAGTTCGACCTGCTGCCTGAAGACGGCCACCAGCGGCCCGCCTTCGTCAACCTGCAGCAATACTATGCCGAGGCCTTTTTGCTGGAGCGTGCGCTGCAGCTGCCGCTGATCGACATTCGCTGGCTGCACAAGGTAGAAGCCGTGCAGCGCCATGGCGACTACAGCGAGGTAGAGCTTTCCACACCCGAAGGCAACTACCGCCTGCAAGCGCAATGGCTGGTGGCCTGCGATGGCTCGCGCTCCACCGTACGCAAGGCGCTGGGGCTGGAGAGCAAGGGCCAGATCTTCAAAGACCGCTTTCTGATTGCCGATGTGCGCCTGAGCGCGCCCTTCCCTTGCGAGCGCTGGTTCTGGTTCAACCCGCCCTTCCACCCCGGCCAGAGCGTGCTGCTGCACATGCAGCCCGATGGTGTCTGGCGCATCGATTTCCAACTGGGCTGGGATGCCGACCCCGAGCAGGAAAAGCGCCCCGAGCGCATTCTGCCGCGCATCCAGGCCATGCTCGGCTCGGACATTGAGGTAGAGCTGGTCTGGGCCAGCGTCTACACCTTTGCCTGCCAGCGCATGGATCAGTTTGTGCACGGCCATGTGGTGTTTGCCGGCGACAGCGCACACGGCGTATCGCCCTTTGGTGCACGCGGTGCCAACAGCGGCGTGCAAGACACCGAAAACCTGGCCTGGAAGCTCGACGCCGTGCTGCGCGGCAAAGCGCCCGAAGGTCTGATAGCCACCTACGGCAGCGAGCGCGAATACGCAGCCGACGAGAACATCCTCAACTCCACCCGCGCCACCGATTTCATCACGCCCAAAAGCGCCATCAGCCACCTGTTCCGCAAAGCCGTGCTGCAGCTGGCCGGCCACCACGGTTTTGCCCGGCGCATGGTTAACAGCGGCCGCTTGTCGGTACCAGCCGTGCTGCACCACAGCCCGCTGCACCAGGCCGATGCGCCAGCCCACAGCTTTGGCAACGCGGCGGCCGTGGGCGCAGTCATGCCCGATGCACCGGTGAAAAACGCCCGCACCGGCCAAAGCAGCTATCTGCTGCGCGAGCTGGGGCCTGATTTCAACCTGCTGTGCTTTGGCCCGGCACCGGCCTGGGCCTTGCAACTGGCGCAAGAGCTGCCTGATCTGCGCGTTACCAGCATTGGCAGCGACTGGATCGACAGCAACGGCCTGCTCGCCCAACGCCTGGCAGCCGAGCCCGGCACCGTCTATTTGCTCCGGCCCGATCAGCACATTTGCGCCCGCTGGCGCAGTGCCAACGCCAATGCCGAGAACCTGCGCCAAGCTCTGGCCCGCGCCCATGGTTACAGCCAAGCCACCGAAGAAGCAGCCTGCTGCGCCGTCTGAGTCCCAAGGAGAACCCCATGTTTGACACCAACACCCCCTGGCCCGCCAGCGACGACTTCTACCAAGCCCTGATCGAGGCGCACCAAGGCCTGAGCGAAGAAGACAGCCACGCGCTCAACGCCCGCCTGATTTTGCTGCTGGCCCAGCATGTGCGCGATATGGACACGCTGCGCGCCGCACTGGCCATTGCGCGCTCGCCCGAGCTGGCTGCGGCCTGAGCCAACTCTCTAAAAAAGGGCTTGCCGCACTGGCAAGCCCTTTGTTGTTTCCGTCGCCACGGCGGCTGCTGTCAATCGCCGCCCCCTCCTCCGCCACCGCATCCCCCGCCACAGCTGCTGGAGCTGCTATCGCAACTGCCCGAATCGCTGCTGTCCACACTGGTGCTGGTGCAAGCCGAGCCATCGTTGGAGTAATTACCGCTGCTGCCCGATATGGAATCGTTGCTGGCATTGCTTGAACTGCTGCCACCATCGCCTTGGCTGGCATTCAGCTGCGCATACTGCGCCACCCAATAACGAAGATCAGCAGCCGAGAACACCTGGCCATCGGCCAACTGCGCCCGTGCATCCAGCATGAAAAGCAAGGGGATGCCACTCAGCACCGCCGCAGGCAACCAGCGCCGCGTGGCCATGGCAGCGTTCCAGGTGTCTTGCAATTGCAGCCGCCGTGCGCCACCCACGGCGGCAGACTGCGGCATGGCATGCGCTGGAATATGGTGAAAAACCTGGCCAAAAGCCTTTTCGCAGAACTGCTGGTAGCGCCGCGTATCCAGAATGAACGCGTGCCACAGCGCATCGGCCAGGCGCGAAGGCATGTGCAGCTGCGCCTTGGGCTGGAGCAAGTGCATCAAGAAGAACTGGCGCAATGCCGTCTCGGCCAACTGCAGATCAGCCGCCGCCACCGCCGGGTACTGCGCTTGCACCGCCCGCCCGTAGCCGCTGGCAAATGCGTAGCCCAGCACATATTGCACGCGCTGTTGCAGCCGCCTGCGGCGCCACCACAGCCATCCCAGAAAAGCCGCCACCGCAGCCAGCACGATTAAAAACATCGCCACTCCCGCTCCAGTTGTCTTTGGCGGGATTCTGGCATGCTTTGGCGAGCGGCTACTTTCCGGGCGCTGCTACGTCGATGGCCTCACCAATCGCATAAAAATGCCCGCCAGCCACATAGTGCAAGGTACGCAGCTCGGCGGGGGCGCTTTCGAACAGCCAGTGGCCGTCGCGGAAAACGCGGCTGTCGGCCCAGGCGGCCGTGACTTCGCCAATGAACAAATCGTAGGCCTGCTGGTTGTGCGGCTCGGGGATCAGGCGGCATTCCAGCCAGGCGGCGCAACCGGCCACCAAGGGCAAATCATGGCCGGGAGCGGTGAACAGTTGTACGCCCGATTGGGCCAGTTTGGCTGGCTCTTGCAAAGCGCTTACCGTGCCCAGCTCCACCGTCAGCGCTGCTTGCGGCACGGTCGGCAATTGCAGGGCAAAGCGCCCGCTGCCCTCTACCAGTGCGCGGGTGCGAGTAGCTTTATCTAGCACCACGGTCACTTTGGGTGGGCTGAAATCCAGTGCGCAAGCCCAGGCTGCGGCCATGACATTGTTTTCGCCCGCATGCGTTGCGGAGACGAGCACCGTGGGGCCGTGGTTGAGCAAGCGGTAGGCTTTTTCCAGTGCCACGGGCTGGAAGAAAGGGGAAGCGGCATCGACAGCAACAGAACTCATAGGGCTGCCATTGTGCCGTTTCGTGCCGCGCCTTGCCGCCCAGCGACCAAGCGGCAAGCCCTCAATCGATCTTGATATTGGCGGCCTTCACCACCTTGGCCCATTTGTCCATTTCGGCCTGCAGCAGCTTGGCCAAGTCTTCGGGCGTGCCAGGGTTGGCCTCGGCACCGGCCACGTACAGGCGTTGTTTCACATCCGGGTCGCGCATCACCTGGTTGAAATCGGTGTTGATCTTGGCCACCACCTCTTTGGGCGTGCCAGCCGGCGCAAACAGCGCGGCCCAGGAATAGGCCTCATAACCGGGCAGGCCTTGCTCGGCAATGGTCGGCACATCGGGCAGCAAGGCCGAGCGTTTGGGGCTGGCCACGCCCAGCACGCGCACCTTGCCGGTTTTGATGTGCGGAATGGCCGTGGGTGCGTCGCTGAACATCATGGCGACCTGGCCGCCCAACACATCGGTCATCGCCGGCGCACTGCCCTTGTACGGAATGTGCAGCAACTGGGTGCCGGCGTGCATGTTGAACAGCTCGCCCGCCAAATGCGTGCCGCCGCCGTTGCCCGACGAGGAAAAGCTCAGGTTGCTGCCCGGCTTTTTGGCCAGAGCAATCAGCTCCTGCACATTCTTGGCCGGCACGCTGGGGTTGACCACCAGGAACACCGGGAACATCGCGGCAAAGCTGATCGGCACAAAATCCTTTTGAATGTTGTAGCTCAGCTTGGGGTGCAGCGCCGGGTTGACCGAGTGGTGGATGGCCCCCACAAACAGGCCATAGCCGTCGGGCGCCTGCTTGGCGGCCGTCTCGGCGCCCACAATGCCACCGCCGCCTGCGCGGTTGTCGATGAACGTGCTCTGCCCCCACAGCTGGCCCAGCGGCGGCACAAAGGCGCGCGCCGTGGTGTCCACCGGCCCGCCGGGCGGGAAAGGCACGATGAACTTGACCTGGCGGCTGGGGTAGTCGGCCGCATGCGCTGCGCCCACAGGCAAGGCGCTGGCCAACGGGGCAGCGCCCAGGGCCAGCAATTGGCGGCGGTTGAGGGTGGTCATGGTGGTTTGTCTCCTGATGCTCGTTGTGATCGGTCAAACCCGCATCATCGGCGCAGATAAGGCACGCCCGCCATCGGTACCGTTCTTGATTGCCAAAGCACCACTTTGCCCGGCTGAAATCCGCCGCGGCCGCCGCGCCGCCTTTTTGCTGCGTTTTTGCGACGTTTTACCCCCGTTGGCAGTGCCGGAAGACGGCGTTTTTTTGCACGCGGCCCCAGCGTTTGTATAACAATAGCGGCCTTGGGCAAGCCGCATGCCGGCAAGGCTGCCCGCTATCAAGAATTTGCCATCCACCCCCATGTCCGCTGTATTCAACTTCACCTTTGTGCCCTGGTTTCGCTCGGTGGCACCATATATCCACAAGTTCCGCAACCAGACCTTTGTGGTGGGCCTGACGGGTGAGGCAATTGCAGCAGGCAAGCTGCAATCGATTGTGCAAGACCTGGCACTGATCCAGGCGCTGGGTGTGAAGATCGTGCTGGTGCACGGCTTCCGCCCCCAGGTCAACGAACAACTGGCCGCCAAAGGCCACGCGCCGCGCTACTCGCACGGCATCCGCATCACTGATTCGGTGGCGCTCGATTGCGCCCAAGAGGCCGCCGGCCAGCTGCGCTTTGAGATCGAAGCTGCCTTCAGCCAGGGCTTGCCCAACACGCCCATGGCTGGTGCCACGGTGCGTGTGATCTCGGGCAACTTTGTCACGGCCCGCCCTGTCGGCATTGTGGACGGCGTGGATTTCATGCATTCAGGCCTTGTGCGCAAGGTCGACGTGGGCGGCATCCACCGCACGCTCGACATGGGCGCCATGGTGCTGGTTTCGCCCTTCGGCTTCTCGCCCACCGGCGAGGCTTTCAACCTGAGCATGGAAGAAGTGGCCACCCGCGTGGCCATTGAACTGAAAGCCGACAAGCTGATGTTCCTGACCGAAGTGCCCGGCATCCGCATCAAGCCGTTGGAGCCCGAAGGCGAAGACAACCCGATCGACACCGAACTGCCGCTGGACGCCGCACAAAAGCTGCTGGCCGCACTGCCGCCAGCCACCGTTCCCACCGATGTCGGCTTCTACCTGCAGCATTGCGTCAAGGCCTGCAAAGACGGCGTGGAACGCAGCCACATTCTGCCCTTCGCCACCGACGGCGCGCTGCTGCTGGAGGTGTATGTGCACGACGGTATCGGCACCATGATCATCGACGAGCGCCTGGAAGAGCTGCGCGAAGCCAAGCCTGACGACGTGGGCGGCATTCTGCAGCTGATCGAGCCTTTCGAGAAAGACGGCACCCTCGTCAAGCGCAGCCGCACCGAGATCGAGCGCGACATTGCGGCCTACACCATCATCGAGCACGACGGCGTGATCTTCGGCTGCGCCGCGCTCTACCCCTACCCCGAGGCCGGCACCGCCGAAATGGCGGCGGTCACCGTATCGCCCCAAAGCCAGGGCACGGGCGACGGCGAAAAGCTGCTCAAGCGCATCGAGCAACGCGCCCGCGCACTGGGCCTCAAGAGCATCTTTGTGCTCACCACGCGCACCATGCACTGGTTCATCAAGCGCGGCTTCCAACCGGTCGACCCCGACTGGCTGCCCGAGCAACGCAAAGCCAAGTACAACTGGAGCCGCAAGAGCCAGGTGCTGGTGAAATACCTGTAAAGGCACCCTGCGCAGCCAGGCGAGCAAGCTGAACCACGTCACGCAAGCCCAGGCCCACACGGCCTGGGCTTCTTGCTTTTTACGCTCGCGCTTGGCCCGATTCACACCGCTCGGGCCAAGCCGCAAGCAGAGCGCGCTCCCCTCTCCTACAGCAGCGACCGCGCCCGTCAGACAGATTGGCGCTAACATCACTCCTAGGATCAAAGCACCGGGTGCGCACACCGCGCGCCCTGCGCGACCGACAACATCCGGAGAGAACACCATGATTTCCAGCCGCTACTTTGCCCCCTTGTCTGCCGCAGCCGCTGCATTGCTGCTGTCGGCCTGTGCCAGCACGCCCAGCGCCGAAGACCTGCCGCGCCCCAAATCCGGCCAGTGGCAGCTCAGCTCGACCGACCAGACCGGCGAGACCGTGAGCTTCCGTGACTGCATGGACAAAGACACCTTCTACAAAACCCGCCAGCTCCAACAAGCGCACCGCGACGTGCAGCAATGCATCACCAAGGCTGACAAAAACAACAGCGGCTGGCTCTTCAGCGCCAACTGCAAGGTCGGCCAAACGGAGCAACGCATCCAGACGGACCGCACCATCACCGGCGATTTTGAAAAGAGCTTCCACGTGCTGTCCGTCACCAACCAGCAAATGCCCGACGGCTCGGTGGTCAAAACCACCCGCAACATCAAGGGCGAATACCTGGGCGCCTGCCCGGCGGGTATCACCCCCGGCACCCGCGTCTTCGAAGGCGGGCAGTCCATCAATTTCTACGACATCACCGGCATCGCGCCCAAGTAAGCGCAACGCCCTCAGCGCATCAGCCCGGCCCTGCCGGGCTTTTTTGTGCTTTTCGATCCAGCGCAAAGCGGCTGCAAATAGTTGCTGGCCCGCTTGGCTTTTAGCCCTTGTTGGGCACTTGAGCTTGGGCGCGGCGCTATCATCTTGGCCCCATGCCACAGCAATACCTCACCGCCGCGCTTTACCAGTTCATCGATTTGCCAGAATTTGCGGACTGGCAGCAACCCTTGCAAGACTTGTGCGATGCGCACCACGTCAAAGGCCTGCTGCTGCTCGCCCATGAAGGCATCAACGGCACGATTGCCGGCCTGCCCGATGATGTGCACGCGGTGCTGAACTGGCTCAAGCGTGATGCGCGCCTGGCCAACCTGGTGCACAAAGAGGCGCTGGCGGCCAGCAACCCGTTCTACCGCATGCGCGTGCGCCTCAAGCGCGAGATCGTCACGCTCGGCGTGCCCGAGCTGAACCCGGCGCTCAATGCGGGCCAGTACGTCAAGCCCGAGGACTGGAACGCGCTCATCAGCCAGCCCGATGTGGTGCTGGTGGACACGCGCAACGATTACGAAGTGGGCATTGGCAGCTTTGACGGCGCCATCAACCCGCACACCAAGAGCTTTACCGAGTTTCCGCAATGGGTGGCCGAGCAGTCGCAGCCCGGCGGCGTGCTGCACGGCAAAGACAAGATCGCCATGTTCTGCACCGGTGGCATCCGCTGCGAAAAGTCCACTGCGTTCATGAAGACGCAGGGCTTCGACAACGTCTACCACCTACAAGGCGGCATCCTCAAGTACCTGGAAGAGATTCCACAGGCCGAATCCATGTGGTGGGGCGAGTGCTTTGTGTTTGACGAGCGCGTCTCCGTCGGCCACGGCCTGCAGCGCGGCCCGCACCAGCTGTGCCGCAGCTGCCGCATGCCGCTGGGCGAAGCCGAGCTGCAGCACCCGCACTATGTGCGCGGCGTAAGCTGCCCGTATTGCCACGGCACGCGCACGCCCGAGCAAGAAGCCGCTTTGGCCGAACGCCAGCGCCAGATGGATCTGGCCGCCAGCCGAGGCGAATCGCACCTGGGCCACACCCAGGCCAGCTCGCAGCAATCGCGCCAGCAAAAAGCGGCCGAGCAGCTGGTGGCGCTGCAAGGTTTGCCGGTGCTGTACTCGTTCCGCCGCTGCCCTTACGCCATGCGCGCGCGCCTGGCTTTGGCGCAGGCCGGCGTGCAGTGCCAGCTGCGCGAAGTGGTGCTCAAAGACAAGCCGCAAGCCTTGCTGGACGCATCGCCCAAAGGCACGGTGCCGGTGCTGGTGCTGGCCGATGGCACGGTCATCGAGCAAAGCCTGGAGATCATGCTCTGGGCTTTGCGCCAGAACGATCCGGACGGCTGGCTCGCACCCACCGCAGGCAGCTTGGACGAGATGCTGGCCCTGATCGCCCGCAACGACGGCGAGTTCAAACAAGCGCTGGACCGCTGCAAGTACCCCAGCCGCTACCCCGAAGCTGATGCAGCCGCCGCGCAAGCCACGGCGCAGGCTTTCCTGAGCGGCCTGAACGAGCAGCTCGCTGCCACCGGCTATTTGTTTGGCCGCGACCCGAGTCTGGCCGATATGGCGATCCGCCCGTTTGTGCGCCAGTTCGCGGGGATCGACGAGGCCGCCTGGGCCGCAGCTCCCTGGCCACATTTGCAGGCCTGGCTGACGCGCTTGACGGATTCGGCGTTGTTTGAGCTGGTGATGGACAAGTATCCGGCTTGGCACGCTGATGAGGCGGGCGTGCTGTTTCCCGCGCCCTCGGTGGGTGAGGACGTGGCGGCCAGCGCTTGAGTCTTCGCGACGTTTTGCGTGTCGCGCAGATGGATGGCATGATGTTCTAACTGGCGTTGTGCTGCCTGCCTGGCGGCGGCTGGCCGGGACTCGCCCCGGCAGGCGACCTAGCTTTTTGCTGCACGGCAAAAAGCTAGGGGGAAAAAACGTGCCCTGCATCCAGCGTCCCTGACCGCCCCGCGAAGCGGGGCAATCAGGGCAACCTGCGGCCACAGCAAACACCGGCGTGCGGCATAACTCGCTGCACGCCAAGGCGTTCCGCTCAGACAGATGCCGCAAGTCAGAGCACGATGTTTGGCTGTCCTGCGGCAGCCAAATCGCCGGCGTTTGCTGCGTCCGCAGGCGCTGGCTGAAGGGGTGGAGGAAACATCCAAAACAGCCAACGGCCTGCGAGAGCTGCGCCCGTTCACTACTCTCTCCTTCCGCCAGAATCTGAAAGCACGAACAACCAAGACCTGCCAGTTCTGCAAGGACCGACAGGTCTTTCTGTTTTTACTTTCAATCCCCCAGATCACCCTGCCCCAACCGATGCACACAATGCGCACGCGCCAAAGTGCCACCATCCAGGTGAGAGCGCAAAACGCCAACAACGCTATCGGCATCGAGCCTTCCATACCAAACGCCGTCGGGGTAGACGATCATCAGCGGGCCGTGGTTGCAGGGGTATTGGCAGCTGGTTTGCAGCAGCTCGGTGCTTTTTTTCAGCTGCGGGTCGGCTTGCACGGCTTTTTGTAAGAGCGGCCACAGGGAGACCGAGCCTTTGGCGGCGCAGCGGGGGCCGGTGCACCAGAGCACATGGCGGCTGTGCTCGGGAACTTCGCTCCAGGCGAGCGGGTCAGTTTGCCAGTCTTCGCTGAACTGGGTTTGTGCCACGCCAGGCAAAGCGGCAGCGGCTTGCACTTGCGCCAGCAGCAGCTCGGCCAACTCGGGCGCGCTGCCCAAGGGTTCGGCAAATACCACCTGCGGGCGCGCAGCAGGCGGCTGCTGCTCCAGCCAGCGCATGGCCAGTTTTTCGAGCCAGCGGCGCAGAGCGGGTTCGTCGGGCACAAACACGGGCTGGATGGTGATGCGCTCCAGGCCTTGTGGCAGTGCGGTCAGCAAGGCATTCAGCGCCTCGGGCAAAGCGGGCTGGGCGCGGTCCACAAAGGCCAGCGCTACCGGCACTTCGCCGGCTTGCTGCTGGCATTGCTCGCGCAACGCCTGCAGTTCGTTTTTGGCGGCCGAGCCCAGGCCGCCGCGGCCCAGCAGCAAAATGGCGTGGCGGCTAGCGCTCATGGGAAGCCTCTCTCCAATAGCTCACGCGGGGTTTGCCGTGATGCGGGTCGGCATCAATCGCGGCTTGCACGTCGAACAGCGTTTGCACGGCTTCGGCCGTCAGCACTTGTTGCGGGGCGCCCTGTGCAATTACCTCGCCAGCGCGCATCAGGTACAGGCGGTCGCAGTACTGCGCGGCCAAGTTCAGATCGTGGATCACCACCACCACGGTGCAGCCCGAGCCGCGCAGCCAGTCCATCAACTCCAGCTGGAACTGGATGTCGAGGTGGTTGGTGGGCTCGTCCAGAAAAATCAGCTGCGGCTGCTGCGCCAGCGCACGCGCCAACACTACGCGCTGCTTCTCACCGCCCGAGAGCGAGGCCACGCACTGCCCTGCCATGTGGCTGGCGCGTACGCTGGCTAGCGCATCGGCCACCACAGCGCGGTCGCGGGCGCTGTCTCGCCGCCAGCGCGATTGGTGGGGTAAGCGGCCCATTTGCACAAACTCTTGCACCGTGCAATCGAAATCGGTGCGCTCTTGCTGCGACACCACGGCCACTTGCTGCGCAAAAGCGCGGGCCGAGAGTTGCCAGATGTCTTGCCCCAGCAAACGCACCTGGCCACCCGGCTCGGGCTGCAGTGCGCGGTAGAGCAAGCGCAGCAGGCTGGATTTGCCGCAACCGTTGGGCCCGACAATGCCCACCATTTCGCCCGCCTGCACATGCAGCGATACGCCGCGCACAATCGGCCTGGCCTTGACGCCATGGCCGGCGCTCCACGACAGTTGCTGGGCTTGCAGCATCACACTTGCCTCCCCGGCGCATCGGCCGTGCGGCGCCACAGCATGCCGATGAAAAACGGCCCGCCGATCAGCGCGGTGATCACGCCCACCGGCAGCTCCATGGGCGCAAACCAGGTGCGCGCCAGCACATCGACCAGCACCAGAAAACACGCGCCCAGCAAGGCGCTGACGGGCAAGACCCGGCGGTGATCGCTGCCCACCAGCATGCGGGTGATGTGCGGGATGACCAGGCCGACAAAGCCGATCACGCCGCTCACCGCCACCATGGTGCCCGTCATCACCGACACCACCACAAACAACTGCATGCGCAATTGCCGCACCGCCACGCCCAGGTTGGCAGCGCCTTCGTCGCCCAGCAACAAGGCGTTCAGCTCGCGGGCGCACAGGAGCAGCCACAACAAGCCTGCCAGCAACACCACGGTTGGAATGCCCAGCGCACGCCACTGCGCGCCAGCCAGGCTGCCCAAAGTCCAGGTGAGCAAGGCGTTGGCCAGCTCACGCTGGCCGGCGGTCAAGGTGATCAGGCTGGTGATGCCCATGAGCAAATAGCCGACCGCCACACCGCTCAAAATCAAGCGCGTGGCATGCAGTTGCCCTTGTTGCCGCGCCAGCGCATACACAAGCACCGTAGCGCCCAGCGCGCCCAAAAATGCACCGGCGGTGATCGCGTATAAACCCGCCACCGCCAGGCTGCCATAGGCCAGTACCGACACCGCGCCCACCGATGCGCCGGACGATACGCCCAGCATGTACGGATCGGCCAGCGGGTTGCGCACCATGGCCTGCATTACCACGCCCACCACTGCCAAACCCGCGCCCACCAAGGCCGCCAGCAGCACGCGTGGCAAGCGGATCATCCAGACGATCTGGTAATGCTGGCGCTGCGCAGCGCCCTGCCCTGTCACTGAACCATCGGCTTGCAGCCCCAACAGCGCAGCCACTTGCTCGCTCACAATCGCCCACACCATGCCCACGTTGATCGATGCCGAGCCCCAGGTGATTGCGCCCAGCACGCACAGCAGCAACAAGGCCGCCAACAGCGCCAGCCAGGCCGGCAAAGGCCATTCGTTGCTGTGCCAGTGAAAACGGCTGGCGTTGCAGCTCATGGCTGGCTTTCAGGCGTTGCCGCCTTGTTGGCAGGCGGCGCAGGCCACTGCACCGGGTCGATGCGAATCTGCCGCTGCGGGTGCAAGGCTGCTGCCAGGCGCTGCGCGGTTTCGATATTGCGCGGGCCGGGCGTGGCCTCGGCGTAGCTCATCACAAAAAAGCGCCGCTCGCGGATGGCGCTGACCTCGGCCAGCTCGGGGCGCGAGAGCAGAAAATCGATCTTGCCTTGCGCACTGGGCGTGCCGTAGTCGATCACCACAATCCACTCCGGATCGCGGGTGATCACATCTTCCCAATTGCCACGCGGCCAGTTGCGCTCCAGGTCGTCAAAAATATTGCTGGCACCAGCCGCTTCCAGCATGGCTTGCGGCATGCCCAGGCGGCCCACGGTTACGGGGATTTTTTCGCCGCTGTCGTACACAAATACCCGTGGGCGCTCAAGCTCGCCCTGCATCTGCTGCGCCAGGCTGTCTATGCCTGTTTGCAGGCGTGCAATTTTGGGCGCGGCCTGCTGCTCCACATCGAATATCTTGGCGATATTGCGCAGATCCACCAGCATGTCGCCCAGCGCAATCTGGCTGCGCTTTTGCACATGTACGCAAGATTCGCTGATCACATACGAGGCCACGCCGTGGCTGGCCAGCAGCTCGGGCGTCACGCCACCGGGGCGGAAGCCGTAGCTCCAGCCGGCAAAAACAAAATCGGCGCGGGCATCCAAAATTGCCTCCAAGCCCATGCCTTGTGGCGACAGGTTGGGCACTTTCTCCAGCCAGGGCTTGGCCTGCGGGCTGATCTCCTTTTGCGCCTGAATGCCGGAGTAGCCCACCAGCTTGTCGCCCAGGCCCAGGTAGAGAAACATTTCGGTGATGTTGACGTCGTGCGTCACCGCCCGCTGCGGCACGGCCTGGTAGCGCTGCGACTGGCCGCACACATCCACATCCACCGCAGCGCGTGGCTGCGCTGGCACCAAGGCCGCCACCTGCGTGGGCGGCTTGGCGTTGGCCTCGTCGGCCCGCTGCCCGCAAGCGGCCAAGCACAGGGCGGCGGCCAACGCGCCCAGCACGCCAACACTGCGAAAGCTGTTTCTCACCTGCATGGTTTCAGCCCCCGGCCTCAAAAGCGCACATGCGCCGTCAGCTCCCAGCTGCGGCCTGTGCCCAGCAACCACTGGCTGCGGCTGTAGGCGGCGCTGGCGTAGAGCTTGTCCGTCAGGTTGCGGCCTACCAGACTCAGCGTGGTGGAGCGGTTCAGGTTCCAGGCCAGCACCGCATCTGCCACGGTGTACGAAGACAGGCGCGAGCTGTTCGCGTTGTCGCTGTAACGGTCGCCCACATGGCGCAGGCCGAGCGACGCACGCCAGTCGCCGCGCTTGTAATGTGCCCAGGCGTTGGCGGTGATGCGCGGCACATTGGCCGGCCGGTTGCCCGCGCGGTCCAGGCCGCTGGCGCCTTCGAGCAAGCGGTCAAACTGGGCGTCGGTATAGGCCAGATTGCCTTCCAGGCGCCAGGCGGGGTTGGCGTCCCACACGGCAGCCAGCTCCACGCCTTTGGACGACTGCTTGCCGCCCTGCACCGATTCGGCCGGCCGGTCCGGGTTGCGCGTGATGATGTCGTTCTTGCGAATGTCGAAAAGCGCCAGCGTCCACTCGCCCCGGCCGTCGGCCAGCTGCTGCTTGATACCCACTTCCAGCTGGCGCCCCTTGCTGAGCGTAAAGCCGCTTTGCGATTGGCTCAGTGACAGCAAGCTGGTGACCGGATCGTGGCCGGTGCTGGCCTGCGCATACACGCTGGTGTGCTCGCCCAGGCGCCGCGTCAGGCCCAGGCGGGCCGAGGTGCCGCCCAGCTTTTTGTCAAAGCCGCTTTGGCTGAGCAGATCGCGCCGGTCAAAATCGTAGAGATCGCGGCGCACACCGGCCAGCAGCAGCCAATCGGCGCTCAGCTTCCAGGCGTCTTCCAGGTAGAAAGCATGTTGCTTGATGCGCGAGGACATGCGCGGCAAATACGGGTCGGCGCTGCTCCAGTAACCGTTGCTGCCGCCGAGCACCGGCACTTGCGATTGGCCGCTGTAAGGCGAATTGCTGCTGCTCGTGAATTTGGCCTCAGACACATCCCAGCCCAGCGCCAGCTCGTGCGCACCGGCCTGCAAAACCGCACCCAGACGGTTGCCGGTTTGCTCCAGGTCGTGGCCAATCTCCAAGTAGTCCGAGCGGTTCATCACGCCAGCGCGCGGGTCGTAGGCATAGGCCTCGATGTTCTTCCAATGGCGGTCGGCCTTCAGGTGGTACACCTCGTTGCGCAGCAGCACGCCGGCTTGCGGCGTCCACTCGGCCTTGATCTTGTAGCGCTCGTCCTGGTAGTGCACATCGCTGTCGAGAAAGTTGAAGTTGCGGTCGCGCAAGCTGCGGACAATCTTGCCGTCCACCACGGGCGAGCCAAAGTAGCGCTCGGGCTTCTGGTCGCTCACGTCGGCCGTCAGATCCACGCGCAAATCGCTGCTGGCTTGCCAGCGGATGGCGCTCATGAGTTTTTTGCTGTCGCTGTTGCCCAGCTGGCGTTGGCCGTCGCTGCGCTCGCCGTACACGTCGAGCCGGTAGCTCAGGCTGTCGCTCAGCGCGCCCGTCGTGCCCAGGCCAGAGCGCAGGCTGCCGTGCGAGCCCGCGCCCAGCAGCACCTCGGTGCTGCGCTCGCGGCTGGGCTGTTTGCGCACCGCGTTGATGGTGGCGCCCATGGTGCCGCTGCCGTACATGAGAGAGGCCGGGCCACGCAGCACATCAAAGCGCTCGTAGCCCCAGCTGCTGTTGGGGTAAGCCACGGTGCCGGCGGCCACGCCCTGCACCAGGCCGTCTTCGGCCACGCCTACCGAGTTGACGCCGGCAAAACCCCGGCTGGAAAAAGCCAGGCCGCCATTGCCGGGCTGGCTGTTGGCGCTCAGCCCCACGGTGCGCACCACCGAGCCCACCACGGCGTAATCAGCGCGCTCTTCCAACTGCGTGGCAGTGACGGTGCTCAGGCTGGCGGGCAGATCTTGCACGCTGATGTTGAGCTTGCTGCCCGAGGTAGCAGGCAGCGCCAGGCTGTTGCGCTCGGGCGCGTCGCTGGTCACCAGCACCTCGGGCAAAGTGACTTCGGCCAAAGCCAGCGCTGGCATACCCAGCAAAGGGCTGGCGCAGCACAGGCGGCTGAGCTGGCGCGTGAATGAATTGGTGGTTGGGCGAGTGCGTTTGCGCGCAGCCAAAAACAGCCGGGCGACCGGGCGCAAACGGAAAGAGGGAGAGAAAGCAGCGTTCATGAGATCAGGAGTCAAACTGCCTGATGTGGGGGCTGCTCTGCGCCCGACCCTGCCTGCGAAAAACGAAACCAGGGACGAGCGCAAGACCGCCCGTCCACACCCCGCAGACAGTTGGGAGAGCGCGCCCCAAAGGGCACGCCACGGCTAGACACAGGCCGGTCTCCGGGCTTGCAGGTCGGGGCGCGTTACCCCACCAGCATTTCGCCTTCCCAAACCGCGCCGCCCGCAAGGGCAAACGACTGGTTCAGTGGCTGGGCCCCTAAGGGCCCGAGAAATGCGGCTCCTGCCTACCGTTGCGGGGGCAGCCAAGGCTTGCGGCATAGCGCCGGCACCTTGTTCCCGTTTCACTTGCCGTAGCAAGCACCTGTGGATAGGCTTTCAAAAAAAGCATGCCGAGTTTAACAGTTGGCCAGGCGCGTGGCCGCCAAACTCAGGCGCGGATCAGCTCGGCCCCCCATTCCTGCGCCAGTTTTGGGCAGCGCTGCAGCTGCAGCCACTGCGTATCGAAATCGATCACCGTAATTTGATCGGCCTGCTGCGGCCGCGGCGGCAAGCTGGCAAAGCGGCCATCGCTCAGCAGCCACAGGCAGGCGTGCAGCGGCGCTTGCTTGCGCATGGTGCGCAGGCTCTCGTCCAGCAAGGCCAACGCGCTTTCCAAGGGCGTGCCACCACCGCCGCTGATCGGCTCAATCCAACCCGCGTTGAACGCCTGTGCCTTGAAGCTGCGGTGCAGCAGCTGCGCGCCCGTGCCGCTGAAGCCGATCACGCACAGGCTGTCGCGGCTGCGGTAAGCCTGTTCGGCCAGCGCCTGCAAATAGCCTTTGGCCAGCGCCAGCTTTTGGCCGCGCAGCATGGAAGACGATTGGTCCAGCAATACACAGTGCACCAGCTTGGCGCCCGATGCCTGCGGCCGGTAGCGCAGGTGCTCCAACGCCAGCGGCTGCGCGCCTTTGGCGGCCAAGGTCTGCGGCCAGTCCAGCCGTTGGCGCGCCGGCGTTTGGGCGCGGCCTGCGCCGCTGGTATTGCTGGCGCGCCCCAGCTGGGCCCGGCCGTCCTGGCTGGCGCGCATCAGGCTTTTTTTGGCAGGCCCGGCCTCCAACCGGGCACGCTGTGGATGGCGCTGGCTTGCGGCGCGGCCATGCCGCCCCAAGCATCACCGCCTTGGCTTCCAGACGCTGTTGCATCATCGGCGTGTGCATCGCCTTGGCCGTTGTTTTGGCTGGGCGGTGGCTCGCTCGGTGGCGGGTTGCTCGGTGGTTCGGCTTGTTGCGTATCGCCCGCAGGCGTTGGCTTTGGAGCTTGCGCATCCGCGCTGCGGCGGTGCGCCAAAGCCAGCTCGGCCACTTGCTGCACATCGGCCAAGTTCACTTGCGTGCGCCCGGCCAAAGCCGCGCTAGCGCGTGCAGCGCGCAGCATCACCAAATCCGCACGCACGCCTTCCACGCCGGCTTGTTGGCACAGCTCGGCAACCGCGTCGTGCACGGCGTCCGGCCAGGCCACGTTTTCCAAATTGGCGCGGGCGGCCAGCAACTGCGCAGCCAATGCGTTTTGTTGCTCTGCATGGCGCTGGCAAAAAGCTTGCGGATCGGCGTCAAAAGCCATGCGTGCCAGCACAATGCGTTTGCGCGTGGCCACATCGGGCACATTCGGCAGGCGCACGTACATGCCAAAGCGGTCCAGCAACTGCGGCCGCAATTGGCCTTCTTCCGGGTTCATGGTGCCCACCAGCGCAATGCGCGCCGCGTGCTGGTGCGATACGCCGTCGCGCTCCACGCGGTTAATGCCGCTGGCGCTCACGTCCAGCAGCAGGTCCACCAGGCGGTCGGGCAGCAGGTTCACCTCGTCCACATACAAAATGCCCTGGTGCGCCTGCGCCAGCAGGCCGGGTTTGAAGCTGATGGCCGCATCTTGCAGCGCGGCCTGCAAGTCCAGCGAGCCTTGCAACTGCTCTTCGCTGGTGCCCAGCGGCAGGTTCACCCACTGGCCGCTGGGCAGCAAATCGGCCAAGGCGCGGGCGCTGGTAGATTTGGCCGTGCCGCGTGGCCCCTCGATCAGCAGACCTCCCAGCAGCGGGTCTACCGCCAGCAGCAGCAGCGCCAGCTGCAAGGCGGGCTGGCCTTCAATGGCGCAAAAAGGGTAGTTTGTGGTGTTTGCTGTCATCGGGCCTCCAACAGCTGTTCGGTTTGCAACAGGTGCTGCTCCAGCAGCTCGGGGTAATCGCCCGGCTCTTGCCACAGGCCGCGCTGCACCGCTTCAAGCAAGCGCTCGCACAGGCCGTGAAAAGCCTGCGGGTTGTGTTGTTGCATGAATTGGCGGGTATCGGCATCGGCCACAAAAGCATCGGTCACGCGGGCGTATTGGTCGTCGCGCACCACCTGGGCCGTGGCGTCGAAGGCGAACAAATAATCCACCGTGGCCGCAATCTCAAACGCGCCTTTGTAGCCGTGGCGCTTCACGCCATCTATCCATTTGGGGTTGGTCACGCGCGAGCGCAGCACGCGGCTGATCTCTTCTTGCAAAGTGCGCATGCGCGGCGCTTGCGGGTTGCTGTGGTCGCCAAAATACAGCGCCGGTTGCTGGCCGCTGAAGTGCCGCACCGCGGCCGCCATGCCGCCTTGGAACTGGTAGTAGTCGTCCGAATCGAGCAGGTCGTGCTCGCGGTTGTCCTGGTTGTGCACCACCAATTGCAGCTTGGACAGGCGCCGCACAAAGGTCTCGGGCACGGCCATGCCTTCCAGGTTTTGGCCGTAGGCGTAGGCGCCCCAGTTGCGGTAGGCGCTGGCCAGATCGGCGTCGTTCTCCCAGTTGCGGCCGTCGATCAAGCCTTGCAAACCCGCGCCGTAACTGCCGGGCTTGGCGCCAAACACCCGCATGCCGGCGTGCAGGCGCGCATCGCCCGCCTCCATGCCTTGCTGCTGCAATTGCTCGGCCTCGCGCAGCACGCGGGCGCGCACCGGGTTGTCGGCTTCGCTTTCTTCCTCCAGCGCTGCCACCTTTTGCACGGCAGCGTCGAACAAGCGGATCACGTTGCTGAAAGCGTCGCGGAAAAAGCCGGACACGCGCAAAGTCACATCGACCCGTGGCCTGCCCAGCACAGCCAGCGGCAGCACCTCGAAATCACTCACGCGCCAGCTGCCATCAGCCCAAGTGGGCCGCACGCCCAGCAGCGCAAAAGCCTGCGCAATATCGTCGCCGCCGGTGCGCATGGTGGCCGTGCCCCAGACCGACAAGCCCAGCGACACCGGGTACTCGCCCTGCTCTTGCGCGTATTTCTCTACCAGCAGCTGCGCCGATTTCCAGCCCAGCGTCCAGCTGGTTTGCGTGGGCACGGCGCGGGTGTCGACCGAGAAGAAATTGCGCCCGGTGGGCAACACATCGGGCCGGCCCCGGCTGGGCGCGCCGCTCGGGCCCGCAGGCACAAAGCGCCCGTCCAAACCGCGCAGCAGCTGCAACAGCTCTTGCGGGCCGCAAGCGCTCAGGCGCGGGCGCAGGTCTTGCTCCACGCGTTGCAGCACGGCCTGCGTGTTGTCCATGGCGGCGTTGTGCAAGGCCAGCAGTGGCAGCGCCTGTTCTGGCGCTTGCAGCAACTGCAGCGCCAGCAGCTCCAGCCGCTCGCGGGTATCGCCGGTGTTGCGCCATGGCGATGCATCCACCTGCGCCAGCAACGCCGGGCGCGCGCCTTGCCAAGGCGCAGCCCAATCGGCGTCCAGCGGGTCAAAACCTTCGCCCAGCGCCAGATCTTGCGCCAGCGCTCGCACCAGGCTTTGCTGGCTGCCTTTGCCGCTGCCCACCGGGTGGCGGGCCAGGGCCAGCAAGGTATCGCGCTCCAGGCGGCCCACCGGCGAGCAGCCAAAGACATGCAAGCCGTCGCGAATCTGCGCCTCTTTCAGCTCGCACAGATAGGCGTCGGTCTTGTTGAGCAGCAACTGCTCTTCTTGCTCGCTGCGGGGCGCAGCGAGGCCCAGATCCTGGTGCAGATCGTGGCGCACGATGTGCTCCAGAATCTGCTTGCGCAGCAGCTGTGCGCGCTTGCGGTCCAGCGTGGCGGCCTCGTAGTATTCGTCCACCATGCGTTCCAGATCGCGGGTTGGCCCGTAGCTTTCGGCGCGGGTCAAAGGCGGCATCAGGTGGTCGACAATCACCGCCTGCGCCCGGCGCTTGGCCTGCGTGCCTTCGCCCGGGTCGTTGACGATGAACGGGTACAGGTGCGGCATGGGGCCCAGCGCCAGATCGGGCCAGCAGGTATCGGCCAGCGCCACGCTCTTGCCCGGCAGCCATTCCAGGTTGCCGTGCTTGCCCACGTGCACCAGCGCATCGGCCTGCCAGCCCTGGCGCAGCCAGTGGTAGAAGGCCAGGTAGTAATGCGGCGGCACCAGATCCGGGTCGTGGTAGCTGGCCAGTGCGTCCAGGTGGTAGCCGCGTGCCGGCTGTATGCCGACAAAGATATTGCCCAGGCGCAGCCCGGCCAGCATGAAGCGGCCGTTGCGCAGCATCGGGTCTTGCTCGGGCGCGCCCCAGCGCTGCAACACCGCTTGCTGGTTGGCCTGCGGCAGGCTGGCAAAGTGCTGCTGGTAATCGGCCAGCGCCAGGCTTTGCCAGGCCGGGCGCAGTTGCCAGGAATCAGGCTCGTTGGTGATGCCGCTTTGCAGTTGCTCCATCAGTGCATCGCCGTTGGCCGGAATCTCGGCCAAGGTATAGCCGTGCTGGCGCAGCGCTTGCAAAATCTCGATCACCGAGGCCGGCGTGTCCAGCCCCACGCCATTGCCAATGCGGCCTTCCTTGGTGGGGTAGTTGGCCAGCACCAGCGCCAGGCGCTTGTCGGCATGGGGTTTGCGGCGCAGCTCGCACCAGCGCCGCGCCAGCTCCACCACAAAGCCCAAGCGCTCCAGGTGCGGCTGGTACTGCACCACGTCTGATTGCGTCAGCTCGCTGCGGTAGGCCAGGCCTTTGAAGCTGATGGCGCGCGTGATGATGCGGCCATCCACCTCGGGCATGGCCACATGCATGGCAATGTCGCGGGGCTGCAGGCCGTGGGCATCGGCCAGCCAGGCCTCCTGGTTGCCGCCCGAGAGAATGACTTGCAGCACCGGCACATCGCCCGCCAGCGCGTGGTCGCCCGGTGTGTCCAGCGAGGCTTGCGAGAACGCGGTGGTGTTCAAGATCAGCGCCACGTTTTCGCTCTCGCACAGCGCGTGCAAAGTGGCCAGGCAAGTGGCGTCTTTGAGCGACAACAGCGCCAGCGGCAGCGGGTTCATGCCGGCGGCCAGCAGTTTTTCGCACAGCACCTGAAAGACTTGCGTGTTGCCCGATTGCAGGTGCGCTTTGTAAAACAGCACCAGCACCACCGGCGCGCCAACCTGCCACTGCCAAGGGCCGGGCGCCTGCCAGTGCTGCACGCTGGCGTCGTCGTGCAGCGGATGGTAAATGGCGGCCAGCGGCAAGGGGCGAGGCGGCAAGGCGGCTTGCTCGCCCCCCAGAAAAGCCTGCCACAAATAACGCACAAACTCGCGTGCGTTGGCCAGCCCGCCCTCGCGCAGATAGCGCCACAGCTGGCGGCAGTGCTCTTGCGAGGCCGTGCTTTTTTGCAGCAGGTTCAGGTCTTCGCTGGTGTCGCCCGAGAACATCAACAGCGGCTTGCGCTGCGCCCGGCACAGCTCGCCCACGCGCTCGGTGCCATAGGGCCAGTAGCTCTCGCCGCCCAAATGGTCGATCACGATGACCTGCGCGTGCTGCAACACCTCGTCCACATACAGATCGACCGATGCGGGCTGGCGCAAATGCATCAGATTGGCCAGCCGCAGCGTGGGCAACTGCTCGCCATCCAGCCCGGCCTGCAACTGCGCATAGGCCTGCGCCAGCAAGGCCAGCGTAGTGTCGGCCGCGCTCAGCACCACGATGGCGGCCGGCGTCTGCTCCAGGCTGGCGACAAAAGCCTCGTCATCGACAAAGCCACCGGGTTGGACCGCGAGCATGTGCATTACAGCGCTCCCAGGGCCTGGCGGATGGCGGTCTCGTCCAGATCGTGGCCGATGAAGACCAGGTAGGTGCCGCGTTTTTCGTCGGCACGCCAGGGACGGTCGAAATAGCTGTCAAAGCGTTTTCCCACGCCGTGCACCACCAGGCGCATGGGTTTGCCGGGCAAGGCCACAAAGCCTTTGATGCGGTAAATCTCTTGCTCGGCCGCCAGTTGCGCCAACGCGGCCAGCAGAGGCTCGCGTTCCACCGCGCCGATCTCCACCACGATGGAATCAAACGCATCGTGGTCGTGCTCGTCGTGCTCATGGTCTTCGCCGTGCTCGTGGTGGCCTTGGCGCAGATGAATGCTCTCTTCCGACGCGCTCGACAAGCCCAGCACCACATCCAGATCAATGCGGCCATGGTCGGCCGCCACAATCTTCACCTGCGCTGGAATGTCTTCGCGCACCAGCGCTTCCACCGCTGCGCGGTCGGCGGCGCTGGCGGCGTCCAGCTTGGTCAGCACCACCAGGTCAGCCGAGATCAGCTGGTCTTCAAACAGCTCGTGCAGTGGCGATTCATGGTCCAGGTTCGGGTCTTGCTTGCGCTGCGCGTCCACAGCAGCCGGGTTGGCGGCAAACTGGCCGGCAGCGGCGGCGGGCACATCTACCACGGTCACCACCGCATCCACGGTGCAGGCGTTCTTGATTTCGGGCCAGTTGAAGGCCTGCACCAGGGGCTTGGGCAGCGCCAGTCCGCTGGTCTCGATCAGGATGTGGTCGATCTCGTCGCGGCGCTCAATCAGCTCGCGCATCACCGGGTAAAACTCCTCCTGCACCGTGCAGCACACGCAGCCGTTGGCCAGCTCGTACAGCTGGCCGGCCTGCTCGCCCGCCTCGTCTTCGCAGCCAATGCCACAGCCGCGCAGAATGTCGCCGTCAATGCCCAGCTCGCCAAACTCGTTGACGATGACCGCAATGCGCCGCCCGTTGGCGTTGGCCAGAATGTGGCGCAGCAGCGTGGTTTTGCCACTGCCCAGAAAGCCGGTGACGATGGTGGCAGGAATTTTTTGGCGGCTGTTCATGGCAATACTCCGTGAAAAGGGTGGATGAGAAAAAATCGTTGAAACCGTCGCTGCGCCCTAGCAGGCACGGCTCTCTGCGCTGCCGGCCCGCTCGCAAGCCCAGGGCAACACATAGCCCTGGTTGTCGTGCTCGCCGTGCATGGCTTGCACCTGGTAAACCTGTTGCAAGTTGCGGGCGCTCAGGACCTGGCGCGGCGCACCGCAAGCCACGGCGCGGCCTTGCTGCAAAAGCAGCACCCGGTCGCAAAAGCGGCTGGCCAAGGTCAGGTCGTGCAACACCACCACTACAGTGCGGCCTTGGCGGCACTGGGCGCGCAGCATCTCCATGACGCTGAGCTGGTGGAAAGGGTCGAGCGCGGCCACCGGCTCGTCGGCCAGCAACAGCGGCGCTTGCACGGCCAACGCACGGGCCAGGCGTGCGCGGGCGCGTTCGCCGCCCGAGAGCTGATCGAGCCGGCGCTGCGCAAAATCAGTTAGATGCATGGCAGCCAAGGCCTGCGCAATGGCTTGCTGATCGGCCGCCGTGCCGGCTTGCGAACCCAAGCGGCGCTGGTAAGGCAAGCGCCCCAGCGCCACAAAATTCTGCACCGTCAACGGCCAGGCCACCTGGTCGCCTTGCGACAAATAGGCAAGGTGCTTAGCGCGTTGCTCGCTGGCCATGGCGGCCAGGTTTTGGCCTTGCATCTGCACCTGGCCGCTGTACGGCAACAGCTGCGCAACAGCGCGCAGCACCGTGCTTTTGCCAGCGCCGTTGGGGCCAATCAGCGCCAGCAACTCGCCAGCCTGCACCTCAAAAGACAAATCGGCCACGCAGGTTTTACCGGCCATCTGCACTTGCAAACTATCGACAGCCAACAGCGTCATTGGCGTGCCCTCCAGCGCTCGCGCAGCACCAGGTAGAGAAAGAATGGCGCGCCGATCAAAGCCGTGACCACGCCCAGCATCAGCTCTACCCGGCCGCTCAGCAAACGCAGCGCAATATCGGCCGCCAGCAGCAAAATCGCGCCGCCCAAGGCGCTGGGGAGCAACAGCTTAGAAGGCTGGTGTCCAACGGCAGCGCGGAACAAATGGGGCACCACCAAGCCAATAAAACCAATGCTGCCCGTCACCGCCACGCTGGAGCCCACGCACAGCGCGGTGCCTGCAATAATTTGTGCGCGCAGGCGTGGCAGGCTCACGCCCAGGCTGCTGGCTTCGTCCTCGCCCAAGGTCAGTGCGTCCAGCGAGCGGGCGCTGCCAGCCAGCAACAGCAAGCCGGCCAGCACAAATGGCAGGCACAGGCGCAAATCGGCAAAGCTGCGATCAGCGAGCGAGCCCATCAGCCACAGCACAATGTCTTGCATGTCGGTGGGCGTGGGCGCCAGGTTGATGGCCAGCGCCGTGAGCGCAGCCGCCAGCGACGACAAGGCCACGCCGGCCAAAATCAAAGTGAGGTTGCTGGCGCCGCGGCTGGCAATGCGGTAGAGCACCAAGGTAGAGGCGCTGGCCACCAGCATGGCCGACACCGGCAGCGACCACGCGTTCCACTGCCACAGCCCAAAATAAATGCACAGCACCGCGCCCAAGCTGGCGCTGGAGCTGATGCCCAGCAAGCCCGGCTCGGCCAACGGGTTGCGCAGCAAGCCCTGCAAAGCCGCACCGGCCAGGCCCAGCGACATGCCCACCACCAGCGCCAGCACCACACGCGGCAAACGCACTTGCTCAAAAATCAGCAAATAGCGCGCCGCGTTGCCGCTGAGCTGCTCGGGCTGCATGGCCGCCAGCCACCAATCGCGCACGCCAACTGGCACCGAACCAATCTGCAACGACACCGCCACCAACGCCAGCAGCAGCGCCAGCAAGCCAGTGTTCAAAGCCCAAGCGGGGAATGGCCGCGTCATGAACGGGCTCCGGCTGGCTGTGTAGTTTTGGCCAAGGCTGCATCCACTTGCGCGGCTACGGCCTCGGCCGCTTCCACCAATTGCCAGTTGCTGCAGCCCCAGTCGTTCTCTTGCAGCAGCACCACTTGGCGCACCGCCATCAGCGCTTGCAGTTGCGGGTGGCGGCTGAAGGTCGATTTGGCAAAGCTGCTGTCGTTCACCAGCGCGGGCACGATGAACACATCGGGCGGATCGAGCAAGATGCGCTCCAGATCCAGGCGGCCCCAGCCCTTCAAACCCAGCGCCGTAGCGTGGTTACGCAAACCGGCTGCGCTCAGCACGGCATCCACATGCGTGCGTGCGCCAGCGCTGCCGCCGTTAGGGCGCAAATACAGCGCGCTCCAAGGGCGCGGCGTGGCCTGCAAACGCGCCAGCCGCGCTTGCACACTGGCCACCAAAGCACGCGCTGCGGCCTCGCGGCCAATGGCCTGGCCGATCTTCAGCGTGCTGTCAAAAATGCCCGGCCAATCGGTGGGGAAAGGCACGGTCACATTGCGCACGCCTTGCTGCTGCAACAAGCCTTGCTGGTGGCGCGCGTTCCAGCGGCGCGAGGCCAGCACCACATCGGGTTGCAGCTGCAGCACGTCTTCCGTCGTGGCATCGTTCGCCACAAAGCGCCGCGCCTGCACGGCTTGCGAAAAGCGTTTGGCATCTTGGCTTTGGCGCGAGAGCGAAACAATCTGCGCCGGATCGGCCAGGCTCAGCGCCAGCACATCGGCGCAGATATTGGTAGACATCAGCCGGGGCAGGCGCTGCGCCTCCGCCAGCGCCCAGACTGGCGCGGCGCAGGCCGCCGCCAAACACAGTGCTTTGAGCGCTTTGGGCGCTTTGGCAAAGGCACGCATCAAAAATCCACCCCGGCTTGCGCCTTGATGCCGGCCTGAAAAGCGTGGCGCTTGCTGGCTATCTCGCTCACCGTATCGGCCAGCGCCAGCAGTTGTGCGGGGGCTTCACGCCCGGTCAGCACCAGGTTCATCGTGGCCGGGCGCGCCTGCACGGCTTGCAGCAACTCGTGCAGCGTCAGGTACTGGTATTTGAGCAGCAGCGTCACCTCGTCGAGCACCAGCAGGCTGATGCCCGGGTCGCGCAACATCTGCAGCGCCGCTTGCCAGGCCTGGTCGGCAGCGGCTTTGTCGGCCTGCCAATCGTTGCTGTTCCAGGTGCAGCCGGTCGCCATGGCATGAAACTGCACTGCCGCCTTAGGCCCACTGCCCAGCAAGCCCTGCTGCAGCAAAAAAGTGACCTCGCCCGAGGCCTGGCTGCCCTTGATGAACTGCACCACGCCCACACGCAAACCATGGCCCAGCACACGCAACACCATGCCAAAGGCCGAGGTCGATTTGCCCTTGCCGTCGCCCGTCAGCACCAGCAGCACGCCGCGCTCTTGCTGCGCCTGGCCAATGGCGGCCTGCACCTCGGCCTTCTTCTCTTGCATGCGCAGGGCATGCGCCTG
Source organism: Comamonas trifloxystrobinivorans (assembly GCF_043359985.1). Taxonomy (NCBI): domain Bacteria; kingdom Pseudomonadati; phylum Pseudomonadota; class Betaproteobacteria; order Burkholderiales; family Comamonadaceae; genus Comamonas; species Comamonas trifloxystrobinivorans. The sequence continues at coordinate 75,168 of NZ_JBHZGV010000001.1, forward strand.
CAAAAATTGCTCATCCATGGGGAACCCCGCTCATCGCCAACTGGCCGTGCCAGTACTCGGTGGTCAAAAGACATGCCGCCCCCCCAACGCTGGTGGGCGGCGCAGGTTCAGCGTCTGCTGAACGGTCGGCGCACGATCAGCGGCCGCAGAGCGCGCAGAGCGACGAGCCCAGCCACTGCAGGCGGTGCTGGTGCTGAGCAAAAGATGAGAGAGAAACGGGGGCTGCCAACAATGGCAAAGACGGTGCAGACTGCTGCATGAAAACCTCCAGGAAAGCGCGTCCCAGGTGGACCAGCGCGCTTGCGTAAAGGCGCTGGGAGAACAAGGCTTGGCAAAGGTCTGACTTGGCGCAGCAGCACAACCGGTAAGGTTGGCGCTGGCTATACAGTGGCGCGACCGTGCTGGGTTTTCACCAGCTTCTTTGCAAAGACGACGGTCGATTCTACAACCAATGCCCTCGCGCCCGGCGCGCAGCGGCTCCCACGGGCCGCTGAACCGCAATAGCCGGGAGCTTCGTATTCACCATACGTATCCACTGCCTGCATCCACGGGCGCTGTCAAGCTTGTGCCGGAGAACGCCCGCCTTTGCAACACTTGCCAGCAAAGCAGGGCCAGATATGTAACAAACTGCCAAGCCCTGCCTAGAATCCGTATCCAAAGCGGAGCGCCATGGGTTGCGCCAGCCGCAAGCATTTTTGCGAAAGCGTCCAACCGTGCCGCGCCACCGCCTGCCCCGCCCGCCCCTGGCCCTCGCTGCTTTGCTGGCAGCGCCCGGCTATGGTTTGGCAGAGGAGCCCACGCTGCCCGAAGTCACCGTGCAAGCGCCTGCTGCCCAGGGCGCGCCCTCGCCCGCTTTCCCCGGCGGCCAAGTGGCTACCAGTGCGCAACTGGGCGTGCTGGGGCAAACGCCGGTGCAAGACGCGCCCTTCAACACCAGCAGCTACACCGCGCAAACGCTGGAAGACACGCAAACCCGCAGCGTGCTGGAGACGCTGGCCCGGGTCGATCCTTCGGTACGCCTGGAATACGGCGACGGTGCCAGCGCCGATGCCTTGATGGTGCGCGGCTTTCCCGTGGCCAACGACGAGCTCTCGCTCAACGGCCTGCCCGGCATCACCAGCCAGTTCCGCGTATCGCCCGAGTTTGTGGAACGCGCCGAAGTGCTCAAAGGCCCGGCCGTGCTGCTCAACGGCATGTCGCCCGGCGGCGCGGTGGGCGGCGCGGTCAACCTGGTCTCCAAACGGGCGGGGAACGAACCCATCACCCGCATCAACACCGGCTTTACCTCCGATTCGCTCTGGGGTGCCAACGCCGACATTGGCCGCCGCTTTGGCGTAGACAACGCCTTTGGCCTGCGCCTGAATGCCGGCCTGCGCCAGGGCGACACGGCGCGCGACTGGCTCAGCGAACAATCGCGCATGGCCGCTTTGGGGCTCGACTTTCGCAGCTCGCGCCTGCGCGCATCGATCGACCTCATTCACCAACGCCAAAACTCCCACGGCATTGGCAGCTCGCTCAACATGAGCGCCGTGGGCGGCCCCGTGCCCAGCGCGCCCGACGGCTCGGCCAGCTTTGTGCAAGCCTGGAACACCCAGCGCTCCACCGACGACACCGTCATGGGCCAGCTCGAATGGGATTTGACCGACCAGCTCAGCGTGTTTGGCGCCATTGGCCACGCCCGCAATGCCAGCAGCACGCTCATCGACCAGGCGCCCTACGCCAACGCCCAGGGCGACTACGCCTACTACGGCATCCCCACGCAATGGCGGCAAACCACCAACTCGGCGCAAGCCGGCATCAAAGGCCGTTTTGCCACCGGGCCGGTGCAACACCAATGGTCGTTCAGCGCCAGCCAAATGCGGCGCCACAGCATCTCTGAATTCGGGCTCACTGCGCTCGACGGCAACCGCGGCTACTCCAACATCTACCACCCCGTCACCGTGCCGCCGCCCACGGCAGCGGCGGTCGACCCGCTGGGCCCCTACGTCTGGAACGTGCGGGTAGAGCTGCCCAGCTACGCCCTGGTAGACACCATGGCATTTGCGCAAAACACCGTACTGCTCAGCCTGGGGCTGCGCCGGCAAACCGTCAACACCGACACCTTCACCGGCTACCCGCAGTTTGGCCAGAGCGGCACGCTCTACCGCCAAAGCGTCACCAGCCCCATGGCGGCCATCGTCATCAAACCCACAAGCCAGCTCTCGCTCTATGCCAACCACATCCAGGGGCTGAGCGCGGGTGCCATGGCCCCCGTAGGCACGGCCAACCAAGGCGAAAGCTACGCGCCCTACCGCACGCGCCAGTACGAAGTGGGCGCCAAATACCACTGGGGGCGCTTTGGCACCAGCCTCAGCCTGTTCCAGATCAGCAAGCCGTATGGCTCCATCGACCCGGTCAGCAACCGCTTTGGCGTCAACGGCCTGCAACGCCACCGCGGCCTGGAGCTGAACATTTACGGCGAAGCCGCACGCGGCCTGCGCCTGCTCGGCGGCGCCATGCTGATGAACCCCAAAGTGCTGGACACGGTTACCGGCCAAAACAACGGCCTGCGCCCCGTTGGCGCCACACGCCGCCAGTACAACCTGGGCGCAGAATGGGATCTGCCCGGTGCCCCCGGCTGGACCGTACTGGCTCGCGCCACCCACACCGGCGACAGCTATGCCGACAGCAGCAACCTGGCCCGCGTGCCCAGCTGGACGGTGGTCGACCTGGGCCTGCGCTACGCCACCCACTGGGGCAGCACGCCAGTCACCCTGCGCGCCACGCTGGACAACGCCTTCAACAAACATTACTGGAAGCAAGGCCAGTACACCGCCACGCTGGGCATGCCGCGCACGGTTGCGGCGTCGGCCAGTTTTGAGTTTTGAGTGGGCATTGGGCTGGGCGTTGAGCACACACCGAGGTCGTTGGCACTTCATGCAGAAGCCGTGCGACCGTCCTCCACTTCGGCGTTGCACACCCAATTGCTCGCTACGCCATTGCGCATTGAGCATGAAAAAGGCCACCGCTAAGCAGTGGCCGATAAAGCTTGGGCGCTCAGGCTGGCGTGTCAGCCAGCCACAGATCAGGCGGTGGCTTCTTCGCCGTTGGGTGTGAGCACCAGGCGGCCCACGGCCTTGCCTTGCTCCAGCGCTACCAAGGCGGTGAAAGCCTTGCTGAAGTGCATGCAGGTGGTGGGCACGGGGCTGAGGTTTTTGTCTTTGACCAGCTGGATGAGTTCTTGCAGATCGCGCAAGTTGCCAACGTAGGTGCCTTCATAGGTGATGGCGCGGATGGCATGCGTAGGCGTAGGCAGGTCGACATGGCCGCCGAACAGGCCGATTTGCACCAGGTGGCCGCCCTTGGTGAGCATGTCAATGCCTTGTTGCACGGTTTGGCTGGAGCCCACGCAGTCGATGATGGACCAGACGGCACCGCCTGCGGCTTCTTTCACCTCAGCCATGAAGTTGGGCGATTTGGGGTCGATCACCTTGTCGGCACCAGCGGCAAGCGCGGCAGCGTGTTTGCTGGTGTCGGGCTCGATCACCACCACGCCTGCGCCGCCCATGGCTTTCATCAGCAAGATGGCCATCAGGCCCAGACCGCCAGCGCCAAAGAGCACGGTTTTCTCGTCTTTGAAGACTTGCGGGTCGATCTTTTTGATGGCGCTGTAGGTGGTGAGACCCGAGCAGGCGTAAGGCGCAGCGCGCTCAGGCGGCATGTCGCCAATGTCCACCAGGTAGTAGGCGTGCGAGACCAGCACATGGTCGGCATAGCCGCCGGCCTGGTAGACGCCCATGGATTTGCCGGCGAGGCAGAGGTTCTCGTCGCCGCGCTTGCAGACCTTGCACTGGCCGCAACCGTGCCAGGGGAAAACCACATATTTTTTGCCCACTTGGACGCCCTTGGCATCGGGGCCGACGGCGACCACTTCGCCCGCGATTTCGTGGCCCATGGTGAGCGGCAGCTTCATGCCACGGTCGGCCATAGAGAGCTTTTTGCCATTGCCCAGATCGTATTCGCCGTGCCAGATGTGCAGATCGGAGTGGCAGACGCCCGCCGCCTCGATACGCACCAGCACCTGGTCGCCGGTGGGCACAGGGGTTTCGCGCTCGGTGCGCACCAGGGGCTCGCCAAAGGCGGTGACTTCGTAGCTGATCATGGCATCTCCTCGTTGATTGGTATGGTGGGGCGCCAGCGCGCCCGTCAGCTTTCCATCCTAGTGCGAGCCGGAGATTTGCGAAACGGCGGCGGGCTGGCGATAGTCACCTTTGGGATATGGGGCTGGGGCGCTTGGGCGGTGGTGGGTGGCTGTTTATTCCTTCTCCCGCTGGCTGGAGAAGGCTAGGATGAGGGTGGTATGGCCTAACCGTTTGCATGCGGTCTGCATTTGACGCAATGAATCGCCTTTGGGTGGTAAGCGCCGCGCCCCCTCACCCCTCGCCGGGCGCCCCTACCCTCTCCCGCAGGCGGGAGAGGGAGTTAACAGCCGGCGAGAAGCAGAGGCAACGCAGCCGCCAATAGATGCAATTAGCGCAGCGCTCGCAGGCTGTTCGGCTGTTCAAGATGTCCACCACCCCTTTCAGCCAGCGCCTGCGATCGGAGTAAACGGCGGCGGTTTGGCTGCCGCAGAGCAGCCAAACTTCGTGAACTGACTTGCGGTGGCTGTTTGAGCGAAGACCCTTGGGTCGCAGCGAGTTCCACCGCACGCCGCCGTTTGCTCCGAGCGCAGGTTGCCCCGATTGCCCCGCTACGCGGGGCGGTCGGGGTCGCTGGATGTAGGGCACGTTTCTTTGCTGACTTTCTTCTGGGCCGGCACACCGGACGTGCAGCAAGAAAGTTAGTCGCCCGCCGGGGCGAGTCCCGGCCAGCCGCAGCATGCAATGCCCACCAACGCCAGTTGAAAAACAAGCCTTCCAGCATCTGCGCGAAGCGCAGACATCTTCGTAGAGACCACAGTAGCTCGCCGCTACGCGTCCGCAACCAACGTCAGTTAAAAAACAAAAAGCCCCTCTGCCAAAAGCAGAGGGGCTTTTTGTAGCAAAACAGACGCTTAACGCTTGGCCTTGAACACCGCCAGCAGCAGCACCAGGATAAATCCCACAAACGCCACAAACGACCAGTTGGCAATGGTGCCGCCCAGGAAAGTCCAATCCACCGCAGCGCAATCGCCCGAACCCTTGAAGATCATCGGCAGCGAGCGGCTGATGGGGTAGGACTCGATCATGCCGTAGAAATCTCGCCCGCAGGTGGCGAACTCGGGCGGGTACCACTGCAGCCAGCTTTGGCGGGCGGCGGTGAAGGCGCCAAAGCCGGCAAACAGAATGGCGAGCCAGGCAAAGCTTTTCCACCAGCCGGCGGTAGAGGGCTTCATGCTGCCCAGCAGGGCCAACACGCCGACGGCGATGATGCAGTAACGCTGCACGATGCACATGGGGCAAGGCTCCAGCTCCACCACGTGTTGCAGGTACATGCCAAAGCCGATCATGGCCGCGCAGACCACAAAGATGAGCGCCAGTGTGCGGCGCGGTGCATTCCAGATCCAGTTCATGATGTCCTTATTCTGCCAACCCCGCCATCTTAAGCGTTTGCGCCTGCCCTCCCCTGCCGCTGTGCGGCAAAACGCCGCAGCCAAACTGCGGCGCTTTAGGGTGGGCACGGTGCCAACGCCAGCCGCCAGGGCCAGCGCAGGCAAGCGCTAGATATTGGCAGCGTAGTCGAGGAATATCTTGGCTTGGCGCGGTGTGACCACCAGCGTTTCGCCCTCTTTCAGGCCCATGGCTTTGTACTGCTGCGCAGGGATTTGCGCTTCGATCAGTTGCTCGGCGTCCGGGCTCTTGGCTTGGTTACCGTTGACGGCAATAAGTTCCAAACGGGCGATGGGGCCCACGACAATGGCGCGGTCGAGCTGGGCGATGATGCCGCGCGGCCGGCCTTCGGCGTCTTTCTCCTGGCCGGGCGAGTAGCGCTCCACATCGAGCTCGTGCGGGCGCACATAGGCCAGGGTTTGTGCACCGTTAGCGGCGCCGAGTTCGGGCGAGTCGATCTGCACGCCGCCTTCGACCACCGTGTGGCCGTCGACCGCACGGCCGTGGAACAGGTTGACGTCGCCCAAGAAGCCGTAGACGAAGGGGCTGGCCGGGTTGTCCCACACTTGCTGGGGCGTGCCGGCTTGCTCGATCTGGCCTTTGTTGATGACGACCACGCGGTCGGCCACTTCGAGCGCTTCTTCCTGGTCGTGCGTGACGAAGATGCTGGTGACATGCAGCTCGTCGTGCAGGCGGCGCAGCCAGCGGCGCAGCTCTTTGCGCACCTTGGCGTCGAGCGCGCCAAAGGGTTCGTCGAGCAGCAGCACCTTGGGCTCTACCGCCAGGGCGCGGGCCAGGGCAATGCGCTGGCGCTGGCCGCCCGAGAGCTGCGAGGGGTAGCGGTCGGCGATCCAGTCGAGCTGCACGAGCTTGAGCAGGCTCATCACTTTTTCTTTGATCTGCGCTTCGCTCGGGCGCTCTTTGCGCGGTTTGACGCGCAGGCCAAAGGCCACGTTCTCAAACACCGTCATGTGGCGGAACAGCGCGTAGTGCTGGAAGACGAAGCCCACGTTACGGTCGCGCACATGGACATCAGTGGTGTCTTCACCGCTGAACTGGATGGTGCCGCTGTCGGCATTTTCCAGCCCGGCGATGATGCGCAGCAGCGTGGTTTTGCCGCAACCCGAGGGGCCGAGCAGCGCAATGAGCTCGCCCGATTTGATGTCGAGGCTGACGTTGTTCAGCGCCTTGAAGCTGCCGAAGGACTTGGAGATGTTCTGGATTTCGATGCTCATGGCAAAGACCTTCAAATATCAGGGTGTGGTGCTCAGGCCGCAGCGCCGACGGCGCTGTCGTCACGCGGACGCTCGGGCGGCAAGCTGGCGGCGGCTTTGCGCTCGCGCTCGGTGCGCCATTCGGCGACCGATTTGAGCACCAGGGTGATCAGCGCCAGCAAGGCCAGGAGCGAGGCCACGGCAAAGGCAGCGGACGACTGAAAATCGGCGTAGAGAATTTCGACATGCAGCGGTATGGTGACCGTCTCGCCGCGAATGCTGCCCGAGACCACCGAAACCGCACCAAACTCGCCCATGGCGCGGGCGTTGCACAGAATCACGCCGTACAGCAGGCCCCATTTGATGTTGGGCAGCGTGACCTTCCAGAAGGTTTGCCAGCCGCTGGCACCCAGCACGATGGCGGCCTGCTCTTCGTCGCTGCCCTGCGCCTGCATGAGCGGGATCAGTTCGCGGGCGATGAACGGGAAGGTGACGAAGATGGTGGCCAGCACAATGCCGGGCACGGCGAAGACGACTTTCATGTCGTGCGCCTCCAGCCACGCGCCAAACCAGCCGTTGGCACCGAACAGCAGCACATAGGTCATGCCGGCCACCACGGGCGAGACGGAGAAAGGCAGATCGACCAGCGAGGTCAGCAGCGCCTTGCCCTTGAACTCGTACTTGGCTATGGCCCAGGCAGCAGCCACGCCAAACACCAGGTTCAGCGGCACAGCGATGAGCGCGGTGATCAAGGTGAGCTTGATGGCCGACCAGGCATCAGGCTCGCGCAGCGCGGCAATATAGGTGTCCCAGCCTTTGCGCAGCGCCTCCACAAACACGGCCAACAGCGGCAGCACCAGGAACAGCAGCATGAAGACGAGCGCAATGCCGATCAGCGTCCAGCGCACCCAGCGCGGCTCGGTCACGGTGCTGGTGCGCTGGGGGCCTTCGCGCTTTTCCACATAAAAATAGCTGGCAATGACCAGGGCCAGGCCCAGCACCACCACGGCAAGCAAGACAAGATAGATGGTTGGCATGGTTCAGATCCCCGCGCGTTTGCGTTGCCAGCTTTGCAGGCCGTTGATGAGCAGCAGCAGCACGAAGGAGATGGCCAGCATGACCATGGCAATCGCGGTGGCGCCAGCGTAGTCGTGCAGCTCCAGCTTGGCCATGATGACGAAGGGCGTGATCTGCGACTCCATCGGGATGTTGTTGGAGACAAAGATGACCGAGCCGTACTCGCCCACCGCACGGGCAAAGGCCATGGCAAAACCGGTGAGCAAGGCCGGGCCGACGGCCGGCAGAATGACCTTGTAGAAGGTTTGCCAGCGCGATGCACCCAGGCTGCCGGCGGCCTCTTCCAGCTCTTTTTCAAAATCTTCCAGCACCGGCTGCACCGTGCGCACCACAAACGGCAGGCCGATAAAGATCAGTGCAAACACGATACCGACGCGGTTGAACACCAGCTGAATGCCCAGCGGCGCAAAGAACTGCCCGACCCAGCCGTTGTCGGCCAGCAGCGCAGTCAGCGAGATGCCGGCCACGGCGGTAGGCAATGCAAAAGGCAGGTCCACCAGCGCATCGACAATCTTTTTGCCGGCGAAGCTGTAGCGCACCAGCACCCACGCGATGAGCATGCCAAACACCAGGTTGACCACGGCCGCAATGGCCGAAGCGCCAAAGGTGACCTTGTACGCCGCCACCGCAATCGGGTCGGTCGCCACGGCCCAAAACTGTTGCCAGGTGAGCTCGAAGGTTTTGAACAGCAAGGTGGCCAGCGGGATCAGCACGATGATGCTGAGGTAGAACAGCGTGTAGCCGAGCGTGAGGCCAAAACCCGGCAACACGCGCTTGGCTCGGCCGCGTTTGGCGGCAGGCGCGGCGCTGGCCGGGGCAGAGAGAGCAGCAGACATGGATCGCGGTCCAGTGGGAGGTAGAGATTCAGGAGCGCCTGGCACCCGCTCGGGCGGGCGCCAGCGGCGCATGGGGCGCAGGCAGCGCCTCAGAGTGCGGCTTTACTTTTTGCCTTCGGTGTAGAGCTTGTCGAACTGACCGCCGTCGCCAAAGTGCACCTTCTGTGCTTCGCCCAGGCTGCCGAAGTACTTGGCCACGGTGAACTGCTTGATGGGCTTGAACACGTCGGCGTGCTTTTTCAGCACTGCTTCGCTGCGGGGGCGGATAGCGTGCTTGGCAGCGATTTCCTGGCCTTCGTCAGAGTAGAGGAAATCCAGGTAATCCTTGGCCAGGGCGGCGGTGCCCTTTTTATCTACCGTGCGCTCAACCACGGCCACCGGGTTCTCGGCAGTGACGCTGACCGAGGGGTAAACCGCATCGACCTTGCCCTTGCCGAATTCGCGGTCGATAGAAACCACTTCCGACTCGAACGTGATCAGCACATCACCCACATTGCGCTGCAGGAATGCAGCCGTCGCATCGCGGCCACCCTTGGCCAGCACGGGCACGTTTTTGTAGAGCTTGCTGATGTAGGCTTGCGCATCGGCGTCCGAACCACCCTTTTCACGCACTTGGCCCCAGGCGGCCAGGTAGGCGTAACGGCCATTGCCGCCGAGCTTGGGGTTCACCACAACGACTTGCACGCCGGGCTTGACCAGATCGTCCCAGTCCTTGATGCCCTTGGGGTTGCCGTTGCGCACCAGGAACAACATGGTCGAGGTGGTGGGCGAAGCATCGTTAGGGAATTTCTTGGCCCAGTCTTTGGCGACTACGCCTTTTTCGGCCAGAAACTCGACGTCGGTCGTGGTGTTGAAGGTAACCACATCAGCCGCCAAGCCTTCAGACACCGCACGCGCCTGCGCACTGGAGCCGCCGTGCGACTGGTCCACCTTGACATCCACGCCCTTGGTCTTTTTGTAGTGGGCGATAAAGGCCGAGTTGTAATCCTTGTAGAACTCACGAGCCACGTCGTAAGAGACATTGAGCAACTGGTTCTGCGCCAGAGCCGAACCACTGGCTACCACCGCTGCTGCGACCAACAAGGACTTGATTCCACCGAATTTCATGTTCTGCTACCCGTCTGTATGGAGAGATGTAGCGAATTGTGGAGCCGTGTTTATAAAACTCAAACGAATATATTTTTGTTAATTTATGGTTTAAATGGAATAAGGATTGAGGCGAGCGGGCTGGCCGCCCTGGTCAGCAACCAAAGATGGCTACGCAGAAAACGCAAACCACCAAGTCGCTGTAAATAGGCGCTGCTCTAGCAGGCTGTTCGGCTGTTCAGGATGTCTCCACCCCTTTCAGCCAGCGCCTGCGGACACAGCCAATACCGGCGGTTTGGCTGCCGAAGGACAGCCAAACTTCGTGCTCTGACTTGCGGTAACTGTTTGAGCGGAGCGCTTTAGCGCGAAGGGAGTTTTACCGCACGCCGGTATTGGCTGTGGCCGCAGGTTGCCCCGAAAGATTCGCTACGCGAAGCTTTGGGGGACGCTGGATGCAGGGCGCATTTGTTTGCCTTCTTTATTGTTGCGCAACAATAAAGAAGGTCGCCCGCCGGGGCGAAATCCCGGCATCTGCGCGCAGCGCAGACCTCCTCGGCAGGAGATCTGGCGCTCACCACTACGCGTCACCCCACAGCCAGCAGCGCCAGCTGCAAAAACCATCTACAACCCCATATGCACCACAATCTCACCCTTCTCCACCACCACCCGCTTTACCAGCATCTGCGCCAAGCGCTGCTTGGGGTCTGAGCTGCTGAGCGTGTAGATCGGCCGCTCGGCAAAATACGCTGCAATCGCGTTGCTGAGCACGGTGTTGGGCATGGCCATGAACTTGTCTTGCACGCCGTCGAGGCGCAGGCGATCGACCACCGGGTCGGTGAGGAAGAAGGCGCCTCGCTGCGGGTCGTAGCGGATGCCGGCGGAGACGTCGACTTCGGATCGGAGCGGCGGGCGGATCGAGCCCGATTGCAGCGCCATCGTCACGTCCAGGCCAAAATCGATACGGTCGCTTTGCTCGTTGAGGTGCACACGGGGGTTGGCCAGCGTGACCGCGAAGATCGGGTAGGCCCGCGTAAGCGGCAGTTTTTCAGCGAGCTTTTGCTCCAATTGCGCTTGCGTGATGCGCAGCTCGTAACTCAGACGCCCCAAGTACCAATAACCCGCCGCAGCGACCAGCACCAACAGCGCCAACACGGCGCCTATCCATTTTTTTGCCATGGCAGTTTCCACTCCTAAGCCAGACAGAGGCAGGGGCGCAGCGATGGTTCCAGCATTCAGACGAACGGTCCATGTGCAGCATGGCTGCCGCCGGCGGGGCGGCCGGAGGCTCAGCGGTCTTCGATGCGCCAGCTCGGCAGGCGCCACTGCCGCCACAGCGCAATGGCACGCAGGCCGGCAGTAACCAGCACGCAGGCGAGCATGGGGAACATCTCGGGCACGGGCGAGCTGCGCAGCAGCATGTCGACCCAGCCGCCAATGAAGGCACAGACGGCATAGGGCTGGTGGTCGCGAAAAGCCTGGGGGATTTCGCCGCACAGCACGTCGCGCAGCACGCCGCCAAAGACGCCGGTGATGACGCCCATCATCACGCAGATGAGTGCTGGCAGGCCTTGCTCGGCGGCCATGTCCACGCCCACGGCGGCAAACAGGCCCAGGCCCAGCATGTCGGGCCAGAGCATGGCGCGCTCGGTCAGGGCAAAGTGGCGCTGGCGCATGAAGAGCACCGCCAGCAGACTCAGGCCCATGACCACCCAGACAAAATTGGGCTGGCGCACCCAGAAAAAGGGGCGCTGGTCCAGCAGCAGATCGCGCAAGGTACCGCCGCCAAACGCGGCGATGAAGGCGAGCACGCAGACGCCGACGATGTCCAGCTTTTTATGCGCAGCCTTGATCACGCCCGACAGCGCAAACGCAATGGTCGCGGCAATCTCCAGCACTTGGCGCGCGGTATCGATGATCTGGGGCGTATTGATAGCCATGGCGGCATTGTCAGGGCAAGTGCAGCCTTTGCCCGGCTGGCGCAGGCACTGTGGCAAAGCGGCGACAGCGGCGGGCCGCCGGCAGCCCGCCATTCAGCAAGCTGGTGCGGCCTAGCTTGGCGCCACGCCAACCGCAGCACCGGCTTGCGCCTGTGGCCTGAGCGAGGCGAGCAGCGCCCAACCCAAGGGCCATTCGCCGTGGCCGGATTCGATGTTGATGTGGCCGGCATCGGGCACGCGCACAAAGGTGCTGCCCCAGCTTTTGGCATAGGCGCTGGCCATGCGGATGGGGCAGTACGGATCGTTGCTGCTGGCCGCCACAATGCTGGCAAACGGCAAGGGCTGGGCCGGCACGGGCGTGAAATCTTCAAACAGGGCGCGACGCTCCGGGTCGGCCGGGGCCACAAACAAAGCGCCGGCCACGCGGGCCAGTACTTCGGGCGGCAGTTGCGCCAGCGCATGCACGCTGGCGATGCAGCCCAGCGAATGGGCCGCCAGCACCACCGGTTGCGGCGCGTTACAAATGGCGTCGTACACCGCTTCAGCCCATGGGGCGCGGTGCGGCTTCATCCAGTCTTTTTGCTGTACGCGAATGGCACCGGGTATGCGCTCGGCCCACAGGCTTTGCCAGTGGCCGGGGCCGGAGTTGCGCCAGCCCGGCACGATGACCACGCTGCACGCGGGCGCGGCCGCCTCGCGCTCCCAGCCTGCAGGCAGTGCAGCATGCAAAGGCAAAGGGGTGGCAGCAGAGGCAGTGGTAGCGGCAAAGGCAGCGTGGGCTCCAGACATGGGCGCATTGTGGGTCGCCCTCCTTCAAACCACAACGAATTATTATTTGTTTTGTTATACCCAATAGTTACAAGCAAGCGGCACCGCGGCAGCGCTACAGCACCTGCTCGACCTGGCTCGGGTGGTTGCGCGGCAGCTTTTCGCCCAGGTAATCGAGGAAAGCCCGCAGCGCAGGTGCCATATTGCGGCGCGAGACGAATGCGGCGTGGAAGATGCCTTCGGGCAGGCGCCAGTTCTGCAGCACTTCCACCAAGTCACCGCGCTCCAGCTCGTCACGCACCATGTAATCCGGCATCCAGTACACGCCAATGCCGTTCATCACCGCATATTTGAGCGTGACCAGATCGTCGGCCACATAACGCGCCTGGTGGTGCAGCAGCAGCGGTTCACCTTCGGCCGTTTGCAGGTGCAAGGTGGAATTGCCGTCGGCACTGGTGAGCGCCAAGGTGGGCACCTTGGTGCCCAGGTCTTGCGGCGATTCGGGCACACCATGGATGGCCAGCAGCTCCGGGCTGGCCACCAGCACCTGGCGTGTCATGCCCAGGCGCTTGATGACCAGGCTGCCGCTGTCGTCGAGCGACACGCGCACACGCAGCGCTACATCCACCCCTTCTTCGAGCAGGTTAATGGAGCGGTTGCTCACCATCATCTCGATGCGCACCTTGGGGTAACGGCGCAGAAACTCGGGCAGCAGCGCACCCACAATGCCTTGGCTGAGCGTGACCGGGCAAGACACCCGCACCGTGCCCGTAGGCTCACGCTGGGTTTGCTCGATGGCGGACTGCGCGTTTTGCGCCGCCTCGCGCACCGCCTGGCAGTGGCGCAAAAAGGTTTCGCCGGCATCGGTGAGCGAGAGCCGGCGCGTGGTGCGTTGCAGCAGGCGTACGCCAAGCTTGCTTTCGAGCTCGGCAATGCGGCGCGAAAGGCGCGATTTGGGAATGCCCAGCGCCCGGCCGGCCACGGCAAAGCCGCCGCGCTCCACCACTTCGGCGAAGTAGTACATATCGTTGAGGTCGTGCATGGTCTATCCCTGTTTTGGATTCAGCAGCTGGCAGCAGCCCCTCAGCGCCGCTGCCAGCCATGGAGATGGCGGGTGGGCCCAGCCAGCATGGCCTTGGCGGGCTTGCGGTGGGACTCTAGCGCATCATAGTTCCAGTAATAGAACAATCTAGCTGCGTTTTGTCAGTCAATCGCGCATTTGTTTGCCGCCAAAATAGCGTCTTTCGCTAGCCGAGCCGGTTTTCAGCCGCAGTGCGGCGGCGGCAGACTGGTCTTATTTTTGAACGCTATGAAACTCTTGCACATTGATTCGTCCATCCTGGGCGCCAACTCGGTATCGCGCCAACTGACGGCGGAAACCGTTAAGGCCTGGCTCGCCGCCCACCCGGACACCGAGGTCGATTACCTGGACCTGGCGGTAGACACGCCACCCCACCTGAGCGCAGACGCCCTGGGCTTTCGCACCGGCCAAGAAGCCACCACCGAAGCCCAACGCACACAAAACGCACTGAGCGAAAAGCTGGTGAGCCAGTTTCTGGCCGCCGATGTGGTGGTGCTCGGCGTGCCGTTCTACAACTTCAGCATTCCCAGCCAGCTCAAAGCCTGGATCGACCGCGTGCTGCAAGCGGGCCGCACCTTCCGCTACACCGCCAACGGCCCCGAAGGCTTGGCTGGCGACAAACTGGTGATCGCCGTGGAAAGCCGTGGCGGCCTGTACTCGGCCACCGAAGCCGGTCGCGCCCAAGAGCACCAGGAAACCTACCTGCAAACCATCTTTGGCTTTATCGGCGTCCACAACTTGCATTTTGTGCGCGCCGAAGGCCTGGCCATGGGCCCCGAGGCCCGCGCCGCCGGCATTGCCATGGCACAGATGGACATCGCCCGTGCGCTCAAGACCAGCGCCCCCCAGGCCGAGCTGGCTTAAACCCAACCTATCGTTCTTGGGGCGAACACCTCCCCTCCCTCCTTCGGTTCGCCCCTAGCGGCTGCCGGGCATGCCACCCAGCCCGACAGCCTTCCACCGCCCCGCCCACCGGGGCGGTTTTTTGTTTTTGGCTGGCTGCCGGCGGGGGGACGCTGTAGGGGCTAGCGTCTGCGCCCTTTGTTAACACTTCTGCGCTTCGCGCAGATTTGGTCGCTTGTTTTTCTAACTGGCGTTGGGTGGCCTTGCTGGCGGCAGTTGGCCGGGTTTGTTGCAGACGCGTAGCGGTGAGCGTCTTCGCTCTTGGCTGAGAACTCTGCGCTTTGCGCAGATGCCGGGATTTCGCCCCGGCGGGCGACTAACTTTCTTGCTGCACGGCAAGAAAGTCAGCAAAGAAACGTGCCCACATCCAGCGTCCCCGAAAGCTTCGCGTTGCGAATCTTTCGGGGCAACCTGCGGCCACAGCAAACGCCGGCGTGCGGCGAAACTCCCTCCGCGCCAAGGCGCTCCGGTCAAACAGCGTCTGCGAGTCAGAGTACGAAGTTTGGCTGTCCTTCGGCAGCCAAACTTCGTACTCTGACTTGCGGTAACTGTTTGACCGAAGCGCTTTAGCGCGCAGGGAGTTTTACCGCACGACGGTATTGGCTGTGGCCGCAGGTTGCCCCGATTGCCCCGCTACGCGGGGCGGTCGGGGACGCTGGATGTAGGGCACGTTTTTTCCCCTCGCTTTTTGTCGTGCAACAAAAAGGGAGGTCGCCTGCCGGGGCGAGTCCCAGCCAGCAGCTGCATGCAATGCCAGCAACGCCAGTTAGAAAACTGGCTACCAAATCTGCGCGAAGCGCAGAAGTCCTGAACAAAGGGCGCAGACGCTCACCGCTCCGCGCCCGCAACAAACATAACCCTGCCCGCATTGCGGCCGCACGCCGCCACAACTCCCTGCATAATGCTCGGCGATGCAAAAGCTCCGCTCCCTCCAACATACTGCCCGCCTGGTTCTGGCGTGGTTTATATTGGCGCTGGGCGTGGGCATGGCGTCGCCGCTGGTGGCGCCGCAGCAGTGGGATGTGGTGTGCTCCAGCAATGGTTCGATGAAGCTGGTGGCAGTAGGCGCTAGCGCGGACGACAACGCGCTGGCGCCGCAACACCTGGATTGCCCGCTGTGTTTGAACGCTCTGGCCTTGCCCGGCGGTGGCAGCGCCTTTCAGCTGCCGCAGCCTTTGCCACTGGGCCGCGCCACGCAACCGATCGAGGCAGCGCGCCTCGCCACGCTGGTGGGGGCGCCGCTGCCGCCACGCGGCCCGCCTTTGTCTGTGTAAAGCCGTTTTCACCCTCTGAAACCTGGGGCCTGCCGCTGCATGCGGCGCGGTCCTGCTTTACCCGGATTTTCCATGCCCCGATTCCTGTCTCTGGCAGCGCTGCCTGCGCCTGCCTGTTCGAGCCGCCGCGCGCCGCTCAGCCCCGTCGCCCTTGCCACTTTTGCCCTGTTCACCAGCCCTGCTGCCTGGGCCGATACCGAGGCGAGCGATGAAGCACAACTGCCCACCGTCACCGTGCAAGAAAGCGCCAGCCAACCCAACGGCGCTTTGCCGCTGAACGAGCCCAGCCGCACTGCCAGCCGCCTGGGCCTGAGCGTGCGCGAGACGCCAGCTGCGGTCACCGTGGTAGACCGCGCCACCATCGAAGAGCGCGGCGCCAGCAATACGCAAGAAATCCTCAAAAGCGTGCCCGGCGTGACCGCGCAAGACGCGCCCGGCAGCCCCGGCCTGAGCTGGCGCGGCTTTGGTGCCAACTCGGTGAACCAGCTGTTCAACGGCATCAACCTGCAATACAGCGTGGCCGCGCGGCCGGTGGACAGCTGGATCTACGAGCGCGTGGAGGCGATTGGCGGCGCCAGCAGCTTTTTGTATGGCGCGGGCGGCGTGGGCGGCACCATCAACTACATCAGCAAACTGGCCGAACGCAGCGACTTCACGGAAGGGCAACTGCGCCTGGGCAGCTACGCCAGCAAAGAGGCGGCGGTGGGTATCAACCGCCGCATTGCTGGCGATGGCAGCGGCGCGGGCGACCATTACCTGCGCCTGGACCTGAACCACAAACGCGCCAACAGCTGGACGCAAGGCACGCAGAACCAGGCCACACAACTGGCCGCGTCGCTGCTGTCCGATCTGGGCAGCGGCATCAGCCAGACCTGGGCTTACGAGTACCAGCACGAGCGCGTAGACCGCCCGTATTGGGGCACGCCCTTGCTCAACCCGGTGGCGGGCCCGCTGCGCATTGAAGAAGGCACGCGCTTCAAAAACTACAACAGCCAGGACGGCCTGTATGCGCAGCAAGTGCAGTGGTTGCGCTCGCTGACCGATTGGCGTGTGAACGATCAGCTGCAGCTGAAAAACACCTTTTACGCCTACCGGGCGCAGCGCGATTACCGCAATGTCGAGGTCTACCGCTTCAACGCAGACAACACGGCGGTCACGCGCTCTTCTGCGCTTTTGCAGCGCCACGAGCAACGCCTGCTGGGCAACCGTATCGACGGCCAATACCAGGACGAGCTGGCCGGCCTGCGCAGCGATTGGGCTTTTGGGCTGGATGTGAGCCAGAACCGGCAAACGCGCTACCCCAACAGTCTGAGCAGCACCATCAGTACGGTCGATCCCTACGACTTTGCGACCGAGAGCTTTTTCAGCATTCCCGGCATGGCTCCGGGCTACCGGGCCGACCGCGAAAACAAGGTGACCACGGTAGCGCTGTACGCCGAGAACCGCACCCATTTGACACCGGCGCTGCAGCTGGTGAGCGCCTTGCGTCATGAACACATCGACCTGGATTTGAGCAACAAGCGCGAAGTGACCGCCACCAGCCCGGCGAGCTTTGCACGCAGCTACCAGCCCACCACGGGCCGCCTGGCCTTGGTGTGGAATGTGGCGCCCGGAGCCAATCTGTACGCGCAGTACGCAACGGCCAGCGATCCGCCTTCGGGTATTTTGACGACCGCCTCGTTTGCCGATGTACGCAACAACAGCGAGCTGACCACCGGCCGCCAGTGGGAAGTGGGCAGCAAGCTCGATTTCTGGAAAGGCAAGGGCACGGCGACTGTGGCGCTATACCACTTGCAACGCAAAAACATTGCCAGCCAAGACCCGAACAACAGCAGCCAGACTTTGCTGGTAGGCCAGCAATCCTCACGCGGCGTGGAGCTGGCCTTGGGCTTGCAGCCCACGCGCCGCTGGGCCATGCAAGGCAATGTGGCCTGGGTAGATGCGCAGTACGACGAGTTTGTGCAAAACGGCGTTTCGCTGGCCGGCAAAACGCCTACCAATACGCCGAAGGTGGTGGCAAATGTTTGGACGTCGTACCGCATCAGCCCGCAATGGTCTGTCAACGCCGGGCTGCGCCACGTTGGCAAGGTGTACGCCAACGCCAGCAATACGCAAACCTGGGGCGCCTACAGTTTGCTTGATGTGGGCGCCAGCTACCAGGTCAGTCGCAATGCCACGCTGGTAGCGCGCGTGCGCAATGTCACCGACAAGGTTTACGCCAGCAGTGCGGGCACCATGGCTTACCTGGGCGCACCGCGCACGGCCGATGTGACGCTACGCTTGCGCTTCTGAGCGGAGGCGCCGCATGAAGCTGTCTCCCAAACGCTGGCTCTACCTGACGCACCGCTGGCTAGGCATTGCTCTGTGCTTGCTGTTTGCGATGTGGTTCGCCTCGGGCGTGGTGATGATGTACGTGGGCTACCCCAAGCTCACCGCGCAAGAGCGCTTGGCACACTTGCCCGCGCTGCCCGCTGATGCAGCACTGCTGACACCGCAGCAGGCGCTGGATCGCGCAGGCTGGCAGCAACCGCTGCAAGAGCTGCGCTTGAACGCAGGCACAGCGGGCAAACCGGTCTACGTGCTAACGCCCAGCCAAGCCAACAAAGGCCACGCTGGCGGGCAACATGCGACGGTGATTGATGCCACATCAGGCGAGCTGCTACGCGAAGTGGATGCCAACACCGCGCTGGCCAGCGCCGCAGCCTGGGCCAGCCAAAGCGCAGAGCCTGCGCAAACTTTGCACTACCAGGGCACAGTGCAAGAAGATGCGGCCACGCATTCGCGTGCGCTCGACGCGCACCGGCCGCTGCATGTGGTGGCGCTGGCCGACGGCACCTGGTTATACATATCGAGCCGCAGCGGCGACGTGGTGCGCGACGCTACGCGCAGCGAGCGCGCCTGGAACTACGCCGGCGCCTGGATCCACTGGCTCTACCCGCTGCGCGGCGGCGCGCTGGACAAGCACTGGACCAATATCGTCATCTGGCTCTCGGTACTGGGCACGCTGGGCGCCATCAGCGGCAGCGTGATCGGCATCTGGCGCTGGCGTTTTGCGCAACCCTACCGCAGCGGCAGGCGCACGCCCTACCCGAGCCGCAGCATGCGCTGGCACCATATCAGCGGCCTGCTGTTTGCGGCCATCACGCTGACCTGGATCTTCAGCGGCCTGATGTCGATGAACCCCTGGAAGGTGTTCAACAGCGGCGCAGCCCCGGTACAAACCGCTGCCCTGCACGGCAAAGCGCTTGGCACTTTGGATGCCAGTGCCACACCCGCGCAGTTGCTGCAAGCGGCCGGCCCAGACACACGCGAGCTGCGCTGGCTGAGCGTGCTGGGCCAGCCGCTGGTATTGGCTTACGGCAGCAGCACCACACCGCAAGTGCTGGACGCACGCAGCGCCCAAGCCCATACGGTAGATGCAGATGCTTTGCGCGCCGCCTTGCCAAAGCTGCTGGCCGCGCCAATCACCCGCGTCGAAGTGCTGAACGACTACGACCTCTACTACTACGCCCGCACTGAGCACAGCATGACAGGCGGCGGCGACAAACCTTTGCCCATCTGGCGCGCAGTGTTTGGCGACGAACACCAAACCTGGGTGCATCTAGACCCGCACACCGGCGCCGTGTTGGGCAGCGTAGACAGCCGCCGCCGCATCTACCGCTGGCTGTTCGCCATGCTGCACAGTTGGGATTGGTTGCCGCTGCTGGAGCGTCGGCCTTTGTGGGATGCGGTGCTGATAGCGCTGAGCCTGGGCGGCCTGCTGCTGAGCGTGACGGGCACAGTCGTTGGCTGGCGGCGTTTACGCCAGAGCTTGAGGCGCTGAAAGCCGGGCATGGACAAGCTGCCGACCTTGTAGCGCAGCGGACAGCGCGCACTACGCCTTGCGCATGGTGCTGGCTACAATCGCCCGCTTGATTTGCGCAAAGACGTGATTGCACCATGAATGTCCTCGGGATTGCCCTGCATGTTTGCGGCCTCTGGATTCTCTCCAGCCTGGATGCCAGCGGCAAGCTCCTGGTGCTGGCCGGCGTGCCGGTGCTGATGGTGTCGTGGTTCCGCTATGTGGGCCATGTGCTGCTGATGGCCGTGTTTGTGCTGCCCCGGCGCGGCCGCAGCCTGCTGCACACGCATTCGCTGCCACGCCAGTTGCAGCGCGGCGTGCTGATGATCGCCACCACTTTGCTGTTCTTCCACGTGCTGAGCCTGGTGCCGCTGGCCGAAGGCACGGCGATGAACTTCATGGCGCCGCTGCTAGTGATGGTGCTGGCGCCCTGGCTGCTGGGCGAGCGCCCGCGCTGGCACCGCTGGGCGGGCGTGATCGTGGGCTTTATCGGCATGCTGGTGGTAGTGCGGCCGGGTGGCCAGCTCTCGAGCGAAGGCGCAATCTGGGGCGTGGTGACAGCGGCCACTTTTGCGCTGTTCCAGATCAGCACCCGCCGCGTGGCGGCCGACGACCCGTTGACCAGCAACTTCTACGGCGGCCTGCTCGGTGCGATTGTGCTGACGGCACTGCTGCCATTTTTCTGGCGCTCGCTTGATCTGTCGCCTTGGCAGTGGGCGCTGCTGGTGTCGACCGGGCTGACCGGCTTTGTCGGCCATTGGCTGCAGATTACCGCGTACAGCAAAACCAGCGCCACCTTGCTGGCGCCTTTCAACTACCTGCAAATTGTCTCGGCCACCACGTTGGGCTGGCTGGTGTTTGGCCAGTTGCCCGACGCCACCACCGCAGCCGGCATGGCGCTCATCTGCTGCGCCGGCCTGGCCGTGGTTTTGATCGAGCTGTGGGGCCAACGCCGCCAGCGCCCGCTGCACAGCCCGGGCTGAAGCACGCCCCGCTGTCCTCAGCGCGACAGCGGCTACTCACCCCTGTCAACCAACACGGCACCTCCACGGCAAGCCCTTCACTTTTGCAGAAGACAGGCTTCACCAAACATGCACACAGGGGAAACCCATATACACAATTGATAGCGATATGCGCAACACAGATAAGCAAAAGACCGGGATTCCCCACTGCTGATCCAAGGCAAAACCCGGGCCTTTTGCATTGTCCGCTGCCCTTGGCAGGCTGGTGACAATTAACAATTGCGCGGCAATGCTTTACATTCGTACGTGACCGTCGCGCAAGCGACAAAATTCAAAATTCCAGTCACCGAGACGACAAGCCATGGACGATCCCATCCTGACCCCCGAAGAGCGCGAATCCATCAACACCGGCCGCTGGTTCAGCACCCTGTCGCCGACCTTGCGCCACGACATTCTGCGCTGCGCCTACGTGAAGCGCTTCAAAGACGGCGCGCTGATCTTCTCGCGCGGCGACGAGCCCGAGGAATGGGTCTCGGTGGCCAAGGGCTCGGCCCGCGTCAGCTCGGCCTCGCTCACCGGCAAGCAGATCACGCTCACCTATGTGGAGCCCGGCACCTGGTTTGGCGATGTGGGCCTGTTCGACGACGACACCCGCACGCACGACGTGTACGCCCATGGCGAAACCACGCTGCTGTGCGTAGGCAAGGCTGATTTTCAGCGCATTTTGCAAACCCACGTGGAGTTTTACCAGGCCCTCTCGCGCATGCACGCACGCCGCATCCGCAGCCTCTACGGCATGGTCGAAGACCTCAACACCCTGCCGCTGCGTGCGCGCCTGGCCAAGCAGTTGCTGCACCTCTCGCGCAGCTACGGCGTGCCCGGCAAGGAAAGCAGCGAAACCCGCATCGGCCTGCAACTGGCGCAAGAAGAGCTGGCCCAGCTGCTGGGCGCCTCGCGCCAGCGCGTGAACCAGGAGCTCAAATCGATGGAGCGCGAATCGTCGATCCGCATCGAGCCCTCGGGCCTGATCGTGCGCGACAGCAATGCCCTGCGGCGCATTGCAGCGGCTGAATAAGCGCAGTTGCCCTCTCAAAGCAGCCTGGTGGTGAAAAGCCTCCAGGCTTTTTTGTTGCCCCGCGCGCCGTCGCAGGCCGCAAAAATGCAAAAACCTGGTGGCTGCTGACCACCAGGCTTGTTTGCAGCTGTGCGAGCCCGCGCGGCTCAGTAAACGCCGTAACGGTGGGCCATATAGAGCGCGGCAACCACGCCGAGCACGGCCAGAATAGTCATGATGCGCCCCATGGCTGCCCTCGCTTGTTGGATCAGGCGCGGCCCAGCGCCATGTCGACGCCCTTGTTGGCCAGGCCATCGGCGCGCTCGTTGCCCGGATCGCCGGCATGGCCCTTGACCCAGTGCCAGCTGATGCGGTGCGGGCCGGCATGCACCAGCGCATCGAGCCGCTGCCACAGATCGACATTCTTCACCGGTTCTTTGCTGGCCGTGCGCCAGCCCTTGGCTTTCCAGCCGGCAATCCATTCGGTGATGCCTTTGCGCACATACTGGCTGTCCAGGTACAAAGCCACATCGCAAGGCCGCTTCAAGGCTTCCAAGGCCTGGATAACGGCCATCAACTCCATGCGGTTGTTGGTGGTGTTGAGCTCACCGCCGCACAGCTCTTTCTCGGCCTCACCGGCACGCAGCAAAGCGCCCCAGCCACCAGGGCCGGGGTTGCCCTTGCAAGCCCCGTCCGTATAAATCACAACTTGGTTCAAACCAGCTCCTTGGCGAGTGCCAATATCAGTGGGGGGGACTATAAGGGTTTTTTGCCTGCGGGGATTGGGCAGCGAAAGCAGCGATGGGTGGTAGTGCTTGCCACCGCAGTGGGCATTTCCAAACGGGCACGGCATTCTTTGCATGCGCGGCCTTTCCAAAGCTGCGGTGCCTCATCAGGCGCCCAGCGGTCACCCCACTCGCTCTTTCTCCACCACGCCCTCTTTCACCGCCACCGGTCTTACCGCCGGCGCCGTTGCCACCGCCCGCCAAGGCGCGGCCAACATATGCACGCCGGCCACTTTTTTGACGGCTTCGACAAAGTAGACGCCGCCGAAAATCGGCCAGGCGGTGGGGCCGATCTGGTCCAGCCAGTCCCAGCGGCCCAGCCATTGGTCCGAACGCAGTGCCGGGCGGTAGCAGCCGAAGCTGGCCGTCTCCAGCTCCAGGTCGAGCAGCTTGAGCCAGTCGCGCAGGCGGCCGTAGCCGATCAGGTTGCGGTCGTCGGGCATGGGCGGCACTTTTTGCCGACCGGGGATGCGGCGGCTCCAGGTGTGCATGCCCCAGAGGCTGACCGGGTTGACGCCGCTGATCAGCACCCGGCCTTCGGGCACCAGCACGCGGGCCACTTCGCGCAGCACGGCGTGCGGGTCGGCGCTCAGCTCCAGCGCATGGGGCAGCAGTACCAGATCGAGCGAGTTGTTGGCAAACGGCAGCGCGCTGCCACTGCACAGCAAAGCCGCGGTTTGCACGGCGGCGGCGGGCGCCTGGTCCTGCTGCTGCGCTGCCGCATCCGCGCTTTGTAAAGCCTGTGCAAAGCTGTTTACATCTGTATCGAGGCTGCTTTGCCATTGCTGCCACTGCTCGCTCGACTCCAGCGCCAGCCAGCGGTGCGGCATGCGATTGCTCTGCAGCCCTTTTAACGGAAAAAGCCCGATCTGCAAGCTATGAAAGCCGAAGATATCGACAACTGCCTCGTCGTAACATGTTTGCTCCCAGGCCAGCATATAGCGGCCCAGGGGCATATTCCACCAGTTTTGCGTGCCTATAATTTGTTCATTCATGCACTTGTTACCTCTGCCCGCATTTACCGATAACTACTTCTGGCTGCTGCACGACGGCAGCCAGGCGCTGGTGGTCGACCCAGGCCAGGCCGCGCCGGTGATCGACGCGCTCGCCCGGCTGGGCCTGCAGCTGCAAGCCATTGTAGTGACCCACCACCACAGCGACCATACAGGCGGCGTGGCCGAGCTGCGCGAGGCCACGGGCGCCGCCGTCTACGGCCCGGCGCGCGAGGACATTCCCGCACCGTACCAGCCCATGGGCGGCGGCGATGTGCTGCAGCTATTGGGCCTGCGCTGGCAAGTGATCGATGTGCCCGGCCATACCGCCGGGCATATTGCTTATTACTGCGCCCATGTCGAGGGTGATGCACCTCTGGGCGCACCGCTGCTGTTTTGTGGCGATACCTTGTTTTCTGCCGGTTGCGGCCGCCTGTTTGAGGGCACGCCGGCGCAAATGCATGCCTCGCTCTCGGCGCTGGCGGCCCTGCCGGGTGACACGCTGGTGTGCGCTGCGCACGAGTACACGCTCTCCAACCTGCGTTTTGCGCAAGCGGTGGAGCCGGACAATGCCGACATTGCCAACTACACCCGGCACTGCGAGCAGTTGCGTGCCAACGGCCAGCCCACGCTGCCGGCGCGGCTAGGTAACGAGCTGCGCATCAACCCTTTTCTGCGCAGCAGCGTGCCCGCCGTGGCCAGCGCGGCGCAGCAGTTTGATCCATCCACCCCCAGCAGCGATCCGGTCGAGGTACTGGCTGCGCTGCGTCGCTGGAAGAACCAATTTTGAAGCATTACCTGCACCTGTGGAGCCTGAGCGCGCTCCTCGTTCTGACCGGCTGCGCCACCACCAGCCAAGACCAACCGCCCCTCGACACGCCAGTCCCGGCCTCGCAAACCCACACGCCCAGCTATCCCAAGGGGCCGTTGAGCCCCATTGGCGCAGCCAACGTCAAACGCGGCAACGTCGCCAATCTGGCCGTGCCCGATGATCTGTGGGACCGCATCCGCCGCGGCTTTGCAATGCCCGATCTGCAGACCGATCTGGTGAGCAACCAGGAGCAGTGGTACGCGAGCCGCCCGGATTACATCCAGCGCATGACGCAGCGCTCGTCCAAGTACATGTTCCACATTGTCGAAGAGCTGGAAAAGCGCGGCATGCCCACCGAGCTGGCGCTGCTGCCGTACATCGAAAGCGCGTACAACCCGCAGGCCGTCTCCAGCGCCAAGGCCGCTGGCATGTGGCAGTTCATGCCCGCCACCGGCACCTATTTCGATCTCAAGCAAAACATGTTCCGCGACGACCGGCGCGATGTGCTGGCCTCCACCCGCGCTGCGCTCGATTACCTGCAAAAGCTCTACAACATGTTTGGCGACTGGCATCTGGCGCTGGCTGCCTACAACTGGGGTGAAGGCAGCGTGGGCCGCGCCATTGCGCGCAACCAGAAGCAAGGTCTGGGCACGGCCTATACCGACCTGAACATGCCCGATGAAACCCGCAACTACGTGCCCAAGCTGCAGGCGGTGAAAAACATCATCGCCAGCCCCGAGCGCTTCCAGGCCGAGCTGCCGCTGATCGAGAACCACCCCTACTTCCAGGCCGTCACGCTGGACCGCGACATCGACACCGCCCAGGTGGCCGAGCTCGCTGGCGTGACCATGGACGAGCTCAAATCGCTCAACCCCTCGTTCAACAAGCCCGTCATCTTCAAAGCAGGTACGCCCCAAGTGCTGCTGCCCTGGGACAACGCCAACGTCTTCCGCCGCAACCTGCAGGCCCACGAAAAAGGCCAGTACGCCAGCTGGACGGTCTGGACCGTGCCCAGCACCATGACCGTAGCCACGGCCGCCAATACCGTGGGCATGAGCGAGAACGATCTGCGCTCGGTCAACAACATTCCGCCGCGCATGATGGTCAAGGCCGGCTCCACGCTGATGGTGCCGCGCTCGGCCGCCGTCAAGCAAGACGTGTCGAGCCACCTGGCCGACAATGCGCAAATCGCGCTCACGCCCGAAATCGTCACCCGCCGCACCACCGTCAAGGCACACAAGCACGACTCCGTTGCCCGTGTGGCTCAACGCTACAAGCTCAGCGCCTCGCAAGTGGCAGACTGGAACGATGTGGGTGTGAAAGCCGCTTTCAAAGCTGGCCAACAAGTGGTGCTCTACCTGCCCGTGCGCGTAGGCGCCGAATCGCATGCCAGCAGCAACAAGCACAGCAACGCACGCGGCAACAACAAAGCCAACAACGCCAAAAAAGCGCCCGCCCGCAGCACCGCCACCAAGCCCGCGCCCTCCAAGCGCAGCACGGCCACCACCAAGAAAAAACGCTGAGCGGTTGCACCAATCTGCACTGCCAGCTAGCCCACAAGCGCCTCTTTTGAGGCGCTTTGTTTTGGCCGCTCTCAGGTAGCGGAGCAAAGGCGGGGTAACGCCAAAGAGGCGCGTATTGCTCTATGCACCGCATCCGCTGAAACCTGGGCGCCGCTCTTGCCAGCGCCTTTTTTTTGAGCTCCATTGCGTGGTCTGGCGTACCAGTCAAGTGCTACAGAAATTGCGAAGAAAATGGTGAGTCACAGATTTCGCGGTCTGCATGAATGGCTATACTGCCCAAAAGCCAAAGCGCTCCAGGCCCTCAGCCCATCCAACGTCGGCAGATTGTGGGCAACACCTCCATGCCCTCCTCAGTGAAAACTTCTCCACGCGAAACCTCCGTACGCATCCTCGACGCGGCAGAACAGCTCTTTGCCGTTCAAAGCTTCGAAGGCACATCCATTCGGCAAATTACCGATCTGGCGGGCGTTCGGCTGGCCCTGGCGCATTACCACTTCGAGTCCAAGGAGCACATCTTTCACGAGGTGCTTACGCGCCGGGCGAATGTGGTCAACGACAGCCGCCAGCAACTATTGGCGCACTACCGCCAACTGCATGGCCAAGAGCCACTGTCGGTGGAAGAGATCGCTCGTTGCTATCTCTCGCCCTACTTGTACTGGAGCACGCACGGCGGCCCCGGATGGCAAAGCTACACCAAGCTGGCCGCTCGCCTCATGTCCACCGAGCGGTGGATGGGGCTGCTGGACACGCTGTTCACCCCCCTGGCAGAGGATTTTCTGCAAGAGTTGCGCCGTACATTCCCCAGCGGCGAAGAAAAACGCATCCAATGGGCGTTCGACTTCATGGTCGGCGTCATGAGCAACACCTTCAGCGAGAACAACCGCATCGAGGCGTTATCGGGCGGGCTGTGTTCTTGCGAAGATCGCGATGATGCTTGCGGTCATCTGATTCCATTCGTAGTGGCTGGTGTCAACGCAAGCATTCATTCGTCACCAGTCTCCTTTCAAAAAGACTTCAGCGCAATCGGCAAGGCTGCAAAAGCTTCAGATATGGCTGACGCTGCGCGCAAATAGCGCTGGGACGGCAATACCCGCATTGCCACCATTGCCAGCTATTCAAAAGTGGACTGGCACTGAAATAGGCCGATTTCGCCACGCTGGCGCTTGACGGTACATGGGTCCCTTCTGCGCCCCATCACAGCAGTCTCCTCCCCTCTTGTGCAAGAGCCAAGGGTTAACCTGGGTGGCCTTCAGCCCAGGCTTGTCGCAGAATCATTTTGAATTTGGTCGGTCGTCCAACCAAAATTATCTTCAAAGTTGCAAAGCACCACTCCAACCCGAATGCATCACATGGCTCAAAACATCGGCAAGCACGGCATCCATTTGCTGGGCAAACGAATTCTGGTCACCGGAGGATCCAGTGGCATTGGCCTGGCTTCCGCACATTGCTTCGTCAAAATGGGGGCATCCGTATTCCTGCTCGACAAGGACACCAACGCACTTGCCGCCCAAGCGCAGGCCATGGAAGCCCAGGGGTTTGCTGTCGCCGACATCACCGACGAGCACGCTTGCGAAGCCGCCGTGGCAAACGCCCACCAGACTCTGGGCGGTCTGGACGGCCTCTTTCACTGCGCCGGCGTCAGCGACCAGGTGACGCCCGCTACCGACATGGACATCGACATTTGGCAGCGCATTGTCGACGTCAACCTGCGCGGCTCCTTTCTCATGTGCCGCACCGCCGGCCGCGCCATGCTGCAGCAGGGCAACGGCTCCATCGTCAACGTTGCGTCCGTCAATGGCCTTAACGGCATTCCGCGGCGCAACGCCTACGGCCCGGCCAAGGCCGGTGTCGCCCAGCTGACGCGCAATCTGTCGTGCGAATGGAGCCACCAAGGCGTGCGCGTCAACGCCATCGCACCTGGCTATATCGCCACGCCGATGATCGACCAGCTCGTGCGCGACCAAAAGATCGACCTGGACCGCATCGAACGCCGCACCCCCATGGCGCGCATGGGGCAGCCGATAGAGGTCGCCTACGCCGCCGCATTCCTGCTGTCGGATGCGGCCTCGTACATATCCGGCGCCATTCTCCCGGTAGATGGCGGTTTTACTTCTTATGGCGGCGCCGGTGACGTGAATACCGCCTGAGCGTTCCCCTTACCACTCCATTTTTCCAGGAGCCACCATGAGCACCCACCTCGCTTCGAGCGCGGGCGAAAGCCCGGCATCTCCCAACGATGCAGCACTCGCCTCTTTCGTGCCAGTCGCTGCCGACTCTCACTTCCCGATTCAGAACCTTCCTTTTGGCATTTTCAGCACGGAAAAACGCACTCGGCGCGCCGGTGTGGCGATTGGTGACTGCATCGTCGATCTGCAAATCCTGGCAGAGGCCGGCCTGATCTGCACGGCAGATGCGGCAGTGTTCAGGCAACCCTGCCTGAATGCCTACATCAGCTTGGGTCGCGCAACGACATCGGCGGTTCGCAGGCAGCTCAGCGAACTGCTGCGACACGACAACCCCACCCTGCGGGACAACACCGCCCTGCGGCAGCAAGCCATTGTTCCGATGGCCGAGGCCCGCATGCACCTTCCGGTGGCCGTGGGCGGGTTCAGCGACTTCATGCTCTCGCGCGAGCACTCGCTCAACTGCGTGGACATCGTGGGTGGCTCGAGCGCCGGCCAGCTTTGGCCCAATTGGACCTACCTGCCCATGGCCTACAACGGCCGAGCCAGCTCGGTGGTCGTGGGAGGAACGCCCGTCAAGCGCCCCTGGGGGCAAGTGGTGCCACCAGGCGAGAGCGTTCCCCGCTATGAGCCCAGCCAAAAGCTGGACTTCGAGCTGGAGGCTGCCGTCGTCGTCGGCACCAGCAACGCGCTGGGCAGCACCATCGCGATCGACCAAGCAGAGCAACATGCCTTTGGCGTGGTACTGCTCAACGACTGGAGCACACGCGACATACAGGCCTGGGAAGCGCAGCCACTGGGCGTCTTCGTCTCCAAGGGGCACCGCACATCCATCTCCCCCTGGGTCGTTACGCTCGACGCGCTGGAGCCGTTCCGCATTGCAGGCCCGGAGCAATCGCCGCCGCCGCTGCCCTACCTGAATCAGCAGGGCTTGCGAAATTTTGACGTGCACATGCAGGCCTCCATCAAGCCACGCCAAGCAAGCACCGCGTCGGTGGTTTGCCGCAGCAATCTCAAGCATTTGTACTGGAGCTTCGCCCAGCAGATTGCCCACCACGCCAGTACCGGCTGCAACCTGCAAACCGGCGACCTGCTGGGCACAGGCACCGTCAGCACCAGCGGCCCAGGCGGCCAAGGCTGCCTGTACGAGGCCACGCGCAACGGCCAGCAGCACATCGACTTGGAGCATGGAGGCAGCCGCGTCTATCTGGAGGACGGCGATGAGGTCACGTTGACCGCCTGGGCCCAGGCCCCCGGTTACCGCATCGGCTTTGGCGCCTGCACCGGAACCGTCCTGCCTGCAGATGCTTTATCCACCTGAAACCCTTGACCACCTGGAGACACCCATGATTTCTTCATTGCAGCTCATTCGACTTGCCTTCGGTGCCACTGCGCTGATGGCCACAGCTGCCGCCACTGCCCAAATCTCGGGTGATGTGGTGCGCGTTGGTTTCATCACTGACATCTCCGGTCCCTTGGCCGACAACGATGGTCCCGGCGGCCTGGAGGCCATCCGCATGGCCGTGGCCGATTTTGGCGGCCAGGTTGCAGGCAAGCCTATCGAGGTGCTGTCGGCCGACCACCAGAACAAGGCAGATATTGCCGCTGCCAAAGCGCGCGAGTGGGCCGACCGCGAAGGCGTCGACATGATTGTGGGTGGCGCCAACTCCGCCGCCATGCTGGCCATCAACAACCTGCTGCCGGAAAAGAAGTTCGTTTTCCTGGTCATCAGTGCCGGCGCCACGCAGTTCACCAATGAGGCCTGCACACCCTACACCGTGCAATATGCCTACAACACCACCGCTTTGGCGCGCGCCGTGGGGTCGGCCATTGTGAACCAGGGCGGCAAGAGCTGGTACTTCCTCACGACCGACTATGCTTTCGGCCATTCGCTGGAAGCGGAGACCGCCAAAGTAGTGACAGAAACGGGCGGCACCGTTGCAGGCAAGGTGAGACACCCGCTGAGCAATTCCGATTTTTCCTCGTTCCTGCTCAAGGCCCAGGCCTCCAAGGCACAGGTATTGGGCATGGCCAACTCTGGCAGCGACCTGCTCAACAGCATCAAAGGGGCACGCGAATTCGGACTAAACAAGAGCATGAAGCTTGCCGGCCTGGTGATGTTCATGAACAACATGGAGAGCATCGGCCTAAAAACCGCGCAGGGCCTGCTGATGAGCGAGCCTTGGTACTGGGACCAGAGTGATGCCTCTCGCGCCTTTGCGCAGCGCTACTTTGCCAAGATGAAACGCATGCCCAATAGTCTGCAAGCAGCCGACTACTCCGCCACCTGGAACTACCTGCAAGCCGTGAAGGCAGCCAATTCGGACAACCCGGACAAGGTGATGGAGCAACTGCGCAAGATGCAGATTGATGACATGTATGCCAAGGGCTATATCCGCGCCGACGGCCAGATGATTCACGACTTCTACCTCTACGAGGTCAAGAAACCCGAAGAGTCCAAGAAGCCCTGGGACTTCCTCAAACAAGTGGCCGCCATTCCAGGCGACAAGGCGTTCGATCCCTTGTCTGCCTCCACCTGCAACCTGCTGAAGAAATAAAGGAGCTCCGCCATGTGGATTGACCGTTCCCTCGAGGGCAAGCGTGTCCTCATCACCGCAGGGGCCGATGGCATCGGCCTCGAAATCGCCAAGGCCTTCGACGAAGCGGGTGCGCGAATAGCGATCTGCGACATCTCAGATACCGCGCTGGCGCGCATGCGGGCCAGCATGCCGCACATCAGCGCTTTCAAGGCCGATGTGGCGCAAGAAGCCAATGTCGAAGCACTCTTTACCAAGGTCGATAGCGCCCTGGGCGGACTGGATGTGCTGGTGAACAACGCCGGCATTGCGGGCCCCACCGGCCGCACCGATACGCTGAGCCTGGCCGATTGGGAGCGCACACTGGCCGTCAACCTGACGGGGCAGTTTCTGTGCGCCCGCGCCGCTATCCCGCGCCTGCTCAAGGGCAAAAAGCCGGCCATCGTCAACCTCTCTTCCATTGCTGGCCATATTGGCGTGGCGGGCCGCACCCCGTATGCGGCAAGCAAATGGGCCGTGGTGGGCTTTACCAAATCGCTGGCCCTGGAGCTTGGCCCAGAAGGCATCCGCGTCAACACGGTACTGCCCGGCATCGTTCAAGGGCCACGCATCGACTCCGTCATTGCAGCCAAGGCCAACATGCACGGAGAATCCATCGAAAACATGACCCGCCTCTACACCCAACATGTCTCGCTCGACCGCATGGTGTGCGCGCGCGACATCGCCAACATGGTGCGCTTTGCTTGCAGCGACCAGGCGGCCAACGTACATGGGCAAGAACTGGTCGTGGATGGCTACACACAGGCCGTCTACTAGAGAAGCAAAGATATCGCCAGCGCAGCGATGTGGAACGCTTACTTCAATGCGTAAAAGCTCATCGACAAACTTTCCCCCGCTACGGCAAGCGGGTGTGATACCTGCCACATTTGCCTTGCAAACCCTTTCCCAGTTCAGCTTGCCAATAGCGGCAAGCTGCACAAGGACACAACGAGCGCACTATGCTGTGCTGTAGAAAGGACTGAGCAATGCGAGAAGGATTGGAAAAACTCCTGGCCAAGGGCCAGGACAACGCGCTGCTGCGTTTTGGTTTGGGCAACAGCTGGTTCCAGGAAGGCAACTACGCCGCTGCCGCCGAGCACCTGGCCAAAGCCGTAGAGCACCAGCCCAGCTACTCCGCCGCCTGGAAGCTGCTGGGCAAAGCCCACCTGGAGCTGGGCCAACGCGAGCAAGCCGAGGCCGCCTGGCAGCAAGGCATTCAAGCCGCGCAGACCAATGGCGATGCGCAAACGGTCAAGGAGATCACGGTTTTTCTCAAGCGCTTGCACAAGGCGAACTTGTAACCCCAATGGCACGTGGCGCGCAACCAGTGCGCGTCAGCGACTTTTTCTTCTATAGCGAACAAACAGCACAATTGCCTCTTGTCCCGGCCGGTGCACCTTAGATAGGTATCATGGCGGCTTTTTGCTAGGCTGCCCCTGCCGCCTTTCTCCACCCGCGCCCCTCACCGCGGCGGGTTTTGTTTGCATGCACCAGAGCTCTCGCGCCAGCAGTCACCGCCGCTTTCACAATATCGATGCCCTGCGCGCCATCGCTGCCCTGCTGGTGGTATGCATGCACACCAGCGAAGTGTTCGTGCCTTTGATGGATGCCGGCCAGGTCAGTGGCCGCTGGCTGTACACCATCGCGCGTTCGCTGGAATTTGGCTCCATCGGTGTGGTCGTGTTTTTTGCCATCAGCGGCTTCGTCATTCCTGCCAGCTTGCGCGGCACATCGCGACTGGCAGCACTGCGCGATTTTTCCATCAGCCGGCTCTTTCGCCTTTACCCCGCATTCTGGGTCTCGATCTTGCCCGGCGCCTATACTTTTTATTGGATGTGGGGACGACCGTTCAGCCTGCAGGATCTGCTGCTGAATCTGACCATGGTGCCGCAGCTGTTAGGCGCGCAACCGGCTGAAGGTTTGTACTGGACATTGTCGATCGAGCTGGCGTTTTACCTGCTGTGCATGCTGCTGTTTGCCCTGGGCTGGCTGCACCGCACGCGCCACCTGATCGGTGCGTGCTTTGCGCTGCTGCTGTTGTTTTGCATCTTCCGCCGCAGCGACTATGCCAACGGCTTTGCACATTTGTCCACCATGTTCTTTGGTGCGATGTACCGCCAGTTCCTGGACAGCCAGGATCGCCACACGCGCCGCCAACTGGGTGCGGCAATCGGCATCGTGCTCTTCTTCTGGCTGGTGTTCATGCCAGGATACGGCGTGTGGGCGATTGCGACTGGCCTCACGGTGCCCGAGTACAGCCGCTTCTTTTTGTCCTACGCGATTGGCATCGTGCTGTTCAGCCT
The DNA here is from genome assembly GCF_043359985.1 of Comamonas trifloxystrobinivorans. Classification (NCBI taxonomy): domain Bacteria; kingdom Pseudomonadati; phylum Pseudomonadota; class Betaproteobacteria; order Burkholderiales; family Comamonadaceae; genus Comamonas; species Comamonas trifloxystrobinivorans. Next base: position 107,941 of record NZ_JBHZGV010000001.1, read on the forward strand.
GGCTCTGGTGCTGCCGGCGGTGCACAAAGGCATCCTCACCTGGCTGGGCAGCATCAGCTATTCCATCTACCTTTTGCACCCTGTTGTGTTCTACCCGATCTTGTGGGTCACACTGCATTCGCCCCGTTTGCAAGCGCTGCAGCTGCATGTAGGGGTGTTTGTGCTTGTGAGCATGGCTCTGACTATTGCCGTCGCTACTGTCAACTATCACTTGGTAGAAAAGCCTGCCATTCGCCTGGGAAGGCGCCTGCAAAACCAGTTCTCATAAATAAAGCTGCTGGTGCTTGATAAACAAGCGCCAGCAGCTTTGTTTTTCAGGCCCCACCAGCAGCAAGCAGGTGGGGCCAACAGCTATCAATTCTCCAGCTTGGGATCAAGCGCATCGCGCAAGCCATCGCCCAGCAGGTTGAAGGCCAGCACCGTCACAAAAATCGCCAGGCTGGGAAACAACGCCACATGCGGGGCGTTCAGCATGTCGCTGCGCGCTTCGTTGAGCATGGCGCCCCATTCAGGCGTTGGCGGTTGCGCGCCCATGCCCAGAAACGACAGGCTGGCGGCAGTGATGATGGAAGTGCCGATACGCATGGTGAGGTACACCACCACAGAAGACACCGTGCCCGGCAGCAGGTGGCGCAGCATGATGACCCAATCAGGCGCGCCGATGGAGCGCACCGCTTCAATATAGGTTTGCTGCTTGAGCGCGAGCACATTGCCACGCACCAGGCGCGCAAACGCCGGCACGCTGAACACGGCCACCGCCATGATGACGTTGATCATGCCGTTACCCAGAATGGCCACAATGCCGATGGCCAGCAAGATGCCGGGGAAGGCAAACAGCACGTCCGACATGCGCATCACGATGCGGTCCCACCAGCCTTCGTAGTAGCCGGCCAACAGGCCGAGCACGGCGCCGATGACAGCGCCCAGCGCTACCGACACAAAGCCGGCCGCCAGCGAGATGCGGGCGCCCACCAGAATGCGGCTGAAAATGTCGCGCCCCAGCGAATCCACGCCAAACCAGTGCGCAGCTGTGGGCGGCGAGTTGAGCGCGTCATAGTCGAAGAAATTCTCTGCGTCGTAAGGCGCAATCCATGGCGCAAGTATTGCCACCAATACCAGCAGGATGATGAAACCGCCGGCCCACAAGGCCAGCTTTTGGCGTTTGAACTTGCGCCAGAACTCGGCCATCGGTGTGCGCATGCGCGTGGAGGCCGCCAGGTTGGCGGGCAAGCTCGGCGTAGCCAGTGCTGCGGCCTCACCTACCGGTTGCATGGGGCCGTCTGGCCCAATGGCGGCAACGGCCACGTCTTGCAATTGCGCCGCCGCTTGCGGGTTGTTGCCGGTGGCGGTTTGGGGAGCATTTGGATTTGTCATGCCCATGCTCCTTATTTGTAGCGAATGGTGGGGTTGATCCAGGCGTACAGCAGGTCAACCACCAGGTTAATCAGAATGAATTCCAGCGAGAACAGCAGCACCAGCGCCTGGATGATGGGGTAGTCGCGCATCTCCACCGCGTCCACCAGCAGGCGGCCCATGCCGGGCCAGTTGAAGACCACCTCAACGACGATCGAGCCGCCCAGCAAAAAGCCGAACTGCAGGCCCATCATGGTGACCACCGGAATCATGGCGTTGCGCAAGCCGTGCTTGATGACCACAACCGTCTCGGCCAGGCCTTTGGCTCGCGCCGTACGCACGTAGTCTTCTTTCAGAATGTCGATGAACGAGCTGCGCGTGAAGCGCGCCATCACCGCCGCCACGGCCGCGCCCAAGGTGAGGCCGGGCAGGATGTAGTGCTTCCAACTGTCGGCGCCCACGGTGGGCAGCCAGCCGAGTTGCACCGAGAAATACTGCATGAGCAGCATGCCCAGCGCGAACGAGGGGAAGGAGATGCCCGAGACCGCCAAGGTCATGCCCAGGCGGTCGGGCCATTGGTTGCGCCAGACCGCCGAGACAATCCCCAGCAGCATGCCCAGCGCCACCGACCAGACCATGGCCACCACGGTGAGCCAGAAGGTCGGTCCAAAGCGCTCGGCGATCTCTTGCGAGACCGGGCGCTTGGTGCGCACCGATTTGCCAAAATCGCCCTGCAATGCGTTGCTGAAAAAGCGGATGAACTGCTGGTGCATCGGCAGGTCCAGGCCCAGGTCCTTGCGCACCAGCTCGATGGTTTCGGGCCCGGCCTCAGGCCCGGCCGCGAGCCGCGCCGGGTCGCCCGGCAGCATGTGCACAAAGCCGAACACCAGAACCGCGACGATGAGCAGCGTCGGGATCAGCCCCAGCAAGCGTTTTAGCAGGTAGCGATGCATAGGCGGATTACTTCAGATCGAGTTCGGTGAAGTTGAAGTTGCCGTCGGGGATGACGTAGAAGCCCGACAGGTTCTTGGCGCGCACCGACACCAGTTGCTCGGTGTTCAGGAAGATCCAGGGCGCGTCCTTCCAGATGCGTTGCTGCGCATCGGCGTAGATCTTGCCGCGCTCGGTGGAATCCGTCGTCACTAATGCCTTCTTGATGTCGGCATTGACTTCGGGGTTGCTGTAGTAAGCGGTGTTGAAACCGTTGGGCGGCGCGCTTTCGCCAGCCAGCAGCGGACGCATGGCCCAGTCTGCCTCGCCGGTGGACGAGGACCAGCCCACGTAGTACATGCGCACGGCCGCCTTGGCCGGGTCTTGCACCGATTCCACTTCAGCCACGCGCTGGCCGGCTTCCAGTGCACGCACCGTCACCTTCACGCCCACTTGCGCCAGCTGCTGCTGGGCAAACTGGATCACCTTTTGCGCGGTGGAGTGGTTGTAGGCCGACCACAGGGTCGATTCAAAACCATTGGGGTAGCCCGCTTCTTTCAGCAGCGCCTTGGCCTTGGCCACGTCGTACGGCCAAGGGCCCAGCTTGGTGGCAAATTCCACGCCCTTGGGCAGCACGCCTTCGGCAGGAATGGCCGAGCCGGCAAAGGCCACCTTGGACAATGCTTCCTTGTTGATGGCGTAGTTCAGCGCCTCACGCACCTTGGGGTTATCGAAAGGCTTTTGCGTCACATTCATCGAGATGTAGCGGTGAATGATGGACGGTGCCTTGGTGATTTCCAGGCTGGGCTTTTTCTCCAGCGTGGCCACGGCCTCGGGTGGCACCGGGAAGGCGAAGTGCGCCTCGTTGGTCTGCATCATCGAGGCGCGGGTGTTGTTGTCCACCACCGGGCGCCAGGTGATCGAATCGACCTTGGGCAAACCTTGGCGCCAGTAGCCGTCGAACTTGGCCACCTTCATGTAGTCCGAAGGCTTCCACTCGACAAACTTGAACGGGCCGGTGCCCACCGGGTTTTGCACAATCTCTTTGCCAAACTTCTTCAGTGCCGTGGGCGAGATGATGACGCCCGAGGGGTGGGCCAGCGAGTTCACAAACGGTGCAAAGGCTTCCTTCAAGGTCATCTTCACCGTCAGCTCGTCGACCACTTCGGTCTTGGCGATGTTCTTGTACAGGTTGTAGCGCTTGAGCTTGTTGTCCGGGTTGGTGACGCGGTCGAAAGTGGTCTTCACCGCCTCGGCGTTGAAGGGCGTGCCGTCGTGGAACTTGACGCCGCTGCGCAGCTTGAAGGTGTAGACCAGGCCGTCCTTGCTCACCTCGTAACCGGTGGCCAGCACGGGGATCATCTTCATGTCCTTGTCGAAACCGTACAGGCCTTCGTAGAAGGATTTGGCCACGGCCTGCGACAAGGTGTCGTTGGCGTCGTAAGGGTCGGTCGTGGTGAAGGTGGAGGCCACCGCCACCACCACATCCTTGGCCGCATGGGCCGAGAAAGCGGTGCCTGCCAGCAGCATGGCTGCGGCGATCGAAGTTAAACGTCGTTGCATATCAACTCTCCTCTTCAGGTTTTTGCATCTGCTGGTGCGCCACGGTGGCGACCAGACCCCATCAAATCATGCTTGTTATCACGGCTACGCCACTGCGCGATCGGGCGCCGCGTTTTGCGCGCTCGCGGCCGACACATCGGTAGCTACCCAATGGCCCGGCCCCGCTTCGCGCATGGGCAAGACCTTGGGCGGATCGTTCACCGCCCGCACCGGGCTCGGAATCTCGGCCACGTTGAGCGCGTGCTTGCGCCGCTGCGTAGGATCAGCAATCGGCACGGCGGCCATCAGGCGCTTGGTGTAGGCGTGCTGCGGGTTCTCAAACACCGCGCGGCGCGGGCCGATCTCGACGATCTGGCCCAGATACATCACCGCCACACGGTGGCTCACGCGCTCCACCACGGCCATATCGTGCGAAATAAACAAGAAGGCAATGCCGAACTCGGTCTGCAGATCCATCATCAGGTTGATGATCTGGGCACGGATCGACACGTCGAGCGCCGAGACCGCCTCGTCCGCAATCACCACCTTGGGGTTGAGCGCCAAGGCGCGCGCAATCGCAATGCGCTGGCGCTGGCCGCCAGAAAACTCGTGCGGATAACGGTTGGCCGCAGCGGCGGGCAGGCCCACTTTCTCCAGCAGCCATTCCACCTTTTTCTCAGCCTGCTCGCGCGGCAGCAGGTTGTGGATCAGCATGGGCTCCAGAATGCTGTAGCCCACCGTCAACCGCGGGTCGAGCGAGGCAAACGGGTCTTGGAAAATAAACTGGATATCGCGGCGCAGCGCCTGCAGATCAGCGCCTTTGAGCTTGGCAATATCGCGCCCGGCCACTTGCACATCGCCCGACTGAAAATCGATCAGCCGCGCCAGCGCCCGGCCCGTGGTGGATTTGCCGCAACCGGATTCGCCCACCACCGCCAAAGTCTCGCCCGGCTGCAGGCTGAAGCTCACCTGCTCTACCGCATACACCTGGCGCTTGACGCCGCCAAACACACCTTCTTTGATGGGGAAGCGCGTAACCAGCTTGTCGACCGACAACACCGGAGCACCGGGTTTGACCGTATCTTGCGGCGCCACATCCACCATGCCATCTTGGCCCAGCAGAGCAAAGCGCTCGGGCAAATCTTTGCCCTTCATCGCGCCCAGTTGCGGCACTGCGGCCAGCAGCTTGCGCGTGTAAGCCTGCTGCGGGTTGGCGAACAGTTGCGTGCAATCCTGCTCTTCCACCTTGTCGCCGCGGAACATGACCAGCACGCGGTCGGCCACCTCGGCCACCACGCCCATATCGTGGGTGATAAAAATCACGCCCATCGACATCTCGCGCTGCAGCTCCTGGATCAGCGCCAGAATCTGCGCCTGGATCGTCACATCCAGCGCCGTGGTGGGCTCATCGGCAATCAGCAACGAGGGCTTGCAAGACAAGGCCATCGCAATCATCACGCGCTGGCGCATGCCGCCCGACAACTGGTGCGGGTAACGCGTGAGCACATTACGCGCCTCGGGAATGCGCACCAGCTCCATCATGCGCAGCGCCTCGGCCATGGCGGCGCTGCTGGATTTGCCTTGGTGCAGGCGAATCGACTCGGCAATCTGCTCGCCCACGGTGAACACCGGGTTGAGCGAAGTCATCGGCTCCTGGAACACCATGGCCATGTCCGCGCCGCGCACCTTGCGCATCTGTGCATTGCTGGCTTTAGCCAGATCGAGCTCGCCCGCATGGCGGCCGCGCAGCAGCATGGAGCCGCTGTCGATCTTGCCGCCGCCGTTCTCCACCAGGCGCATCAGCGCCAACGAGGTCACCGATTTGCCCGAGCCCGATTCGCCCACCACCGCCAACGTCTGGCCCGCGTGCACATCAAAGCTCAGGTTCTTGACCACCTGCACGCGGCCCTGTTCGGTCTTGAAACTGACCGTCAGATCGCGCACCTGCAGCACGGTCGGCGCTGCAGCAGGCTCGGCAGAAAGGCGGGCTGGGTCGGACATAGTTTGACTGGTTGTGCCTGGGCCGGCTGGTCGGCACAGGGCAGGAATAAAAGCGCCACCGCAGCAAAGACGGCGATCAATTGACACTGTCTGCGCTTTGGCTAGGCAGATGGCAAAAGCGCATTCACCTTGGCGACAGCTCATGCATTGTAGAAAGCAGTTAACGCAAGTTAACGTCAAAACACCTCGGTGTTTCTACCTAGGCCCTTTCCTCATTTCGACGCAACATCCAGCACAAAGCACCCGGAAAACGCAAGAATCCGTCATTTTTGCGCACGGACATGCAGCAGGCCTGCAATAGCCGCCGCAACACATCTGAGCGGCTATGGGCAGCAGCTTCGTGGCCCGGCCCGGTTGTGCAAACAAACTACAGCAACGCAAATGGCGGGAGAGATGCCATCCAGCGTCCTGCCACACACCGCATGCATCTCTCAAACACAGCCCAGCCCCGGGCGGGGCTGCCGGGACTCATCGGTGAAAAGACATCACCACTGGCCAGCATCTCAAGCCGCAGCCAACACCTCGTTGGCATAAATCGCCACCAAGGCATCGCCGCTCACGCCAATGCGGCCGCGGTACATGCCTTCGGAGTTGAAGCTCAGCGAGACTTCGCCGCTGGAGCCTACGGCGATCAGGCCTCCGTCACCACCCAGGGGCGGCAGCACGCGCTGCACCACGGCTTCGGCCGCGTCGCTGACGCGGGCGCCAAGCAGCTCGATTCGGGCGGCCACCGAATGCGCAGCCGTGCCACGGATAAACGCCTCGCCCGCGCCCGTGCAAGAGACAGCCACCACGCCGTTCTTGGCGTAGGTGCCAGCGCCGACCACAGGCGAATCGCCAACGCGGCCAGGCCGTTTGTTGGTGAGGCCGCCGGTGGAAGTGGCGGCGGCCAGGTTACCGTGCAAGTCGAGCACCACGGCGCCTACGGTGCCCATCTTCTTGCGTTCGTCGAGCGGTGCGCCTTCTTGGGCGGTCAGGCTTTGGGCGGTGTGGTCGAGCGCCACGGTTTCGCTGCCGCTGGCCAGCGCGGCCGCTTGCACGGTGCGCAACTGGGCCAGGCGGTGCTCGGTGGAGAACCAATCCTTGGCCACCATTTCACAGCCCTGCTTTTGCGCAAACTGCTCGGCGGCAGCGCCGATCATGAAGACCGGGCCGCCCGCTTCCATCAAGGCTTTGGCGGCGATGACCGGGTTGCGCACGGTGCTGACGCCGGCGATTGAGCCGCAGGCCAGATCGCGGCCGCGCATGACGCAGGCGTCCATCTCATGCGTGGCATCGGCGGTGAAAACAGCGCCGCGCCCGGCGTTGAACAGCGGGCATTCTTCCAGCAGACGCACCGCTTCTACCGCCACTTCTTCAGCCGGCGCACCGGCGGCGAGTTTGCGCTGCGCGCCCAGCAATACGTCGCGCAAAGCAGCGCGGTAGGCTTGTTGCTGCTCGGGCGTGATGGACGAGCGCGTGATGGTGCCAGCACCGCCGTGGATGGCGATAACGGGAGTGAATGCGGGTTTGGTCATGGCTGGTATCGGTTAGGGCCAAGAGCTACGGGCTCCAAGCCGGTGGTTGTCAGGCCTGCAGCACGCGCTGCAAAGCCGCCGAGAAGGCATCGGCCTGCTCGTACTGCACCCAGTGGCCGCTGTCGGGCACCAGCACAAAATCGAGCAGTTGCGGTGTGACGGCGCGGAACTTGTCGCCCAGTGCGCCGATATAGGTTTTGTACAGCGCATCATGCGCGCCGTAAATAGCGGCCACCGGCACCTGAATCTGCGGCAGCGATTGCGCCAGCACATCGGTGCCCGAGGCGCGGCGGCGCGGCATGCGGTCGCGCAGCACATTGTGCTCGTGCAGGGCCAGCGCTTCGTTGTCGATTTTGGCCGTGTCCCACAGCATCAGCGCGCCAAGGTTGTAGCGGTGAATGTCGCGCTGGCGATCTACATCAGGCAGATGGCGCCAGCCACGCAGAGTGAACTGCTTGCTAGGCACCACGCCCATGGCCGGCGCACCCACCACCACCAGGCGCTCGGCCACATCGGGGTGGGCAGCGGCCAGCAGGCCGGCCGTCATGCCGCCAAATGAGAAGCCCACCAACTGGCAGGGCAACAAGCCCAGCTGCTGCATGCCTTGGTAAAGCGGCTCAACCATGGCGTCGGCATCAAAACCATCGGGCGGCGCGGCTGAATCGCCAAAACCCGGCAGATCGGGCAGCCATAGCTCGTAGCCAGCGGCCAGCAGCACGCCGATATTGCGCAACCAGTGCGTCCAGCTGCCACTGCCGCCGTGCAGCATGACCAGCGGCAGCTCGCCCGCTTTGCGCTGGCCCCAGCGGTGCCAGACCAGCTCGCCATCGCCGCAAGGCGTGGTGTAGCGTGTGGCGCTGGCCAGCAATTGGGCATGCTGCGGCGGCATGGGCAAGGCCTGCACGCCGCTGTTATCAAAACCTTCGCTCATGCGGCGCTACTTTCAGGCAGATTGTGCAAGCAGTACCTGAGCCACCGCGTCGATGGCAATGCTGTAGCCTTGCACGCCCAGGCCGCAGATCACGGCCTTGGCGACTGGCGCTATATAAGAATGGTGGCGGAAGGCTTCGCGAGCATGGACGTTGCTGATATGCAGCTCGATCACCGGCAGATCGGCGCCCTTGATCGCATCCATCAGCGCCACGCTGGTGTGCGTATAAGCGGCGGCATTAAGCACCACGCCGGCCAGCTGGCCATCGCGCTTGAACTGACCGGCTTCATGCAGCCAATCTATTAACGCGCCCTCATGGTTGCTTTGGTGAAAGCGCAGCGCCAACTGCTTGCGCTCGGCAGCCTGGGTGCAGATTTTCTCGACATCTTGCAAGGTATGCGCGCCATAAATGGCGGGCTCGCGCAGGCCCAGCAGGTTGAGGTTCGGACCGTTCAAGACAAAAACTGTTTTCATGCAGGCTCCACAAGCAGACTTTGCTATGGATTATCAGAGCAAAAAGCGCCGCCTTCATGGCCCGACGCGACAAGCCGGCACGCAAAAAAGCCCTGGTAAAAACCAGGGCTCTTGGCGTGCGGCCTGTTACAACTGGTGCAAGCAGGCGGCCGCTACCAGATCAGTAACGGTAATAACCGCGATCTCGGTGGTGGTGGCGATAGTGGCCGGGAGGCGGTCCGTAGTAAACGGGCGCTGGGGCTGGGCGGTACACCGGTGCCGGGCGGTACACCACGGCGGGAGGCGGTGGCGCGTAATACACGGGGGCCGGTGCCACATACACGGGCTGGGGCGGCACGTAGACCGGGGCGGGCGCCACGTAAACCGGTGCCGGCACATTGACCCCCACCGACCAGGAAACGCGGCTGGCGTGTGCAGCGCCGGACACCAGGCCCAGGCCGGCCAGCGCCGCGGCGGCTACCCAGCGTGAGCACTGTTTCAGCATCGAATGCGTCATATGGTTCTCCTTATAGGGCTACAAGCCCGCAAGTTTGTCACTGCACCCTTCAACGCACGAGGGTTGGCAAAAGATACCAAAGCCAGTGCAAATAGTGGTTTCAAACCAGGATTTCCTGTTGCAAACCGTAAACATCAGGGTACTCCCGTAGAATACACCCTCTATGAATGCACCTGCCTCGAGCGCTTCGCACAACGGTAGTGACGAAGTGGTCAAACCCACCAATTTTTTACGACAAATCATCGAGTCCGATCTCGACAAGGGCAGCTACGCTGGCCGCCATTGGGGCGGCTCGCCGGGCGATGCCCAGCACCACCAGCAAGGCCAGGTGGACGAGGCCAGGATTCGCACGCGCTTCCCGCCCGAGCCCAACGGCTACCTGCACGTGGGCCACGCCAAGTCGATCTGCCTGAACTTCGGTCTGGCACGCGATTTTGGCGGCGTCTGCCATCTGCGCTTTGACGACACCAACCCCGAGAAGGAAGACCAGGAATACGTGGACAGCATCATCGATGCCGTCAAGTGGCTGGGCTTTGACTGGAAGGACGCCGACGGCCACGAGAACCTGTACTACGCCAGCAACTACTTCGACTTCATGTACCGCGCCGCGGTCTACCTGATCGAGCAAGGCCTGGCGTATGTGGACGAGCAATCGGCCGAAGAGATGAAGGCCAACCGCGGCGATTTCACCCGCCCCGGCGTGAACAGCCCGTTCCGTGATCGCTCGGTGGCGGAGAACCTCGCTCGCTTTGCCGACATGAAAGACGGCAAGCTGCCCGACGGCGCTGCCGTGCTGCGCGCCAAGATCGACATGGCCGCGCCCAACATCAACCTGCGCGATCCGGCCATCTACCGCGTGCGCCACGCCGAGCACCACAACACCGGCAACCAGTGGTGCATCTACCCGATGTACACCTTCGCGCACCCGATTGAGGACGCGTACGAGCACATCACCCACTCCATCTGCACGCTGGAGTTCGAGGACCAGCGCCCGTTCTACGACTGGCTGCTTGACCACCTGCGCGCCGGCGGCCTGATCGATGCGCCGCAACCACGCCAGTACGAGTTCTCGCGCCTGAACCTGACGTACGTGATCACCAGCAAGCGCAAGCTCAAGCACCTGGTCGACAACAACTTTGTCACCGGTTGGGACGACCCGCGCATGCCCACCGTGGTCGGCCTGCGTCGCCGTGGCTATACGCCCGCCTCGATCCGCAATTTCTGCGAACGCATTGGCGTGACCAAAGACTACGCCTGGATTGACTACGGCACCCTGGACGGCTGCCTGCGCGAAGACCTGGAAAACCAGGCCCACCGCGCCATGGTCGTGCTCGACCCGGTGAAGCTGGAGCTGACCAACTGGGCCGAAGTGTTTGGCAACGCCGACCATCTGGAGCCCTGCCACCTGCCCGCCCTGCCCCACCATGGTGATGAGCCCGCTACCGCACCTGACCGCCAATTCACCATTGGCCGCGAGGTGTGGATTGAGCGCGAAGACTTCGCCGAAGTGCCACCCAAGGGCTACAAGCGCCTGTTCCCCGGCAACAAAGTGCGCCTCAAGGGCGGCTATGTGATCGAGTGCACCGGCGCCGAAAAGGACGCGGACGGCAATATCACCAAGGTGCTCGCCACCGTGGTGCCCGACACCAAGAGCGGCACCCCCGGCGCCGACAGCGTGAAGGTGAAAGCCGCCATCACCTGGGTAGGCGTAGCCGACGGCCTGCAAGCCGAAGTACGCATGTACGACCGCCTGTTCACCGACCCGCAGCCTGACGCTGGCGGCAAGGACTTCCTGACCCTGCTGAACCCCGACAGCCTGAAGGTGGTGACCGCCTACGTCGAGCCTTCGCTGAAAGCCGCCCAAGCGGACGACAAGTACCAGTTCGAGCGCTTCGGCTACTTTGTCGCCGACCGCAAAGACCACCAGGCCGACAAGCCCGTGTTCAACAAGATCACCGGCCTGAAGGATTCCTGGGGCAAGTAAAACAGCCACAGCCGACGCTGCAGCTTGCGGCATCGGCTTGAGACGTTTGAGACAAAAGGGGCGCTCCTGATGGGGCGCCCCTTTTGCTTTGCGGGCTGTATAGCCTCGCAGGCGGTCTTTTGCACGGCGTGGATCTTTCCCAAATCCGCCTGCAACACCTGCTGGCGCAAATCCAAATCCACCAATCGCTGCGGTGCAGCAAAAATCCCCTACCATTGCTGCCACAAACCACCAGAGGGGAACACATGAAGAAGTTGGGAATCGGCATTGCTGCCGCTGTCGTCGTTTTGTTGGCTGGCGGCGCGGGCACCAGTTATGTCATGGGCGGCAAAGTGCAAGAGGGCTTTGAAGCCACCGCCAAAGACTGGAGCAAGCCGCCGCTGGCCATCCAGGTACAGAGCTACGAGCGCGGTCTTTTCTCGTCGACTGCAAAGACGATGTGGACTGTCAACACGGGCGACGAGCAGCTGCAATTTACCGCTACCCACGCCATCTCGCACGGTCCCTGGCCGCGTGGCCATGCGGCCGAGATCGCTACCCGCTTTGCCTTCAGCCCCGATGCGCCGCCCGAGCTGATCAGCCTGTACAAAGACAAAACCCCGCTGAAATGGAACACCCAGGTGGGCTGGGGCAAGACCTCGCAACACCAGCTCAGCTCGCCCGCAGTGGCCGGCCAGTTTGAGAAGGACAAGCTGAGCTTTGGTGGGCTGACGGCGGATTTCGAAATGTCCGCCGATCTCAAGGGCATGAAAGGCCAGGCCGCCCTGCCTTTGCTGCAGATCGAATCGACCGTGGCATCGGCCGACGAGCTGGACGATGCGGACGCAGGCGAAGCCATCAACGTAGTCATCAAGGGCAACACCATGCGCTTTGATGTGAACCAGCCCGCGGGCCAGGAGTTCATGGTGGGCAACGTGAAATGGGTACTGGCAGATTTCAACTCCCAGCCCAAGTTTGGCGGCGAGCCCGTGCAGTTCAGCGGCCTGAGCATGGATATCGACACCAAGCTCGAAGGCGAAGTGGTCAACACCGCCATCAACACCGGCATCCAACAGCTCACGCTGCCCAAGCGGAAGATCAGCGACATCGCAGTAGACCTGGGCTTGCGCAACCTCGATGCCGGCTGGCTCAACCAGTTCACCAAGCATTCGCAGCAAGCCCAGGGCAACCCGCAAGCCATGCAGGCCTTGCTGCTGGGCGGCATGCAACAGTTGCTAGCACGCAAGCCGGTGCTGGAACTCAAGCGCGCCAGTTGGCGCAGCGAAGAAGGGCAAAGCGAGCTGTCGGCCGCCGTGTCTTACCAAGGCGATGGCAGCCAGGGCCTGAACCCTGCCACCGATATCCAGGCCAACGCCAAACTGGCCATGCCCAAACCGGTGCTGCAAGCGCTGTTCAGCAGCCGCGTGCGCGACGCCATCATTGCCGACAACGAGGGCGATGAAGACTACGAGCCTCAAGCGCTGGCCGACATGGTGCAAGAAGACGTGCAAGGCCGCATCAGCCTGCTGCTGCAATCGGGCGTGCTGCAAGAGCAAGACGGCAAAGTATCGACCCAGCTCGAATACACCGGCGGCGAGGTCAAGGCCAACGGCAAAGTGCTCGACCAGGAAGGCCTGATGGGCTTGATGGCCGCCATGCCCTAAGCGGCACACCGCAAGCGCCAACCTCAGCCGGCCTGCAGTGCAAAACTGCAGGCCTTTTGATTGCTGGCGCCACAGCTTGCCTGCAGCGCATTTGGCGCAGCCTCGGCAGCCCAACCGCTATGATTTGGGCGCAATCGTTTTTCGCCAAAGACCGCCCATTCCATGATTCAGACCATTCAACTGCTGCGCTTTGTGGCCGCGCTGTGGGTAGCCGTGTTCCACGCGCAGCACTGGGGCTATTTCCCGCAGATGCCGGGCTGGTTGCGGGCGGTGGCGGCTGGCGGCTATGCGGGGGTGGACATTTTCTTTGTCATCAGTGGCGCCATCATGGCGCTCAGCACCTACAACAGCCGGCAAGGCCCGCGCAGCGCCGGGCAGTTTGTGCTGACCCGCTTTGCACGCATATACACCGGCTGGTGGCCGGTCATGGCTGTCAGCGTTGCGGCCTTGTCAGCTTTGGCCCTGCTGCCAGCGCAAACCAATCTGTTGGCCTCGGCCTTGCTTTACCCGAGCAATTTCAGCCTGCACATCAGCAACGTGATCTGGACCTTGGTGTACGAGCTGTATTTCTACTTGCTGGTCGGCGCCAGCCTGCTGCTGCCACGGCCTTGGCGCGTGCGTGCCATGGCTGCGCTGGCGGCCACCATGCTGGTGTGGGTGCTGTATTGCTGGGCGTTGGGCCGGTATGAGCCCAGCGCGTTTGGCCAGGCAACGCTGCTGCTGTGGTTTTTTGCAGCGCCGCTGGTGCTGGAGTTTTTTGCCGGCTACCTGCTGTTTCACTGGCTGCAGCGCCACCCGCAGCATCACTGGGCACCTTGGCTGCTGGCCGCTGCCGGGCTGGCTAGCGCAGCCGTGTATGTAGCCTGGTTCCACAGCCCCAACGCGCCAGGCATGGCCGGCTTCTTCCACTGGCCGGAGCGCGCTTTGTGGGCGGGCTCGGCCGCCACCGCCTTGCTGGGCGCGGCCTTGCTGGCACCTGCGCCCCAGTGGCGCAGCCTGCAGTGGCTGGCACGGCTGGGCGATTACTCGTTTGCCATTTACCTGATCCACCCGCTGCTTCTGGTGCTGGCAGCGCGCGGTTTACAAGCGCTGGGCTGGCAACACCAACCCAGCATGCCGGCCACACTGGGCGTGCTGCTGCTTTTGGTGGCCTTGTCCGCGCTGTACTATCACGCGATCGAACACCCTCTCTACCAAGCCTGCCGGCGCCTTATTGCGCGCGGGCTGGCCGCAAAAACATGACTGCTCCGCTGATCCAACTGATTTACGCCCGCGCCGCCAATGGCGTGATCGGCAACAACAACCAACTGCCTTGGCACCTGCCCGAGGACATGGCTTTCTTCAAGCAAAAAACCGCCGGCAGCACCGTCGTCATGGGCCGCAAGACCTGGGACTCACTGCCGGCCCGCTTTCGCCCGCTGCCTGGCCGCCACAACGTGGTGGTCACGCGCCAGGCAGGCTGGCAGCCCGAGCCGGCGTCCGCGCAGGTCAGCGTGGCCAGTACCATTGAAGGCGCACTGGATACCGCCCGCGCCCTTGGCAAACCAGTGTGGGTGATGGGCGGTGCGCAAATCTACGCCCAGTCCTTGCCGCTGGCCGACGAAGTTTGGGTGACCGAGATTGCGCAAGATTTTGCGGGCGATGCCTATGCGCCCAGCCTTGGCCCCGAGTGGCAAGAGGCGTCGCGCCAAGCGCACACCAGCAGCAATGGCCTGCCGTTCAGCTTTGTTTGCTATCGGCGCGGCTAAGCCCGGCCGCCATGCATTGCGCCAAAACAATGCCAGCGCTGCACCTGGGAGTGGGCGCCAACAAAGTTTGCATAATAGGCGCGCATGAGTTCACTGCCTTTCCCCGAAACCCCAGTCCAGCCGCCCACTCCACCGCCTTCCCGCAGCAGCGGCGCCACCGCCCTGCTGGTCGCGCAAGCTGTTGCGGCACAGTTGGCCTACGGCGTCCTGGCCATGCTGATGTGGGCGCCGCTGCTCATTCTCACCGCACTGTTCTATCCGCTGTCCTGGGCCTGGCTGGCTTTTGCGCTGTTGTCGCTGCTGACCTGGTGGCTGTTGCAGCCCAGTATGGAGGTAAACGATGTGCTGCTGCAACGCAGCGAAGCGCCCCACCTTTTTGCTCTGCTTGACGAGCTGAGCCAGCAACTCGACGCGCCGCTAATCCATGAAGTGCGCCTGAGCGATGAGCTCAACGCCGGCGCCATGGACCAGCGCGGTTTTCTCGGCCTCTATAGCCGACGGCGAACCCTGTTTTTGGGCATTCCGCTGCTCCATGCGCTCAACGAGGCCCAGTTGCGCGCGGTGATCGGCCATGAACTGGGCCACTTCTCGCGCCGCCATGGCCGCCTTGGCCACTGGATTTACCGGGTGCGCGTGGCTTGGTCGTCCTACCTCTACAGCCCGGTCTACGCCGACGACGACCTGATCGATCGCCTGCAACACTGGACAGCCCGCCTGTTCATGCCCAGCTTTCTGCGCCGCTCCTTTGAGCGCTCGCGCCAGTGCGAATACGAGGCCGATGCCTGCGCCGCCGAAGTGGCCGGCGGCCCCCATCTGCTCAACGCCTTGGCCAGGCTCGACAGCGTGGATGCCTTTTTCCGCCAACGCTACGCCAGCGCGTTGGCCCAGCGCCAGCAGAACGACATCGATCCGCCTGGCGACCACTGGGCCTGGGTGCTCCAGCAGACCCGCTCCGGGCAAGACGCGCTCAGTCGGGCCGCGCCCCAGCGCCCAGCATCAGCCTGGGACACCCATCCGCCCCTGGCCGAGCGCGCGGCCGCTCTGGGCTTGCTGCCGCCCCGCGTGCAGTGGGATGACGAAGCCAGCGCCGGACAAGCGCTACTGGGCACGTCCTGGCCCGAGCTTTTTGCCCAATGCAACCAGGACTGGGCCCAGTCACAACGCCACGGCTGGCGTTTGCGCCACATGCAACTCAACCGCTTGTCCTGGGCGCAAGACGCTAGCGCCGATCCAGCACAAGCAGCGCTGGATCAGGCGGTCCTGGCCGACGAGCGCGAGCAGGACCCCGCCAGCCTGCAAGCCTTGGAGCAGCTCGCTGGCACCAGCCCGCAGGCTTTGTACTACTACGGCAGCGCGCTACTGGCTAGGGGCGACGATCTGGGCGTAGCCCAAATCCGCGAAGCCATCCGCCAGGACCGGCGCCTGGCAACACGCGGCTACGACGCCATCTACGCCCATGTCTCGCGCCACGGCAGCCCCGAGCAAGTCCGCGAATATGGTGCCCGCCTCAGCCGCGCCCGGGAGCAGATCTCCATCGACGGCGACGCGCTCTACCTGCACCTGCAACGCGCCAGCCTGTTTGCGCCGCCCGCCCATTGGTGCCGATTGCTCAGCGCTGCGCTGGGCGACATCGGCGCTATCGACGGGCTCTGGCTGCTCAGCACCGACACCGTGCCCCAAGCTGGCGAGCAGCCACGGCGCCTGCACGTTGCCTTGCTGCGGCAAGCGCCCGTGCATGATCAGCAAGCGCCCCTGTCCGACTCGGCACTGCTGGCGCAGATTCGCAACGGCCTGGAAGCCTTGGCGCCGCCCGTAGACCTGGTCCAGGTCTGCCGCTGGTACACCACCGAAGCCATTCCGCCCAAGCTGGTTGAGCGCATCAGCGCCCTGTCCGGCTGTCAGGTACTGGCGCCGCGCACCAACTTCAACCACGACCTGGTGCGTATCGACTCGCTCTAGCGCAAAAGCGACACCCGGCCCAGCATTGTTTGCGTTCTCGGCACTGTCGCTTGCGCGCTGTGCGCCCGGCAACTGCCGCAAAATTCATAGCAAAAAGCGCCTATCAGGTGCTAATTGCTGGCAGATTGGACCTACAGCATTATCAGAAGCGGCGCTTGTGGTGCAGTGCAGCAAATTGGTGCACAATGGGTTCATTGTTTTGACAACGGCTGCCACTTGGCGCGTGCATATGCGCCCTGGCGCTGCCCAAGGAAAGATCCCCATGAGCCTGGTTCATGCCCTGCCTGCCGGCCCGTTGGATGTGATCGGTGACGTGCATGGCGAGCGCCAGGCACTGGAGCAACTGGTCAAGCATCTGGGCTACAACGACAGCGGCCGCCATCCGGCGGGCCGCAAACTGGTGTTTGTCGGCGATTTTTGCGACCGCGGCCCCGACAGCCCCGGCGTGCTCGCCCTGGTGCGCCGCTGGGTCGAGGCCGGCAACGCTTATGCCGTACTCGGCAACCACGAGATCAACTTGCTGCGCCAAGATGCCAAAGACGGCTCCGGTTGGTTTTTTGACGAGCGCGTTGAGGCCGACAACCGCAAGTACGCGCCCTATGTGCGGGCCAACCAGGAGTTTCCCGCCGAGATGTTTCCCTTCCTGCGCCAGCTGCCCTTGGCGCTGGAGCGCGAAGACCTGCGCATCGTCCACGCCGCTTGGATTGACGAAAAAATAGCCGAAGCCCGCGCCCTGCCCGCCGGCGATATTGCTGCGGCCTACGATCTGCTGGAAGAAGCCGCTTCGGTGCACGCGCAGCTGCGCAATATTCCCGCCCTGCTGGCCGCCGAAAACGCCGCCTGGCCGTACAGCCTGGAAGACGGTCAGCACCAGCCACCGGTGATGCCCGCACACGCCGACAGCGAGCTGAACAAATCGCAGTACAACCCGCTCAAAGTGCTGACCTGCGGCGTGGAGCGCCGTGGCACCGAGCCCTTTTTTGCCGGTGGCAAATGGCGTTTTGTCGAGCGCGTGGCCTGGTGGGACAGCTACAGCGACACCACGCCGGTGCTCATGGGCCACTACTGGCGCCACATCAAGCCCATGGACCGGCGCGTGCTCGGCAAGGGCGACCAGAGCCTGTTTGCCGACATTGCGCCCAGCGCCTGGCACGGCAAACTCGGCAATGTGTTCTGCATCGATTTCTCAGTGGGCGCCCGCTGGACAGCCCGCTTGGCCGGCAAGCCGCCAGAGGACGATTTCAAGCTGGCCGCCATGCGTTGGCCCGAGCGCGAGCTGGTGCTGGACGACGGCAGCCGCGTTGCTACGACACAGTTCATGGCCCAGGCGCAGAGCGCAGAAACCGTCGCGGTCTGAGAGCTGAGGCGTGAAGCCCCAAACAAAGCTGCCAGCGCTTGGCACCAAGCACTGGCAGTTTTTTATGCTCCGCAGTTTTCAGCATTTACTGCATGCGCTCTCCGAGCTGCTGTGTGCTCATGGCTGGCACGGCAGGCTCAGCCGTCAAATGGGCTAATGCCCCAACCAAGCCCGCGTAGCGGAACCGGTAGCCGCTGCGCAAGGCCTGGGCTGGCACCACGTTCTGGCCACACAGCAGCAGCTCCGACATCTCACCCAAAGCCAAACGCAGCGGCCAACCGGGCACGCTCAGCCACTGCGGGCGCCGCACTGCGGCAGACAGGGCGCGTGTGAACTGCGCCTGGCTGACAGCTTGCGGCGCCACGGCGTTCAGTGGGCCTTGCAGTGCGGGCTCGGCGATGGCGTGGCAGATCAGGCCCACGGCATCGTCGACATGGATCCAAGGCATGGGCTGCTGGCCGCCGCCCAGAATGGTGCCAAGGCCCATGCGCGCCGCAAACGCCAGCTTGGGGAAAGCGCCATCGCCACGGCCCAGCACAATGCCTGGGCGCAGGCAGACCACGCGCACACCGAAAGCGCGGTTGCGCAAGGCGGCGGCTTCGATCTGCTGGCACAGCTCGGACTGGAAGCGGCCTGGCTCGGGCGCGGCACTTTCGTCCAGCGGCGCAGCATGGCCGGGCACGCCGTAATAGCCCACAGCCGATGCAGCCACCAGCACTTCGGGCTTGTGCTGCAAGCGCTGCAGCAGACCATGCACTTGCTCGGCAATCTGCAAGCGGCTTTGCAGCAAAACCTGGCGCCGCGCTGCCGTCCAGGGCGCGCCCAGAATGCCAGCGCCTGCCAGGTTCACCACCGCGTCGATGCGGGTTTCGCTGGGAATATCGTCCAAGCGGTCCACCACCCACACGCCAGCGCCCAGGCCAGCACGGGCCTGCAGCGGGTCGCGGCTCAGCACTACCACGCGGCGCCCTTCACGCAGCAAGCGGCGCACCAGGGCCTGGCCCACAAAACCGGTGCCGCCGGTCACCAAAACCGTTGCCTGGCCCAAGCCTTGCAACACGGCGCCACGTGCCTCTGGCAAAGGTTCAGCCAAGCTGGCCGCCGACAGTTGGCGCACGGCCAAGACATTGCGCAGGCTCCAAGCCAACACACAGACCGAAGCCACGCTGAACACCGGCGTCCACCAACCATGCGTAACGATCACCACGCCGGGCTCGCCCTGTGCAGCTTGCCAGAACAGCGGCCCGGCCAGCCCCACCAGCAGGCCATAGCTCACCGCCAATACCGTGTGCAAGGCACGCTCCAGCGGCGGCAGCTTGCGGCTGCGGTCTTCCTCCAGAAAATCGGCAATCGTGATAAACATCTCTGCCAGCAACAAACCCGCTGGCAGCAACACCCACCAGCCGCTCCACTGCAACCAGGCAAAGCTGGCGAACAGCAAGCCGTAAATGGCTTCACGTGCTGCATGCAAGCGCAGCTCGTAGCGGGCCGATGTGCGCTGGGGCAAACGCGCCTCCAGCTCGTGGTGCCAGAAATTGTCAAACGCGCCCAGCAGCGATTGCACGGTCAGCAAAACAAACAGCAAAGTCATCTCAGCTCTCCTCGGGATCCAAAAAAATACCGCTCTGGTGGAAGGTCTGGCCCCACAGCGGGTGCTGCATGGTCATGGTGAAGCGGAACTGGCCGGGCGCTACGTCGCGGTGCTCAACGCGGCACACGCCCGGCGTCAACAAGGCCGGCACCGGCAAGCGCCAGCGGCCCAGCAGGCAGAAGTAGCGGCGGCTGTAGAACACCAGGGCGCCGCTCTCCACGCACACATCCAAGTCCATCGACAAACCGCCGTCGGTGCACTCCTCCAGCCGGCCGCTCGGGCCCAGGCGCTTGGTAGAGCGCACCAGCTGGCTGCCTGCGCCGCCGGGCGTGCCCAGCTGGCGCTGCCAGACCACGCCGCCTTGCTCGTCGCCATATACCTGCACTTGGGTCGGCACCAAGCCAGCGCGGCGACCCGCCAAGGGGCTGCCCAGCAGTTGCGCAAAGCAGGCAAACACCCGGCCGAGTGCCGATGCACGCAGCTCCATCTGGCCGGCGTAGCAAACAGGCGCGTGGTGGCTGGCAAAGCGGCGGCGGATGGCGGGTGACAGCTTTTGCCAGGCGGCTGGGCCGAGCAGCGCCGCAATATCCAGGGCTTGCGGCTGGCCGGTGGTGCTGAGGGATGGGTGTGCGGTGTTCATGGCAAGTACAGTGCAGCTTCCATGCCACTCTTCAGACCATTGATTTTGTTGAATTTTTTCTTTTACCTGTTAACAGCGGATACAGGCTGTTTGCCCAATGCGTCAACGCCGTTTACAGTCCTGCCATGCTCATCCACCTGGCCTTGTTGCTAACCTTGTTCGAAATCCTGGCGCTCAGTGGCGTTCTGTTGCTGTGGGCCAAGCAAGTGGCCGGCGCGCGGCTGCTGGTGGTGTTTTTGCTGGGCGTGGCCACCTGGATCGTGGGCAACGAGCTGCCCAACTGGGCCGGCCTGGGCAGCGTGCCGTTGGCCATGGCGCTGCTGTCGTCGCTCACCTTTACCTCGGCGGCGTTCTTCCACTTTTGCGTGATCTTTTGCGGCGCCCCGCTGAGCAAACGCTACATCCAGGCGGCTTACGTTTTGGCGGCGCTGGTGGCGCTGCTGTCGGTGGTTCGCTCGCCGGGCGATTTCGTCCACTTTCCGCCGTTCACCGGCTTCCAATGGGTGGTGGTGCCCAATGCGGTGGGCTGGGCGCACAGCACGGCCTGGGGCATTTTGGCGTCAGCGGGATTGCTCACCCTGGCATGGGGCTGGCTGCACGCGCCCTCGCCGCTGCGGCGCAAGCAGTTTGCGTCGATTGCCGTGTCCTGCGCCTGGGGCTTGCTGGCCATATCAGGCTTTGGTTTTGCCGCGCTGGGGATTGAGCTGTACCCGTGGTCGGTGCTGACCATGCCGCTGTTTCCGCTGCTGCTGGTCTATGGCGTGCTGCGTTATCGCGTGTTCGTCGTCAACGTCTGGGCGCGGCGCGCGGTGGCATCGGCGCTGCTGATTCTGCTCGGGCTGGCGGCGGTATCGCTGACCGTGCTCTTGCCGGTCGATTCCAAATGGCTCAACGCGGTGGTGGTGGCCGCCACCTGCCTGACCTTGAGCGGCCCGGTGTGGCGCGTGGCTTCGCGCCTGGTCTATCCGGGCGGCACGCCGTCTGCCGAGGATCTGCGCCAATGGCGCAACGCCATGGGCCAGGCAGAATCGCTGCCCGCACTGGCTGGCATTGCCACACAATTGCTGTCGGCGCGCATGGGCACGGCTGTGCAAGTGCAGGTGCTGGCCGATGCAGCCCTGCCGCCCGGCGATGGCTCTGCCCCAAGCAGCACACCTGGCCTGCGGTGCAGCAAACTGCCCTTGGCAGAAGCCAGCCAGCAAGCCAACCGCTGGCACACCGAACTGATCGCTTTTGAAGAAGCTCCCCCAGGCCAGCGCCACCTCGCCGCACTGTTTGGCGATGCGCTGGCCGACGCTGCCGCCCAGGTAGAGCTGGCTGAGCTGGCCCAGCAACGCGAGCGCGAGCGCCAACTGCAAGCGCGCCTGGCCGAGCTCGGCTCCATCGCCGCCGCCGTGGCCCACGACGTACGCAACCCGCTCAACATCATTGCCATGGCCGTAGCCATGGCGCCCAGCGAAACCCGGCAAGAAGTGGGCGAGCAGATTGCCCGCATCTCGCACCTGACGGCCGATTTGCTCGATTACGCCAAACCCTGGCAAATTGCACCCAGCAACACCGACATCCACGCCCGCATCCAGGCCCTGGTGCGCCACCGGCCCGAGGTGGAACTGGGCGAACAACTGGCGCAACCGCTGGCGGTAACGCTGGACGCTGCGCGCTTTGACCAGGCGCTGGGCAACCTGCTCTCCAACGCTTGCACCGCCGCCGGCCAACGCCGTGTGCTGGTCGACACCGAGCAACTGCCCGACGCCGTGCTGGTGCATGTCTGCGACGACGGCCCGGGCATCCCCGCTGATTTGCGCGAACGCCTGTTCGAGCCCTTTGCATCGCGCAGCCCCGGCGGCACCGGCCTGGGGCTGGCGATTGTGGCGCGCATCATGGCCGCGCACGGCGGCAGCGCCAGCGTGGCCGAACGCGCGCCTTGGCGCACCTGTTTCACCCTCCGTTTTCCGGCTGCGCCCAGTGCGCCAGCCCTGCCTGTATGAGCTTTGCAACTTCTGCCTCCGCCCCCGCCTCCGGCCACGTGCTGCTGGTAGACGACGAACCCGCCTACCAGCGCCTGAGCGCCAACTTTCTGCGCCAGCTGGGCTACCGCGTATCGGTAGCGGGCGACGTGGACAGCGCCTTGCAAGCCTTTGCCGAAGACCGCCCGCATGTGGTGTTGCTGGATCTGACCATGCCGCCCAGCATGGACCCGCAGGCCGGTCTGTCGCTGATTCCGCAGTTTGCGCAGGCAGTGGTGGTGGTGCTCAGCGGCCACGGCGAGCGCGAGATAGCGCTGCAAGCCGTGGAGCGCGGCGTCTGGGATTTTCTGACCAAACCCATCGACCCCGATGTGCTGCGCATGGTGCTGCACCGCGCCATGCACAAGGCCAAGCTCGACGAGCAATTGCGCGCCTTGCGCAGCGCGCAGCAGGACAACGAGCCCGCCGAAATGGGCTTGATCGGCCAGACTGCGCCCATGCAGCAACTGCGCGCCCTGGTGCAGCGCGTGGGCGCCACATCGGTCAACCTGCTGGTGCTGGGCCCTACCGGCACTGGCAAAGAGCTGGTAGCCCGCGCCCTGCGCCAATGCAGCCCGCGCCGCGAAGGGCCGTTTGCCGTCATCCACTGCGGTGCGCTGTCGGCCGAGCTGCTGGAGAGCGAGCTGTTCGGCCACCTCAAAGGCAGCTTCACCGGCGCGCACCGCGACCAGCCCGGCCTGCTGGAAACCGCACACGGCGGCACGCTGTTTTTGGACGAAGTGGGCGAAATGCCCGCGCCCATGCAGGTCAAGCTGTTGCGCTTTTTGCAAGAAGGCAGCTTCATGCCAGTGGGCGGCCGCGAACTGCGCCGGGCCGATGTGCGCGTGCTGGCCGCCACGCACCGCGATCTGGAAGCCATGGTGCAGGCCGGCAGCTTTCGCGAAGACCTGTTCTACCGCTTGAAAGGCATGGTGCTGCGCACGCCCGCGCTGGCCGAGCGCGCTGCCGATGTACCGGTGCTGGCAACCCGCTTTTTGCGCAACATCGCCCCGCAAGCGCGCCTGAGCGCCGACGCAATGCAGTGGCTGCAATCGCGCGACTGGCCCGGCAATGTGCGCCAGCTGCGAGCGGTGGTGGAATCAGCGGGCGCGCTGATCATGCCCGGCAGCGACCTGGTTGACGCCGAGCTGCTGCGCTTTGCCAACGGCGACACCACGCACTTGCCCGAAGCCACACCAGACACCAGCGACGCAAGCGACTTGCCGGCCGCCAGCGCAGACGGCCTGGGTGCATTGGACGCAGCCATGCAAGAGCTGGAAACCCGCATGCTGCGCGAAGCCATGGCCGCCGCCAACGGCAACCAATCCGAAGCCGCCCGCCGCCTGGGCATCTCCCGCGTCGGGTTGATCAAGAAATTGGGGCGTTTGGGCTTGAAGTAGCGGCGCGCAGATGTAGCGACCTGGTGGCGCAATGCCATGTTGCGCGCCTCAGCCAAGCACCTGCTGCTCACACGGATTGGCCGCAAACCTGCGCACTATTGGGCAGCCTCTGGCGGGCTGCGTGCGTGGTCGCTCTCGGGCAGCGCAGAACTGCTGCTAAGCAGTTGGTCGATGGTCTTCAGGCGAGCACTGGGTTCCGATTTTTCATCGTACTGCCTCAGCAAAAGCGTGGCACCTTCGTCGCGCAGCTGGTCCCTCGCTCTTTTGTCTAACTCGCCTTCCCTCGTGGAATGACGGGTTGTCACAGTAGCACCTCCTAGCCGGCTGGTTGGCAGAGCCTGCCGACGTAAAAATAATAAAAGCAAGGACCGGCGCCGATCAATAGGCAGAACCTGTGAAGCGACAGCCGTTACGCAACCAAGTGCAACAACGCTTGCGCTGCAGCGGGAGCAACAGGCATTGCGCCGCCACAGCCTGCCGAGCCGCGCACGCGATTAGGCGCTTTGGGCGATAGCTGGTAGACTCTGCCCCGGGTTTATACCGGCTTGCCAAGCCAGCCCAGGGGGAGAAACCAGCATTCGTGCTGCCCCCAGCCACTTTGACCGATCCCAGCCGATTTTTTTTGCTCGGCCAGTCTCAGGGCTCAGTCACTCACCACTTTTACCCCCTTTGCCCGCAACCGGCAGCGCAAGCATTGCACTGCCGGTCACCCATGTATTCAGAAACTCGCCCTTCACACCTTGCTGCAAAAACCACCGGTTTCCCCGTCGCCAGCCCAACCAGTGCTGGCTCGATCCCCGGTGCACAGAGCAAGGCAGTGCAGGTAGCGCTGGTCGATTTCTGGGGCCCGGGCACCGCAAGCGGTGGCAAGCAGAGCACTCACTGGCAAGCCTTATCCCCCTCACACACCAGCCCGCGTGCCCACGCAACACCCCGCAAGGAAGGCGCGAGTCTGGTTTTCATCGAGCAAGCCTGCGCCAGAGCCGGCCGGCAAGCCCGATCCAAAGTCTGCACCCAGGCATTGGCAGCCTTGCTGCCAGGCGGCACAGACAACAACCGGAGTCTCGTTTGAGCAAAGAAGATCTGATCGAAATGAAGGGCAAGATTGAAGAAATCCTGCCCGATGCACGCTACAAAGTGGTACTGGAAAACGGCCACGGCCTGATCGCCTATACCGGCGGCAAGATGCGCAAGCACCGCATCAAAATCATCGCCGGCGACAACGTGACGGTAGAGATGTCACCTTACGACCTGACCAAAGGCCGCATCACTTTCCGCCACCTGGAGCCCCGTGCGGGCGGAGCGCCCCGCCCACCGATGCGCCGCCGCTAAGCAAGGCAAAACCAGCCCCTCGAAAGAGCGGCTGGTTTTTTTATTCCCCATTTTCGTGGGATACCAACAGGGTGACGAACTCATCCTCCATGCTTGGCACAGAGTCTTCGTATTGAGAGTGGCCATATGACCATTGAAGGCGCGATCCGGAACATAGACCCTCTTCTAAGGGGCGCTGTTTGAACGCCAAACAGCCAAATTCCGGAATGTGATCTGCCCGCTCAGCGCTTTCCCTCAAGCCTCGGCTATCACATAGACCTTCTTCACAAACTTATCCACTTCCCAGTGGCCGGTCCAGCCCTCGGGCAGGATGAAATGCTCGCCCACGCCAAATGCATGCACCGTGCCGTCGGGGTCGACCACGCGGCAGGAACCCTCGACGATGAAGCAGAACTCCACATAGCCCACGATGTTGGAGCGAAACTGGCCCGCCGTGGATTGCCAGGTGCCCGAGCTGAGTTTGCCGCCCAGGCCTTCGAACATGTTCATGGTCTGGTACTCGGTGTTGCCGCTGATAGGACGGCTGGGCTTGCCGATGACCGGGTTGACCATGGTTTTGGCAGGCCAGTGAATCACGGAGACGGGAGCAGAGACGCAAGCGGGTTGGGCGGCGGTGTCGGACATGGCAGGGCTCATAAAGCGGGAAAGAGGGAAAGAGGGAAAGAGGGAAAGCGGCCATTATCTCTGCCGGCCATGCCCACGCGCCGAGCGCCGCCGTGCTGCAGCGCAATGCCACGGTCGCTTTTGCCGCAACCCAGCTCCGCCAAATATAAAAAACGGCAGTCTTGCGGACTGCCGTTTCAAACCCTTGTTTGCATTTGCCAGCTGGGGGAGGACCAGGGCCCCCAGCTTTTGTCAGACCTCAGCAGCTCAGTGGAACTGCTCTTCTTCGGTGGAGCCGGTCAGCGCCTTCACGCTGGAGCTGCCGCCTTGGATCACGGTGGTCACGTCGTCGAAGTAACCGGCGCCCACTTCTTGCTGGTGCGAGACAAAGGTGTAGCCCTTGTCGCGAGCGGCAAATTCTGGCTCCTGGATCATTTCCACGTAGTGCTTCATGCCTTCGCCGCGAGCGTATTCGTGGGCGAACTTGAAGGTGTTGTACCAGTTGCTGTGGATACCGGCCAGCGTGATGAACTGGAACTTGTAACCCAGGGCCGACAGGTCTTCCTGGAACGAGGCGATCTGGCTGTCGTTGAGGTTCTTCTTCCAGTTGAACGAAGGCGAGCAGTTGTACGACAGCAGCTTGCCAGGGCAGGCAGCGTGCACGGCTTGCGCAAACTCGCGGGCAAAGCCGATATCGGGCACACCGGTTTCGCACCACACCAGGTCGGCGTAAGGAGCGTAGGCCACGCCACGGCTGATCGATTGCTCCAGACCGTTCTTGACACGGTAGAAGCCCTCTTGGGTGCGCTCGCCGGTCAGGAAAGGAATGTCGTTTTCGTCGTGGTTGCTGGTGATCAGGTTGGCGGCTTCCGCGTCGGTGCGGGCCAGCACGATGGTGGGCACGCCCATCACGTCGGCCGCAAAGCGGGCAGCGATCAGCTTTTCGCAAGCTTCACGTGTAGGCACCAGCACCTTGCCGCCCATGTGACCGCACTTTTTGACGGCAGCGAGCTGGTCTTCAAAGTGCACGCCAGCAGCGCCGGCCTGGATCATGTTCTTCATCAGCTCGAAAGCGTTCAGCACGCCGCCAAAACCGGCTTCAGCATCGGCCACGATGGGCAGGAAGTAGTCGATGAACTCTTTGTCGCCAGGGTTCACGCCTTTGCCCCACTGGATTTCGTCAGCGCGCTTGAAGGTGTTGTTGATGCGGCGCACCATGGTGGGCACCGAGTCGTAGGCGTACAGCGACTGGTCGGGGTACATGGTTTCCGAGGTGTTGCCGTCGGCGGCCACTTGCCAGCCCGACAGGTACACCGCTTCCAGACCGGCCTTGGCCTGCTGCATGGCCTGGCCCGCAGAGATGGCGCCGAATGCGTTCACATAGCCCTTCTTGGCGCCGCCGTTGATCTTTTCCCACAGCACATCGGCACCGCGCTGGGCCAAGGTGTACTCGGGCTGCAGGCTGCCGCGCAGACGCACCACGTCAGCAGCGCTGTAACCGCGCTTGACGCCCTTCCAGCGAGGGTTTTGTGCCCAGTCCTTTTCGAGGGCGGCAATTTGCTGTTCGCGGCTGAGCTGTTGGTTCAGTTTCTGAGACATGGGGGGCTCCTATCTACAAAGTGAAGTGGCTGGAAGTTGCTGAAAAACCGGTGGATCGCTGGGCGAATCCATGGCTTTACTGTAAGCCGGTCGCTGCGGCATTTTTCGTCTTATGTCTTATATAAGACTAAAATTTAAACCTGTAAAATCAATAAGATGCATATTGCATTTTGCTATACGGAAATCAATTTCTCATATTGAGAAATTTTTGCGCAATGCAACATTTGCCAATTTCATATTGCGAAACAGCATTTTCACTGCTGAAAATTCATGTTGCTGTGCAGCATTTTTCGGCCCTTTGGCCTGTTCAGCAAGCCGTTTTTTCAGCCCCCGCGTTGCTTTTTTGCCATCGGCGCCAGGCTGCGCGTCTTGTGCGCTACCACGCAGCACTGGATGCTTGCGGCATGATTGGCGCTGCGCGTGGCGGCCTGATGACAGCGGCTGCCCTCAGCCCTGTTTGCCTGCCTGCAATACGCCACCTGCCCTGCCCTCTTTTCTCTCCCGATACCGTATGAACATCACCAGCAAACCGCTGGCCTACGCCTACCTGGCCCTGAGCATGGCCTTGGTGGGTGCTTATGTGGCTTTCTCCAAACCGCTGGCGGCGGCTTTCCCGGTGTTGCTGCTGGCCTGGATCCGCTTTGGCATCGGCGTAGTGGCCATGCTCGGCTGGCTGCGCCGCCCGCCCAATGAGGCGCCACTCAACGGCAAGGCCCGTGTGTTGCTGTTTTTTGAATCGTTCTTCGGCAACTTTCTCTTCACCATCTGCATGATCACCGGCGTCTCCATGACGGGCGCGGTGGCCGCCAGCGTCACCATGGCCGCCATTCCCGCAGCCATTGCACTGCTGAGCTGGCTGGTATTGAAAGAGCGCATCAGCGGC
Organism: Comamonas trifloxystrobinivorans; assembly: GCF_043359985.1. Classification (NCBI taxonomy): domain Bacteria; kingdom Pseudomonadati; phylum Pseudomonadota; class Betaproteobacteria; order Burkholderiales; family Comamonadaceae; genus Comamonas; species Comamonas trifloxystrobinivorans. The sequence continues at coordinate 135,930 of NZ_JBHZGV010000001.1, forward strand.
CGCGTGCTGTGCGCCATTGGCTTGGCGGTGATCGGCATCGCTTTGTTTGCGTTTGCCAAGCCCTCGCATGGCGCTGAAGACGGCGCCGCAGCCAGCAAACACAGCTGGATAGGCCAGCTGCTGCTGATTGGCGCGGTGTTCTGCGAAGCGAGCTACGCCGTCATTGGCAAAAAGCTCACTGGCAGCCTCAGCCCCAAGCGCATAGCCGCGCTCATCAACCTCTGGGGCTTTGCACTGACCACGCCTTTTGGCCTTTACCTGGCGTTTGGTTTTGACTTTGGCGCCATCAGCCTGCCCACCTGGGGACTGCTGCTGGCCTACGCGCTGGCTGCCTGCGTGGTCACCGTCTGGCTGTGGATGACCGGCCTGCAACTGGTGCCCGCCTCGCAAAGCGCTGTGTTTACTGTGATGCTGCCCGTATCTGCCGCCCTGGTGGGCGTGGTTTTTCTGGGTGAATCGCTCACCGGCCTGCAACTGCTGGCCTTTGGCATTGCGGTCTCCAGCCTGGTGCTGGCCACGCTGCCCGCCCCTGGCAGAGTGAAATTGGGCAAGCGCCACTGAGTACATCTCTCTGGAAGATGTGTATTTTTTCTGACGCTAGCGCCTACATTGCGGCGCAGCCAGTCCTACAGCGCCATGACCGTGGCTCAGGGCTGAAAAATGGCGAATTTTTTATAGAAATCAATCGTCAGGGCCCAGGCAGCCATAGCTTTGATCCATCAACAAAAGTCAGCCGGCATAAATCACGCAACATTTCGAGGCAAAAAAACGCTGCGCTCCCTTGGAAAGCCCTTTTTTTGCGATTAGCATGGCTGGAACCAGCGGAGGGACGCTCTGGCTGGCGACAAGTACATTGACACAAGGAAACCTACACATGGCAACTGCATCCAAGACCGCGGCACCCGCCAAGAAGCGCACCCCTAACGCTGCCTTCATGAAGCCCCTGACCCCCAGCGCCGAGCTGGGCGCCGTGGTGGGCACTGCTCCCCTGCCTCGCACCGAGATCATCAGCAAGCTGTGGGTCTACATCAAGGCCCACAACCTGCAAGACGCCAAGAACAAGCGCATGATCAACGCCGACGACAAGCTCAAGAAAGTGTTCGGCAAGCCCCAAGTTTCGATGTTCGAAATGGCTGGCCTGATCGGCAAGCACGTCAAGTAAGCCCAACGCGCTTACAGCTGGCGCCCAGCGCAGCCAGCCCCAAATAAACCAGCATCTGCGCATGCTGGTTTTTTTATGCCCACACGCCACCACGCCGTGCCCGGGCAAAGGCTGGTGCTGCAGGCCAGCGACCAAGGAGCCCAAGCGCATTCATGCGCACAAACCACGCGAAACGGCTACCGCGCCAGTCACATTTGTGTAGAAATTTAAAGATTCTGTTGCTTTTTAGCAATGATTTAAATAAGAATCAGACTCATTTGGCGTAGCATTACACCCCTAGCGAGTGAAGACAAGCGCGGAGGTTTTGCGCCAGCCCTGGCACCAAAGCCTTCGCCCTTTTCGCCTTTGCCCAGCCATATTTACTGCAATGCCAGCGCCTGTGAGCCTCGCTGGCATTGCTGTTTCAGAGATTCACAACACTTCCCCGTCAGGAGTAAAAACTTGTCCAAGAAACGCCAACAACGCCAGCGTGCGCAGCAGGCCAACCTGCCTGCAAGCTCTGCTGCAGCGCACACCTCCTCCATGGCCGACAAGGCCGTGCTGCCCTTGGGCGCACTGATGCTGGCCGCCTCGGTCAGCAGCTGGGCCCAAACCCAGCCTGCTCCTGGCGCAGCACCGGCTGCCGCAGCATCGGCTGGCGCAGAAGCCACGCTGGGCACGGTGACGATCAAGGACAGAGCCGAAGTACAGAGCAAGGACACGATCCAGACCAAGAAATCCAGCATCGGCCGCAGCACGCAAGACATTCGCGACATTCCCCAGTCGCTGACCGTGCTGACCGAGAAGATGATCGACGACGCCAAGCTCGACACCTTGAAGCAGGCGCTGCACTACACCTCGGGCGTGACCTTTGCCGCTACCGAAAACGGTACCGACCAGGACATTCGCATTCGCGGCTTTCCTGTGGCGACCGTGGGCGATTTGATGATTGACGGCATGAAGGACCCTTCGCAGTACGACCGCGACACCTTCAACTACGACCGTATCGAAGTGCTGCGTGGCTCGGCCTCGCTGCTGTTTGGCCGCGGCTCCACCGGCGGCGTGGTCAACCAGGTCAACAAAAAGCCTCTGCTGATCGACCAGTACGAAGTGGAAGGCACCTACGGCACCGACAACGTGCTGCGCACCACGGCCGATCTGAACAAGACCATGGGCGAAGACGCTGCTTTCCGCCTGAACCTGATGCGCACCAAGGGTGACAACCACGGCGCCGAAATCGACAAATACGGCATTGCACCCACGTACAGCTGGGGCATCGGTACGCGCGATGAGTTCAGCGTGGGCGCCTTCTACCTGAACAGCGACAACAACCCGATGAGCAACATCCGTTACCTGCAAGGTTCGGTCCCTCATCTCAACCCCAAGAACTACTACGGCACCGACAGCGACTACCTCAAGGGCGAGGCCTCGTATGCCAACGCCTCGTGGATCCACCGCTTTGACGACGGCTCCGAATGGAAAACCCAGGCCCGCGCCGGCGTGTTCGACCGCTCGCAATGGGGCACCACCGCATCGTTCGGCACCACCAACGGCGCGCCCACCACCTGGGCCAACATCGGTGACAACACCATCTTGAACCTCTCGGGCCTGAGCCCGCGCAAAGACCGCCACAAAGGCCTGTACCTGCAGTCTGACTACAGCACCAAGGCCAACTGGGGTGGTATGAAGCACGAGCTGCAGATGGGTGTGGATTTCAGCCGCGAAATGGCCACCTTCTGGGCTGCCAAGGGCCAGCCCGGCACCAACTACAACAAAGGCCAGACCACCATCGGCGAACCCGACTCGGTAGGCGAAACCGCGCTCACCCCGAGCTACCGCTTTGACCAGAAGTACAGCGCGCACTCCATGGGTGCCTATGTGCAAGACCTGGTCGAGTTCAGCCCTGGCTGGAAGCTGCTGGGCGGCCTGCGCTGGGACCGCGTATCGTCCAACCAGAACCGCGACGTGTACACCTCGGGCGTGCTGACCGGCAACGAATCGTCTGAGCTGCGCTACAACAGCCTGTTCAGCCAACGCCTGGGCCTGCTGTACCAGCCGAACGACTTTGCTTCGTTCCACGTGGCCTACAGCACCTCGTTCAACTCATCGGCTGACACCTACAAGTACACCAGCCAGCAAACTGCCAACACCGATCCGGAAAAGAGCCGCAACTTCGAAATCGGCGCCAAGCTCGATTGGCTGGATGGCAAGCTGTCCACCCGTGCTGCCCTGTTCCGCACGGAAAAGTACAACGAGCGCACGACCGACGCCGACTTTGCCGGCGACGCCTACCTGCTCAACGGCAAGCGCCACGCCCAAGGCCTGGAGTTTGACGTGGTCGGCCGCATCACGCCACAGTGGGATGTGTATGCTTCGTACACCTACATTCCTACCGCCAAGATCGACAAGACCGGCAGCGCTGCAGCCAACACCGTGGGCCAGCGCGTGGGCCTCACGCCCAAGCACTCGGGCAGCGTCTGGCTGGGCTACCAAGCCACGCCCAAGCTGCGTGTGGCCGGTGGCGTGCGCGGCATGAGCGAAAACCGCCCTGTCAGCGGCACCACGGGCGCTGCTTCGGCAACCGCTCGCGCCCCTGGCTATGTGGCTGTGGACCTGATGGCCGAATACCAGTTCACCGACAATATCTCGGCCAAGCTGAACATCAACAACGCCTTCAACCGCTCGTATGGCGACCAGCTCTACCCCGGCTTCGTGACGCTGGGTGAAGCACGCAACATCCGCGCAACGGTGAAGTACCGCTTCTAAGCAAAGCACCCATCGGGCGATTGCGCCACTACAAACACAGGCCGTGCACAGACACGGCCTGTGTCTTTTGCTGCCATCGTTCGGTATATAAACAAGCATTTGACGAAAGCTGCCATGCTGCTCCACATCCACCAACTACTCTCTGCAGACGAGGTTCGGCAAGCCAGGCAACAACTGGTGGGTGCGCCCTGGCAGGCAGGCCAGCGCTCCGCCGGCCCGCAGGCGGCACAAGTCAAACGCAATGCCCAGCTGCCCGAAGCCAGCCCTGTCGCGCAAACTCTGCGCCAGTTGGTACTGCAAGGGCTGGAGCGCAGCCCGCAATTCTTCTCAGCGGCACTGCCCAAAACCATCTCGCCGCCCATGTTCAATCGCTACGCGGGCGACGCCAACACCTACGGCAATCACGTCGACTCAGCCGTGCGCTTTTTGCCCGACGGCAAAGGCCGCGTGCGCACCGATGTGTCTTGCACCGTCTTTCTCAGTGCGCCAGACGAATACGAAGGTGGAGAACTGGTGGTGGAAGACACCTTTGGCACGCAGCGCGTCAAGCTGAACGCGGGCGATGCGGTGCTCTACCCCGGCACCTCCATCCACCGCGTGGAGCCTGTCACACGCGGCGAGCGCCTGGCCAGTTTTTTCTGGATCCAGAGCATGGTGCGCAGCGACGAGCAACGCCGCCTGCTCTACGACATGGACCAGCACCTGATGCGCCTGCGCAGCCAAGTGGGTGAAACCGACCCGGCCATCGTCGGCCTCACCGGCACTTACCATAACCTGTTGCGGTTATGGGCAGATGTGTAGGCCTCCCCAGCCATTACGCAGCACTCGCCAGCACTACCGGATTGTCCATGCAACTCCCCACGCCCACCTTATTGCCCATTCCGCCCGGCACCATCAACCTGGCCGACTATGAGCGCCACGCCCGCGAGCGCATGGACGATAACGCCTGGGCCTACTTCAGCGGTGGCGCGGCCGATGAGATCACCCTGCGTGCCAACGCCAGCGCCTGGCAAAACATCAGGCTGGCGCCACGCGTGCTGCGCCCGCTGGCACACGGCCACACCCGCACCCAGCTGCTAGGCCAAGCCTTGGCGCACCCGATACTCGCCGCCCCCATGGCTTTCCAATGCATGGCGCAGGAATCGGGCGAAATCGGCATGGCCTACGCCTGCGCCGCCATGGGCGCGGGCATGGTGGTAGCCACGCAGGCCAGCCTGCCCATTGATGCCATTGCGCAAAGCTACTTTCAGGACGCAGCCCACGGCCCGCTCTGGTACCAGCTGTATCTGCAGCACGACCGCGGCTTCAACGCCGAGCTGCTGCAGCGGCTGGAGGCTGCAGGCTACCAAGCCATCGTCGTCACGGTGGATGCCCCGGTCAGCGGCGTGCGTGACCGCGAGCGCCACGCGCAGTTCAAGCGCCCCACCCATATCCGCGCCGTCAACCTGAACGGCCTGCCCAAGGTAAGCCCGGTAGAGCTGACACCCGCTGACAGCCCACTGTTTGACGACCTGCTGCGCCACGCACCCACCTGGGACGACATTGCCTGGCTGCAAAGCAAAACCCAACTGCCCATCATCCTCAAAGGCATCGCCCACCCGCTCGACGCGCAGCAAGCCGTGGCTGCGGGCGCCAGCGCCATCATCTGCAGCAACCATGGCGGCCGCACGCTGGACACCATGCCCGCCACCGCGCAGCTGCTGCCCGGCATAGTGACTGCGGTAAACGGCGCCGTGCCCGTGCTGGTGGATGGCGGTATTCGCCGTGGCACCGATGTGCTCAAAGCCATGGCCTTGGGTGCATCGGCCGTGCTGGTGGGGCGCCCGTTGATCTACGGCCTGGCCACCGCCGGCGCCGCTGGCGTGGCCCATGTGCTGCGCCTGCTGCGCGACGAGTTCGAGGCTGCCATGGCGCTGACCGGCTGCAAAACCTTGGCCGACATCAACCCTGCGCTGATTTTTGACGGGCCGCGCTAAGCTCGTTCCGCACCTGGGCGACAGCGCTATGGCGACTACAGAGGTGTTTTATAGAAAAGCGCACTCATCAATCGATAGCACCCATCGCATACCTACAAAGACCTTGGAGCAGGTTTCAGCATCCGCCGATTGATTTTGCCCATGGCCAATCCCCAGCATCCCTATCGACTTCAGGTGAATACTGAGAATGCGACGGATTCTTATTTATAATCACGTCATATTTCTTCACTAGCCAGCCACTACGCTGTTCATCGCACCATGATCGTTTGTGTTTGCCGTCGGGTCTCGGATCGAGAGATTGCACGCCATGCGCATGCAGGCATGTCGTTTGATGAAATCCAGTTTGAACTGGGTGTTGGACTGCAATGCGGATGCTGCGAAGGCTGCGCCCGCGATGTGGTCGAACAATGCAGCGCGTCTCGTCCGGTCGCCGCCTTGCGCAATGAGGCAGCAGCACAGCCGGTCCAGCTTGCCAAAGCCATCACGGAAAGCAAAGCATGGAACTCCTCGCCGCTGTCTTCGGTAGCCTGATCTTGGTTGCTGCCTCCATCTGGTGGGTTTTTCAGAAATAATCCGCCCATGACTTGCCGTGCTGCGGCAGTTGGCCCGCAGCATTTTTTATTGTCCTATGCCTTCCTCAGACCCCAACCGCTCCCCCAACAAGACGGGGCGCAACATCGTGGTCGCAGGATCGGTGCTGGCCGCACACGTTGCCGGGCTCTGGGCCCTGCAAGCGGGTTTGCTCAAAAGCGTGGCCACCGAGTTGCCCAAGCCCGATCCGGTGATGGTGCAGCTGATCGCCCCCGAGCCCATGCCCGTGGTCGCTCCACCGCCCCCGCCTACTCCCAAGCCGCCGCCACCCGCGCCAGCGCCCAAGCCACAGCCCAAACCCAAGCCAGCGCCCAAACCGGTGCCCAAGCCGCAAGCCATCAAGGACCCGACGCCCGCGCCCAACGCGGTCACCGGCACCACCGAGGCCCAGCCGCCCGCGCCACCGATTGAGGCGCCCACGCCACCAGCGCCGCCTACACCACCGTCTCCGCCGCCAGCGCCCCCCGCGCCGCCTGCCCAGCCGGTGATCCGCCTGCCTGATGTGAATGCCGCGTACCTGAGCAATCCGCTGCCTTCGTACCCCGCCATCAGCAAGCGCATGGGCGAAACTGGCACCAGCATCGTGCGCGTGCACATCGACGAAGAAGGCAAGGTGCTCGAGATTCAGCTGCGCAAATCCAGCGGCTATGACCGTCTGGACCAGGCAGCGCTCGACGGCATTCGCAAATGGCGCTTCAAGCCCGGCACCTCCAACGGCACGCCTCAACCCATGTGGGTGAATGTGCCGATGAAGTGGGAACTCAATTAAAAATTTCGCAAACAGGAAACGTTATGGACTCGCAATTCGGCATCGCCCACGTCTGGGCCCAGGGAGACTTCGTGACCAAGGCGGTGGCGCTGATTTTGATCGCCATGTCGCTGGCCTCGTGGATCGTCATCATCATCAAGGCGCTCGATGTGATGCGCTTCAAAAAGTACGCCCGCCACGCGCAAGACTTCTGGCACAGCGCAGATTTTGCTGCCGGCCTCGACAAGCTGGGTAAGCAAACCGACAACCCCTTCCGCCAACTGGCGCTGGAAGGCCGCGAAGCCACGGCCCACCACCGCAAAACCGCCGACCACCTGCACGACTCGCTCGACATCAGCGACTGGGTGACGCGCTGCCTGCGCAACGGGATTGACGAGTTCACCGCCCGCGCCCAATCGGGCCTGGCCGTGCTGGCATCGGTGGGCTCTACCGCTCCTTTCATCGGCCTGTTTGGTACGGTTTGGGGCATCTACCACGCGCTGGTTGCGATCGGTCTGTCGGGCCAATCGTCCATCGACAAAGTGGCCGGCCCCATCGGCGAAGCGCTGATCATGACCGCACTGGGCCTGGCCGTTGCCATTCCCGCCGTGCTGGGCTACAACGCCTTGGTGCGCGGCAACAAATCGGTGCTCAGCCGCCTCAACAGCTTTGCCAACGACTTGCACGCCCTGTTCGTGACCGGCGCCCGCCTGCAAGTGGAAGGTGACAAGAGCAGCGCCGTGGTAACACCGCTGAAGAAAGGGGCCTGAACATGGCCTTCGGAACCCAAGACGACGCCGATGAGGTGATGAACGAAATCAACATGACGCCGCTGGTCGACGTCATGCTGGTGCTGCTCATCATCTTCATCATCACCGTGCCGGTGATGAAACACTCGGTCAACGTAGACCTGCCCCGCGCAGAAAACGTGCCCGAAGAGACCAAGCCACAAACCATCCAGCTGGCCATCCTGTCGGACGGCAGCTACAACTGGAACGGCCAGGCCATCAGCGATGCCGAGCTGGAGCAAAAGCTGCAAGCCGAAGCCATCAAAGAGCCCCAGCCCGAGCTGCACATTCGCGGCGCACGCGACGTGCTCTACGAAAAAGTGGCCCAGGCCATGGCCGCCGCCCAGCGCAGCAACATGAAGAAAATCGGCTTCATCACCGACCAGGCGCCCGCCCCATAAAGCGGCTGCAGTCGCCACCAGCAAAAGGCTCCCAGGCTCCCTCGGGAGCCTTTTGTTTTGCGAGGCACCGCACGCCCTGGGTCAGCGCGGCGGGCATGCGACCTTCCTCCGGACTTACCCCCGGTAGCGCTTGTCTGACTCGCCATCCCGCCAGCGAGTGCCTACACTGGCTGCTGGCCCCTGGCGATTTGTACTGGCCGAAGCAGCGGCGGACACCCTCACCCCAGCGCCTCCCCTTTCCCGACAACGAGCAACGAGGAGACACTTTTGAAGACCGTATCTGGCACCACCACCGCCCTCAACCGCCGCAGCCTTTTGCGTCTGGCTGCCGCCACCGCTGCTGCCAGCGCCGCAGGCAGCAGCACTTTGGCCTTTGCCGCTGGCGAGAAAGCCGCCTTCCCCACCAAACCTGTGCGCGTGATCGTGCCCTTTGCAGCCGGTGGCGCAACCGACGTCCTGGCGCGCAGCGTGTGCGACAAACTCGGCGCACAACTGGGCCAACCCGCCATCGTCGACAACCGCCCCGGCGCAGGCGGCCTGCTGGCGTGCGACGCGGTTGCCAAAGCCGCTGCCGACGGCCACACGCTCACCCTGGGCACCACCAGCACCATGCTGTCGAACCAGTTCATGTTCAAAAAACTGCCGTACGAGCCACAGAAAGATCTGGTGCCCGTATCGCGCATCTGCTGGGCGCCCATCGTCCTGGTCATCAACAGCAAACTGCCCGCCAAAAACCTGGCCGAGCTGATGGCCTATGCCCAAGCCAACAAAGGCCAGCTCAGCTACGGCAGCTACGGCATCGGCTCGCAAGGCCATCTGGTGGTGGCCAGCCTGAGCAAAATCACCAACGCCGACATGACCCACATCGCCTACAAAGGCGAAGCGCCCATGGTGCAAGACCTGGTGGGCGGCCAGCTGATGATCGGCATTGGCAGCATCCTCTCGCTCAAACAGCACATCGACAGCGGCAAGCTGCGCGCCATCGCCTTCACCGGCCTCAACCGCGTGCCCGCCCTGCCCGACATCCCCACCTTTGCCGAACTGGGCCACAAACAAGACGCCTTCACCATATCGGGCTGGCTGGGCGTAGCCGCCACCGGCGCCACGCCCGCCGCCGTGGTAGACCAGCTGGGCGCCGAAATCCGCAAAGCCCTGCAAACCCGCGAAGTCAACGCCCGCGTGCTGATGGCCGGCTTTGTACCCCTCACCGAAGACACCCCGCAAAAATACCAGGCTGACTGGAAGCGCGAGCTGCCCATCTGGAAGCAGCTGCTCAAGGATGCGGGGGTGGAACCGACTTAAGCGGCACACGAAAGCCAGCCTGAAGACCTATTGAGGGCTCCAATGGAGCCTTTTCTGGGCGGTATACAGTGGGCGGTGGATCGTTGATACCGCAGAATCTCCGCCCGATAGCTGTAGCACTGTGCGCAGGCTCAATACCGGTTGCCACGCAACCGGTCTGCCGCCTCCACCAGTTGCCGCAGCGCCGGGCCAATTTTGGTGAGCAAATCCCTCTCGCTGTTCTTGATGCCGGGGACAGCACAATTGAAGAGCAGATTGCGCGAGCCATACATGATCTTGGATGCCACACCTACCGCCAACACGCCCATGCCCGCATCGCCCAGGTTGATGGCAAAACCGCGCTGCTTGGCATTGGCCTGATTTTCTCGCACGCTTGCCAGGCAATGCGCGTATTCCTCGGGCCGCTGCGCCCGTACCCGAGAGATAAGGTTTTGTTGCGCCGGTTTGCTCAGCTGCGTAAGGTAGGCCCGCCCCATGGCTGTTTCCATCACACCCCGCGTAGCACCAACACCTGGGCGGCGCAAAGTACCATCCAAAAAAGCACAGGTTTCGACGTACACCACGTCCAGATCTGAAGCAACGCCAACTGAAACCGCTCCTTCGATTTTGTCGGCCAGTGCCTGCATGGGCATGCGCAGCTGGCCCAGCAACGGCGTCTGGATGACATAGGGGTAGCCCAAGGCCACGGCGGCCGGCCCGATGAAATAACGGTCCAGGCGCTCGTCGTGGTCCAGGTAACCCATGGTGTGCAGGCTTCGGCACAAGCGCGATACCGTGGGCCTGGGAATGCCCAGTTTGGCTGCCAATTCGCTGTTGGCGTGCGGGCGCGGATCTGCCACGAAGCACTGCAATATCAGCAGGCCCTTGGCCAAGGTGCCGGCAAAAAAGGGATCGTCCTGCCGAACCCTCTCGACATCGTCGGCATGCAGCAATTTGTGCGTTGTCATTGCGCCATCTTCCGGGTTAACCAAGACAAACCATGAACTGAGTTTCAAATATTGAAACTATAGCGCAGGGTTTTTTGCAGAGATTTTTACAGTGCATCGCATGATCAAAGATCCTCAAAAACTCGACGCGCTGGTTCGCGACATCCGCTCATTCGTCAGAGAGCAATGGCATCCCATCGAGAGCCAGGTGGAGCAGCTCGACGCGGTTCCCGACGCCATGGTGCAAACACTCAGAGACAAAGGCTACTTTGGCTGGAGCATTCCTGAGGCCTATGGCGGCCTGGGTTTGAGCACCGAAGAGCTGGTGCTGTGCGCGATGGAGCTGTCGCAGGCTTCCGTCGCACTGCGGGCACGCGTGGGCACCAATACCGGTATTGGCTCTGAAGCTTTGGTGGCCGATGGTACGGAAGCCCAAAAACAACGCTGGCTGCCCCGCATGGCGGCGGGCGAGCTGACCGGATGCCTTGCGCTGACCGAAGCATCTGCGGGCTCGGAGGCCTCCAACATTCAGACAAGCGCTACCCGTGATGGCGACTACTACCTGCTCAATGGCAGCAAGTGCTTCATCACCAACGCACCAGTGGCAGATGTTTTCACGGTGATTGCACGCACCGATCCCGCAAGCACGGGCAGCCAAGGGCTGACAGCATTTCTCGTCGAGCGCGGCCCGGGGCTGAGCACTGGCAAGCCTTATTCCAAAATGGGCCAAGCGGGCTCGCCGGTCTCTGACGTCTACTTTGACAACTGCCGCGTACACCGAGACCAGATCATCGGCGGCCAGGAAGGTGTGGGGTTCAAGACCGTGATGAAGGTGCTGAACAAACAGCGTCTTCACCTGGCAGCGCTGTGCACAGGCCCAGCCATACGAATGCTGGATCTGGCCAAAGCGCATGTATTGCAGCGCGAGCAGTTCGGCCAGCCGGTGGCCAACTTCCAGTTGGTGCAAGCCATGATTGCCGACAGCCGCACCGAGATCTTCGCGGCCCGCTCGATGATTGTGGAAGCCGCCCGCGCTCGCGATCGTGGTGAAGACGTTGCGCTGCCCGCTTCGATGTGCAAGTACTTCGCTTCGGAAATGTGTGGGCGTGTTGCGGATCGGGCGGTACAGATGTTCGGAGGCTCCGGCTATGTGGCAGATTTCAGCCCCATCGAGCGCTACTACCGCGATGTTCGTCTCTTCCGCCTGTACGAAGGCACCAGCCAGATCCACCAACTCAATATCGCCAAACTGGCCTTGCGCGAAGGAGATGCACGATGAGCGCCGTCAGCATGGATGTGCTGCTGGAGCGCACGCGCAAGTTTGTACAAACACACTGCATTCCAAGCGAATCCAACGAGCACATGCACAACCCGGCAGCCCTTGATGCCACGTTGAGCATCTTGCGCCCGCTGGCGCAAGATGCAGGCCTGTACCTGCCAAATTTACCCATGTCCTGGGGCGGCCTGGGCCTGAGCTGGTCGCAGCGCGCGTTGCTGTTGGAAGAGGCTGGAAAAAGCTACCTCGGCCCAGCGGCGATGAACTGTGCTGCGCCTGATCAGCCCAATATGATCAGCCTTTTGGCGCAAGGTACACCTGAGCAACAGGAGCAGTATTTGCGACCACTGGCAGCCGGTCAGATCCGTTCCTGCTTTGCCATGACCGAGCCTGCGCCAGGAGCGGGCTCCGACCCTTCCATGCTGCAAACCACCGCCCGCAAAACGGCAACAGGCTGGGTGATCGATGGCCACAAATGGTTCATCACCGGAGCCATCGGCGCCAGCTTTGCGATTGTGTTGGCCCAAACGGAGCACGGCCCATCGCAGTTCATCGTCCCCATGGACACCCCCGGCATGCAGGTCGTACGCGCCATTCATTCCTCAGACCCGTTTGCCATTGGCGGGCATGCCGAGTTGCGGTTGCAAGGCTGCGAAGTCCCCGATTCGGCCATTTTGGGCGAGCTGGGGCGCGGCTTTGACTATGCGCAGCAACGGCTGGAGCCTGCCCGCTTGTCACACTGCATGCGACTCATGGGGCGTGCGCGCCGGGCCCTGGAGTTAGCCCAAGACTATGTCAACGAGCGCATGTCGTTTGGGTCGACTCTGGCGCAGCTGCAGCAAATACAGGCCATGGTCGCTGACTCCCATATCGAGCTGTACGCCTGCCGGCTGATGGTGCGTGATTGCGCCGCGCTCATGGATGAAGAACGCTCGGTGAAAACAGAATCGGCCATGGCCAAAGTCTTTGTATCGGAAGCCTTGCACCGCATTGCCGACCGCGCAGCGCAAATGACTGGCGCCTACGGCATGGACGAGGCCGCACCCATTGCACTCATTGCACGTGAGCTGCGCCCTTTCCGCATTTACGACGGCGCGTCTGAGCTGCACCGCGCCACGCTCGGACGCCGATTCTTGAAGCACAAGGCCTGACATAAGCCACCAACTCTCCCGGAGACAAACATGACGAAGACTGCATTTTTCCGCCTCAAAATCGCTGCCGCGGCTGGCCTGTTGGCTGCACTGCAAACGGCGCATGCCGCTTACCCAGATCGCCCCATCAAGCTGGTCGTGCCTTTCCCCGCCGGTGGCAGCACAGACTTGGTCACCCGCACCATCAGCACCAGACTCGGCGCAGAGCTGGGCCAGCCCATCGTGGTCGACAACAAGCCCGGCGCAGGCAGCCTGGTGGGATCGGAGCAGGTGGCCCGATCGCCAGCCGACGGCTATACGCTGTTGATGGCAGGGCTGACCAACGTGTTTCTGCCTTACGTGCACACCACGCTGAAATGGAACCCCATCAAAGACTACGAATATGTCGGATTGGTAGCGGACTTGCCCAATGTGATCGCCATCAACAGCAAGACTCCTTATAAAACGCTGGCCGAACTCAAAGCTGCCGAGGCAGCCAAACCCGGCGGTCTGTCCTTTGGCTCAGCGGGCATGGCAACCCCATCGCATCTGGTCTGCGAAATGGTCAATTTCCGGCTCAGCACCAAGATGCAGCACCTGCCCTACAAAGGCAATGCACCGGCAGTCAACGACCTGATGGCAGGACACATCCCAGTCATGTGCAACAACCTGGCCGGCACCTTGCCCTATATGCAAAATGGGCAAATTCGCATCCTGGCGCAAACCGGCAAGAGCCGCTCCGCGTCCGCCCCCGACATTCCCACCTTCGAAGAGCTGGGAGTGAAAGGGCTGGATACCGGTTTGTGGGTGGGCATTGTGGCGCCCAAGGGCACGCCAGCCGCCGTCACTGCCGCCTTGTCCAGCGCCTTGAGCAAGGTGATGAAGGAGCCGGCCACCATCGAAGCCTTGCACAAGCTGGGAGCCACTCCGCTGGCCACGTCGCCAGAAGACTTTGTCAAGCGCATCCAGTTGGACGAACAGGCTTGGAAGCCCGTTCTGCAAAACGTCAACCTGAAGGACCAGTGAGATGCGCCTAGCCGCTTACCCGCTGGAAGGGGTTCGTATTCTGGACATGGCGACGGTTTTTGCCGCCCCCTTTGCTGCCACCTTGTGTGCGGACATGGGGGCCTCGGTGGTCAAGCTGGAGCTGCCCGCTGGCGGCGACACGCTGCGCAGCCTGGCCCCGGTGCATGAAGACCAGCCCCTGTTCTGGAAAACCGCCAACCGCGGCAAACAAGGCATTTCGCTCGATGTGCGCAAACAAAAAGGGCGCGAGCTCTTCTTGCAGATGCTGCCGCAGTTCGATGTGCTGGTAGAAAATTTTCGCACGGGCACCATGGACAAATGGGGGCTGGATCTGGCAACCCTGCATGCCCATAACCCCAGGCTCATCGTCTTGCGTGTCACCGGCTTTGGCCAAAGCGGCCCCTACGCGCGCCGCCCTGGCTTTGCGCGCATCTTCGAAGCCATGAGCGGTTTTGCCAACCTCTGCGGTGAGCCGGGTCGCCCGCCCCAGCACATGAACTATCCGCTGGGCGATGCGCTGGCAGGCTTGTTTGGCGCCTTCTCCATTGCCTGTGCCTTGGCAGAACGCAATGCCCAGCCGCCAGCCGAGCAGCGTGGCGTAGAGATCGACCTGTCTGCGACCGAAGCCATGCTGCGCATGCTCGACCCCTTGCCGGCAGAACTGCAGTTCTGCGGCCAAGCGCGCGAACGCACCGGCTCGCGGGCCACCTACACAGCGCCCTCCAACGTCTACCAGACAAACGATGGCATCTGGGTCACCGTCGTGGCCACTGGCGAAGCCATGTTTAGCAGCCTTTGTGCAGCCATGGAAATGCCGGAGTTACTCACGGACAAACGTTTTTCCTCCAACGCCACGCGCATCGAGCACCTGGAAGTGCTGGACAGCATCATCACTACTTGGTGCAACACTCAGCGCTTTGACGACCTGGCACGCACACTGGCCTTGCATGACCTGCCCTTCAGTAAGATCAACAATATGGCAGACGCCATGGCCGACCCACATCTACAAGCCCGCAACGCTTTTTGCCAGATCGAAGACGCGACCCTGGGGATGATAGATGCCATCTCGCCCGTTCCAAGGTTCTCTGGGCGCCAGGCTCCCGCGCTGCGCAGCGGCCCTTCCACCGGGCAAGACAACGCCAGTTTCTATGCAACGCTCGGGCTGGACAGCCATGCCCTCGATCAACTCCAAGCGGAGCGAGTTATCTGAAGCGAAGCCGCTTTGACCGACGCCGACACCGCTACGCTGGCGGCTCAAAGCACCTTAATCAGGCCTACATCGCACAGACCCACGGGCCTGCAACTCCTTCAGTAACGCCGCCCCAACGCCCCACTCAGCCAACACTTCTTGCGAGTGTTGGCCGATATGGGGCGCTTGCTGCGGATGGGCGCTGGCGGTGCTGCCGGGTATGCAGGCTACCGGTACAGCGGCATCAATACCGTCTTGCTGCAACCATTCCACAGCTTGCGCGCTTTGTACTTGCGGGTGCTGCAGCAAGGCGGCGTAGTCCATCACCTGCGAATGCAAGATATCGGCCTGCGCCAGCAGGCCAGCCAGTTGCGCGCTGCTCAATTGCAAAAACTCAGCGCACAAAATCGCCTCCAACTCAGTCTTGCTTGCGACCCGTTGCGCATTGCTGGTGTAGCGCTGACATTGCAGCAAATCTCCGCGTCCCAACAAATGGCAAAGCCGGGCAAAGTGCTCGTCGGTGCGTACCGACATGCTGACAAAACCGTCTTTTGACGCGTAGACGCCCAGCGGCACAAAATACGCTTGCTCTTGCGGTGTCAGGTGCTTCTCTGCAATCTTGCTGGCCTGCAAAGCCAATGCGGCGCTGAGCAAGCTGCATTCGATATGTCGCCCTCCTCGCCCGGTTCGTGCAATCTCCAGCAGACTGGTGGCAATGCACTGAAAGGCGTACAACCCAGTGGTCTGGTCGATGATGAACTGGTCCAGCCGCCGCGGCGTTCCGTCGTTGCCGCAGTTGGTGTACATGAAGCCGGTAAAGGCTTGCAACACGATATCAGTGGCAGGGGCATCGACCATCGGCCCGTTACTGCCAAAGCCGTTGACCGACAAGTACACTAGGTTCGGGTTGTCCGCAGACAAATCACGGTAACCCAGGCCCAAGCGTTCCATCACCCCAGGGCGGAAAGCCTCAATGACCACATCGGCTTGCTGAGCCAGCATGCGCACGGCTTGCAATGCAGCGCTGTCCTTCAGGTCTATCGCCAGCGAGCGCTTGCCTCGGTTGCAGACGGTGGCGTAGGCCGTCAGATCTCCAAATTGCGGCCCCAAGGTACGCGACCAATCGCCTTGCAAGCTTTCGATCTTTACCACGTCTGCGCCTTGCATGGCACACAGCATGCCCGCTTGCGGGCCTGCGATGCCCATGGAAAAGTCCAATACCTTCAGTCCCTGCATGGAACGCTCCATGACTTGCTCCTTGTCTTGTTCAGCCAATGCGGCTTGCACGCTATTGCATGCAGCCGCCTCCACTACCTGCGTTTTCCGGGCAGATCTACGGGGTATGTAATTCGATTTTTCCGAGCCCTTCGTAGATCGCTTCAAAGCGGTCGCCTGCACGCGCGCGGCACAAGATGTTGCAAGAGCCGGTGCTGACCATATCGCCGACACGCAGCGGCTGGCCCAGTCTGCGCAAGCGATTGGCCAGCCACACCAAGGGCTGCAGCGGATGCCCCATCACATCCATCGATGAGCCTTGTGAATGCGCTTCGCCATTGCGCAGCAATTGCACCCGCACGCCCCGCAAAAATGCCTGCTGCCAATCTGGCACGGGCTCACCCAGCACATACCAGCCGGAGGCAAAACCATCGGCCATGATATAGGGCACAGGCGGCAAGGCCAGGTGGGCAAACCGGCATTCGGCGATTTCCACACAGGTGTGCACGCTGCCAATAGCCGCAGCCAGATCGTCAAAACTGTAATCGGCCTCTTGCGCCGGCAGCTCACGGCCCAACGTAAAAGCAAACTCACATTCAATGACGGGATCCAGCAATTGCTGGTGCACCACTTGCGCCGGCGAGTGGCGTAGAAAGCGTTGAAAAGTGGCGCCAAACACTGGGCCTTCCGTTCGCAGTTTCTGCTGCAGCAGCGGATTGGTGGCCGCAATCTTCCAGCCCAGGCGAGGCCAACCCAGAGAATCAGCCACCTGCAACATGGTTTGCACGCCTGCGGCTTCATCGGGCAAATGCCAGTGCGGCTGCAATGCCTGAATCTGCTGGCAATTGCTACGTGCCTGCGCCAAAGCCTGTACCAGGCTGATTGCGTTGGTAGAGGCAGACGCATCCGTATATGTTGCCTCTGCTGCGGTGTGGTAGGTTTGCTTTGTCTCATGCATTTATTCCGCCTTGATCTGGTTGTCCTGAATGACCTTCTGCCAACGCTGCAAATCCTCAGCCAGGTAGGTTTTGAGCTGATCCGGCGTTTGAGCGGCAGGTACGGTCATGTAGTCGCGCGCAAAGGCCTGCCGCAACGGCGTACTGCTACGCAGCTTGTCAAAGGCCTGTAGCAGCCGGGCCTTGGTCTGGGCATCAAGCCCGGCAGGGACCGAGAGCGAATACCAGATGGAAGCCTTGAAACCTGGCACACTTTCCTGAATGGTTTCCACCTTCGGGGCTTCCGGAATGCGCTCGTCCGTGCCCACAGCCAAGGCCACGACCTTGCCCGCCACGATGTAAGGCAAAGCCGAACCCAAGGCGTTGACGCTCACATCCACATCGCCAGCCAGCACGGCATTCATGGCTTGACCTGCACCGGGATACGGTATGGCCGTCATCTGAAAATTCAGCTCGTTTTCCAACTTGCGCATAGGCAAGGTCAGCACGCCGGTGGCCGACACCGACGAATAATTCAGACCACCAGCTTTGGTGCGCGCCAATGCTGCCAACTCCTTGAGGTTGCGCACTCCCAGTTGAGGTCGGGCTACTACCACGATGGGAGACTCAGTCAGCAGCGACAGAATTTCCAAATCTTTCTGCGGGTTGTAAGGCAGCGCTTTGTAGAGCAGCGGGTTGATCGAAAGCGGTGTGTTGGGCGTAAAGAGAATCGTGTACCCGTCGGGCTTGGCCGAGGTGACCAGTTGCGTCCCCACAATCCCATTGGCACCACCTTTGTTGAGCACCGTGACAGGGGTTTTCAGATCAGCACTCAGCTCTTCAGCAATCCGGCGGGCCATGATGTCGGCAATGCCGCCTGCGCTGTAAGGAACGACGATCTGGATGGGTTTCTCAGGAAAGGCCTGGGCACAACATGCCCCAAACATGGCCATGATGAACGCAAATATTCGCTGCACTATGGGTCTCCTTGAACAGTGGTTGGCTGCTTGCCAGAGGCGGCCTCTGGCAGCAAGGCTTCAGTATTCGGGAGACGGCCAGCCGTGCGATACTTTTGACGAAAGCTCAGATACGCATTTCAAATGGATGGCCGGGGCAACCGAGAGTGCCGACAACGTGAAATGGCTTTTTATGCGTAACCGTAATAGGCCTGCACTTGCGGCTCTCGCTCCGGTCCGGGTTCAAACGCTTCTATCAGCACGCGGTCTGGCGCTTGCACCATGAAATAACCGCCACCAGCCGACTCTCGGATGGGGTTGGGCAGGTGCAAGCCAGCGGCACGCATGCGCTCATACAAGTCTTGCAAACCTACAACCTGCATACCCAAGTGGTGGAATGCATTGGCCTGCATGTCCCGCGGCGCCTGGTCGTAAAAATGCAGCGCACCAATACCTATGCGCATGAACACATTACGGGCACCGCCATACAAGCCATCCCACATGACTTCGCCATCAAACCACCGTTGGTAAAAAGCCAGCGTCTGCTCCAGGTTCTGCGCAAACAAGTGAATATGCTGCAGGTGGTAGCGCTCCTGGCGGCCATAGGGATAGCGAAATTCTGTGGACGAAGTCATGACGTTGTTTCTAAGTATCTGGTGAATAAATACACTGCTGCACATGCTGCAAAGCGCGTTGCACTACCGGCTTGTCGCTTTGGGTCAGCCACATGCATTGCACGGGAGAGCCTGAAGACTGACTGGCCAAGTCCAAGAACTGTGCCGGTATGCCGCAGTTGGCCAAGCACTGCGGCACGACAGCAACCCCCAAGCCCTTGGAAACCATGGAGACCACGGTGAGCCATTGGCTGACCTGGTGTTTCACCATCGGCGTAAAGCCAGCCTCGACACACAGGGCAATGATCTGGTCGAAATAGGCCGGCGACCCTGCACGCTTGAAGATGATGAAGGGCTCATGCTCCAACTGCCGCAGGTCGATGCTGGGCCCCTTCGCGGCGTAATGCTTGGGCGGCAAACAGACCACCAGGGGTTCGTTGAAGAGAGTCAAGAACGATAACTGGCCGGGCACCAAGGCCGAATGGCCAAAGCCGATATCGATATGTCCGGCAATCAAGGCTTCGACCTGGCTTTGCGACGACATCTCGGAAAGCTCCAAAGTCAAAAGCGGCTCTTGCTCCTCCAACCTGCGAATCAAGCGGTCCAGCCCACGAAAGACCATGGAAGCATGGAAACCAATACGCAGCATGCCTTGCTTGCCTTGTGCCACCCCGTTGGCGATCGAGTAAGCCTCGGTAGCCTGTGCCAGCAAACGCACGGCTTTTTCTCGGAACGCCTTGCCCGCATCGGTCAGGCTGACCTGGCGACTGCTGCGTCGCACCAGTTCTGCACCGATATAGGCCTCCAGCTGCTGGATAGCAATGCTGAAAGGCGGTTGTGAGACATGGCACTTGAGCGCAGCCCGGCCAAAGTTCAGCTCTTCGGCCAGGGCCACAAAGTAGCGCAGATGGCGCATTTCAATGGATTCGAATCGCATGGTTACCGGCCCGCAAATAAAACACATGCTACCGGCATGGCCTGCAATATCAATCCAGAGAAGCGCCAGAGGAACGCACAATATCCGCCCAAACTGCCGACTCCCGCTTCATCTTTTGCGCCAAGTCTTCAGGTGCATTGCGCTCTGGAATGTTCAGCCCCCGAGACTCCAGTTGTTGGCGCAGTTGTGGGTCTTTCAAGACCGCCTGCGACAGCTGAGACAACTTGCTCTTGACTTCTTCTGGTATGCCACTGGGCGCCAGCAAGGCAAAGAAAACGCTCACATCCACATCCTTGACACCTTGCTCAGACAAGGTTTGCACCTGCGGAAAAAGTGCCGAGCGCCCGCTGGTGGTGAGCGCCAACATTTGTAGTTGCCCACCATCGACAAAGGGTTTGGCAGTGTAGATATCGGTGAAGGTTACTTGTACTTGGTTGGCCAACAAAGCCTGGAGCGCAGGGCCCGAGCCTTTGTAAGGGATGTGCACCAAATTAGCCCCTGTTTTTTGTGCGAACAGCACGCCGGACAAATGCGTGGTGCCACCACTGCCAGCAGAGGCATAAGTGAGCCCGTCTTTCTTGCCCTGTTGCAACAACTGCGGCACAGAGGAGACGCCCAGTGAACGGTTAACCAGAATGGCATTCGGGAGGCTGCCAAAATCCGCAATAGCCTGAAAATCCGTCAGCGGATTGAACTTGAGGTTTTTATAGAGCGCCGGGTTGATCACCAACACCGGCGATGAGCCAAATAGCAGGGTATAGCCATCCTTGTTGGCGCGAGCCACATAGTCGCCAGCGATATTACCGCCCGCACCCGCACGGTTTTCCACAATGATGGGTTGGCCTGCCAGTTTGGCCATTTCCACAGCCACCGCTCTACCAATCAAATCCGCAGGGCCACCCGGAGGATAGGGAACGACAAACGTAATAGGACGCTCGGGATAGGCGGCCAAGGCGGTTTGTGCAGCCAAGGCAGTGAGGGCCGTTAACAAAAATCTTTTCATGCTGTCTCCTTGTTTATGCCACCACTGTAGAAAGCCATACAGTCCAAACCATATCTATTGCGAATCTGAAGATACGCATTTCGAATGAATGGCAGGCAGAGTGCGAATAGATTTGCTCTGGTGTTCAACGACGATTGGAATGAGACATGTCACTGCACCACGGCGCGTTAACCGGGTTGAAAGTGGTCGATGCTTCCCGAGTGCTGGGCGGCCCCATTTGTGGGCAGATGCTGGGAGACCACGGTGCCGAGGTTCTGAAAATTGAATCGCCCGCAGGCGATGACACCAGAGCCTGGTCGCCCCCTAACCTGGGCCCGGTATCCGCCTACTTCTCCGGAGCCAACCGCAACAAGAGCACGCAGGTGCTGGACTTCAACCAAGCGGCGGATTTCGCGCAATTCACCGAGCTGCTGCGCAATGCCGACGTGCTGATTGAGAACTTTCGCCCCGAATCGGCAAGCAAATGGGGGCTGACCCGCGAGTTCACCGCGGCTTTGAACCCTCGCCTCATCCACTGCCGCGTATCGGGCTTTGGCGACGTCGGCCCTATGGCTGGCTTGCCCGCTTACGACACCGCCATGCAAGCGCTGTGCGGACTGATGTCGGTAAACGGCACTGCAGAAAGCGGCCCCATGCGGGTTGGCTTGCCGGTGGTAGACATGACCACCGGCCTGAACGCGATGATCGGCATTTTGCTTGCGTTGCAAGCCCGGCATGCGACCGGCCTGGGACAGCTGGTAGAAACCACGTTGTTCGCCAACGCCGTTTCTTTGCTGCACCCCCATGCCAGCAACTATTTTGGCAATGGTGCAGTGCCTCGCTTGAGCGGCAACGCACACCCTAACATTTATCCCTACGATGCCTTTACTACGCGCACAGGATCGATTTACATGGCCGTAGGCAACGACCGCCAGTTTGCAACTCTCTGTGATCATCTGGGGCTGGCGGCTCTGGCGCAGCAACCAGAATTTGCCAGTAACCCTCAGCGCTCCATCCACCGAGAATCCTTGCGCTCCCTGCTGCAAGAGGCATTGCAAACAGAAAACGCGGTTGGGCTGGCTGATACGTTGGTGCGCAAAGGGGTGCCCTGCGCAGCAGTGCAAGACGTAGCCCAACTGCTGGCCTCAGAACAGGCGCAGGCAGCTCAAATAGTGGTGGAAATGGGCAACGGCTACCGCGGCATTGCATCGCCTATCCAGCTCAGCGACACGCCCGCCAGCTACCGCAAAACGCCGCCGGTGTTTCCAGGCAGATAGCACTTGTCCAGAGGTCTGGCCAAGAGGCGATATGTGCACGTGTGCGTGCCTACTCTTGCCGGTAGTCAGATAGCCTGAAAAACACCCAAGGCCGTAGTGGCCGTGAGTTTGCTTGCAAGGCAAGTTTGTGCAGTCGCGCCACTATCCTCGCTCCATAAGTTTCGCTTAGGCAACCCTGCCAAAGAGATATCCATCGAGACGAGGCTTACAAAACCAAGCTGCCACCGCTCCACCCATGTGGGTATTTGGTCACAAGGCTGGACTTTGAAAATAAGAATCGTTATCATTTGATCCAATTTTGACCCTTTGATCGAATGCCATGCACACCAGCGCACCTCTTGCCACTGCGACACCTGTCAAGCCAAGCACGGTAGCCACGCCCGAGAGCCACAAGCCAGCCGGCACCTTGGAGAGCAGCGAACTGCTGCAAGGTGCCAAAGCCATTTCCATCTTGCACAACGGTGCCATTTACCGCTTGCAAGCCACCAAGCTGGGCAAGCTGATTCTGACCAAATAAACACGGGCTGCTGCCCACTGTTGCCAACATCCAGCGCGACAGCAGCACCCGCCCGTTCCGGTTTCATCGTGGGGCGACTCTAGGAGGCCACACTCCCTCCAAAGGTCGTATTTGCCAGCCAGGGGCTTGCCGCGTAGCCAGGCACTTTTTTCCGCGAACCACCGTTGTGACGACGACCGCTTCTGGCGGTCGTTTTGCTTTGCGGATGGCGGAGAGCTTTCGCCACATTTTCGCGCTCGTAAAACCCAGGTCACGGGCAGAACCGTGCAAAATCCAGGCTTTGCTGAATCAGCCGTTTTGCTAACTGGGTCATGGTTTTTTATCTTTGGGCAGCGGCCGCTGCTGCGGCGTTTGCCATCGTCACCGCCTGGGTGCTGCTGCCATTGGCGCGCTGGATTCCGGCGCGCATAGAGCGCCAGTGGCATGCCGAAGCAGAACTGCATGCGCTGCAAGAGCTGGGCGAGGTACAGCGGACCCAACTGCCCGGCTATCCGCACTCTTGGGTAGTAGCGTTGGGCGCTTTGCTCTGCTTTGCGGCGCTGGCCAGCTACGGCTGGAACAGCTTGGGAGCCGCCGCCTGCCTGTACTTTTTTGCGCAGCTTTTGCTGCTGACGATCAACGTGCGCGACGTGTTGTTGCCCGATATGGTGGTGCTGCCCACGCTCTGGGGCGCCCTGCTTTTGCACGCGGCCAATGGCCAAGCCGCTGAGCACATTTACAGCACAGCCATTGCGTATGGAGCGCCGTTTGCTTTGACCCAATTGATTAAACGCGCATCCGGCTCAGAACTAATGGGCAATGGCGACATCAAGACGTTTGCCATGGCCGGTGCCTGGTTCGGGCTGGCCGCGCTGCCCGTGTTGTTTGGCGCTTTTGTGCTCAGCATCACGCTGCATGGCGCCTGGGTGCAGCTTCAAAAACGCGGCACCCGCTTGCTCCCCAGCGGCCCGGCGCATATGGCCGCTTCGCTGGCTTGCATGGTCTACAGCCAGATGCGCTGACCACATCGGTGCGGCTGCTATTTGGCCAGATGGCGCAAGACCGCATTCCAATGCTCAGGCACATTGAGCGCCGGAGCATGGCCGCAGTCGGGAATTTCCAGCCATTCAAATTTACCGAGCAGCGCCGGCCCGCGCTGGCTCATGGCCTCGGCCACCGGCTTGAGCACCAGGTCTGATTCCACGCCGCGCAGCAGCAGTACCGGTATGTCCAGCGCATCGTAGTGAGGCCAGATCAGGTAGTCGTTCTCGTGCTCGCTGAACTGCCCGATGATGGCCGGGTCGTAGTGCGGCGTCACCAAGCCTCGGTTCGTGCGGCGCGTGCTGGTTTCGGTGAGCTTGGTCCATTCAGCATCGCTGAGCCAGCCATAAGGACGGTAGGCTTTGCGGAAGAATTGCTCCAGCTCTTCCACGGTTTCAAACACTGGCAGGTTCCCGGCATAGGCCTTGATGCGCTCGAGCGCAGCCTGCGCCAGCTCTGGCGCGTTGTCGTTGAGCACCAGGCTGGTGATGCGCTCGCGCATGGCGGGCTCAAACAAGCCAGATGCGCAAACCGTGCCAATGGCACCGCCCATCGATGTACCCACCCAATGCGCCCGCTCAATGTGGAGCGCATCAAAGAACTCACGCGCCAGCTGCGCATAAAAGCGCAAGCAGTACTCGTCACGCGGTGAGCGACTCCATTGGCTCAGACCGCGGCCAATCGTATCGGGGCAAAGTACGCGGTAGCCTTGCGCTACCAAGAATTCGGCCAAGGCATCCATGTCGCGGCCGGTGCGCGCCAGGCCATGCCAGGCGATGACCACGGGCGCATCGGCCGCGCCCCATTCCATGTAGTGCACTTCATAGCCGCAGCAGCGGACGTAGCGAGACTGGCCCATCATTTGGTCGTCATCCTCAATTTTGGCGATATACGGCTAGCAAGCGCATCACCAGATTTAGCTGCCCGGCAGGGCATGGCACGGCGCATGCACATGCACATGCACAGGCGCGGCGAACTCAGCTTTTGCACAGCAGTTGTTAGCTTAGTTTTTTGGCGGCAGACGCTTGCGCGCACCAGCTTCCCGCAAGCGCCCTACGACGCCGGTTGGGAAGTAATACACGGACAGCACAAACAACACGCCGAGCCAGAGCAGCCAGCGGTCAGGCGACAGCAATGCCGCCAAGGCGGGCACGCTGCTCGCTGCGTCGTGCGCCACGCGCAGCAAATCCTGCAGGTAGCTTTGCGCAAACACGAACAGCACCGATCCAATCACCGCACCATAAATCGTGCCCATGCCGCCGATCACCACGATGAGCAAACAGTCCATCATGATCTCGAACGACAGCGAGGTATCCGGCCCGTTGTAGCGCAGCCAGAGCGCCAGCATGGCACCGGCCAAGGTGGCGAACAGGGCAGACAGCACGCTGGAGATGGTGCGGTACACCACTACGCGGTAACCAATGGCCTCGGCGCGAAATTCGTTTTCGCGAATCGCCTGTAACACGCGGCCAAAAGGTGAGTTCACGATGCGCAGCAAGGCCAGCACCAGCACCAGCGCCATCACAAACAAGAGGTAGTAAGTGATGATGCGGCCGTCGATAAGCACGCCAAATATTTCGTTCTCGAACGGCTCGTAGCTGGGCGAGAGAAACTCGGGCAGTTTGAAGGTAAGACCGTCTTCGCCGCCTGTCCAGTCAGACAATTGCGAGGCCAGCGTCTGAAAAGCAGCCGCCACCGCGAGTGTGATCATGGCAAAGAAGATGGCCCGCACGCGCAGCGAGAACAGGCCAATCGCCAGCGCCAGCAACAAGGACAGCACGAGAGAACAGCCCAAGCCTACAGCCAGTGCCGCCCAGCTCGGGCCCATTTTGGAAGAAGCGATGGCGATGCCGTAAGCGCCAATACCAAAGAACATGGTCTGCGCAAAGCTGACGATGCCGGTGTAGCCCAGCAGCAGATCGAAGCTGGTCACCAGCACAATGAACACCAGAATTTTGGCGGCCACGTTGAGCATTTTGATGCCCGGGAAAGCAAACGGTGCCACTGCCAGCGCCAGCACAATGACCAGCAGGATGGCTGCCAGAATCTTGCTGCGCGGGTAGTCGCCGGAGATGAGTCGGTTCATGAAAAACATGCTTTGTCTCCCTGCCAATCAGCGGTTGGCCACCGGGTACACGCCTTGCGGGCGCCACAGCAGAATCGCCACCATCAATGCGATGTTGGAGAACAGCGCCACCTTGGGCGCCAGAAAGCCGGTGTAGTTGGCCATGAGCCCCACGAGCAAAGCGCCAATCAGTGCGCCGCCGGTGCTGCCCAGGCCGCCAATGATGATCACGATGAAGATGAGCACGTTCACCTGCGCGCCCATTTGCGGCACCACGCTTTGCTGGTACAGGCCCCACATCACGCCGCCCAGCCCCGCCAGTGCCGAGCCCACGACAAACACGCCGACAAACAGGCGCCGGATGCGGTAGCCAAGCGATTCCACCATTTCGCGGTCTTGTACGCCGGCGCGGATGAGCAGACCGATCTTGGTGCGCGAGAGCGTCCAGGCCAGCAGGCCAAACACGAGCAGGCCCACGATCACCGCGAACAGGCGGTATTTCTCTACCGCTGCATCGCCCAGCAGCCACGCGCCTTTCATGGCTTGCGGCAGTGGCAGCGGCACCTGGTCCGGCCCCCAGATCACCTTGATGAGTTCCTCACCAATGATCATGCCGCCCATGGTGATGAGGATCTGCTTGAGGTGCTGGCCGTAGACCGGCTGCACGATAAAGCGCTCAAACGCCAGGCCCAGGGCGCCGGCCACGAGCATGGCCACCACCATGGCCGGCAAAACGGCCAGCATGTTGGTGAGCAAGGAGCTCGATTGCGTCCAGTCGCTCATGGCGCCGAGCATGCTGGTGGCAACGAAGGCGCCCACCGCGATGAACAGGCCGTGGCCGAAGTTGAGCACGTCCATCAGCCCGAACACCAGCGTGAGGCCCGAGGCGATGATGAAGACGATCATGCCCATCGCCAGCCCCGCTACCGTGAGCGTCAGCCAGGTGCTGGGCGAGCCCACCAGGGGCAAGGCGATGAGGGCCAGCACAGGCACCAGCAACAGCGGTTTCCAGTCGAAATCGGTCTTGGTCATAGTGCGAGCCCCAGAAGCGATTGCTGCAGCGCAGGGTCGGCAGAGAACTCTGCCATGCTGCCTGCGTGCACGATGCGGCCGTTGTCCATCACGGCCACGCGGTCGCCCAAACGCTGGGCGAAATGGATGTTCTGCTCCACCAGCAAGATCGTGACGCCACTGGCCTTGAGCTCGGCAAACGCATCGATCATGTTGTTGATCATCACCGGCGCCAGCCCCTTGCTGGGCTCGTCGATGATCAGCAGCTGGCGCGGCTCGACAATGGCGCGCGAGACCGCCAGCATCTGCTTTTGCCCGCCAGAGAGCTTGCCCGCCGGGTGGTTCCAGAACTTTTCAACGGCAGGAAAGAGCTGGAAGATCCACTTCAGCCGCGCATCGTCGATGTCCTGAATGCGCTTGGCGGCACGCGCTGCCAGCAGCATGTTTTCCTTGACCGTCAGGTCGGCGAAGATGCCCATGTTCTCGGGCACATACGCAATGCCCAGGCCGGCAATCTGCGGCGTGCTGTGCTGGCTGATGTTCTGGCCCGCAAAACGCACCTCGCCTTGTTGGGGGTGCCACAAACCCATCACGGTGCGCAGCGTGGTCGTCTTGCCTGCGCCATTGCGGCCCAGCAACATGGTGAGCTGGCCTTGGGGCACCGACAGATCAACACCATGCAGGATGTGATAAGCGCCAATATGCGTGTGCACATCGCGCAGCTCCAGCAGCGCTTGGCTGGTATCGCTGTTGCTGCTCATACGGCCTCCTGGCTGTGGTCTTTGTCTTTGGCAACGCCCAGATAAGCCTCTTGCACCACCGGCGATGCAATCACCTCGGCCGGCTCGCCATCGGCCACCAGCGTGCCGTTGTGCAGCACGATGATGCGGTCCGCCAGCTCACGCACCACGTCCATCTTGTGCTCCACCAGCAAGATGGTTTTGGACTTGTCCTGCTTGAGTTTGCGGATGAGGTCCAGAATCACCGGCGCCTCGGCCGCGTTCATGCCGGCCGTGGGTTCGTCGAACATGAATACCTCGGGCTCCAGCGCCATCAGCAGCGCCACCTCCAGCTTGCGCTGGTCGCCGTGCGGCAGGCTCGCAACCATGTCTTGCGCACGCGATTGCAAATTGGTATCTACCAACAAGGCATCGGCGCGTTGCGTCAGCGCTTTGTAGTCGCTCCAGATGCCCCAGAGGTTCAGGCCACGCCGGTGTGGCCCCGCATGCGCGGCTTGCACTGCGAGGCGCACGTTCTCCAGCACCGTCAGATGCGGGAAAAGATTGGTCAGCTGAAACGCTCGCCCCAGGCCCGCACGGGTGCGCGCCGATGCGGGCAAGCCGCTGAGATCGCGCCCCTTGAGTTTTACCGAGCCCGCCGTGGCCTTGAGCTGGCCCGAGATCAGGTTGAAGTAGGTGGTTTTTCCCGCACCATTGGGGCCGACAATGGCCGTGAGCGTGCCGGGCTGAAAGCTGCAGCTCACGGCATTGACGGCCACATGGCCGCCAAAGCGGATGGTCAGGTTTTCGGTACTGAGCATGTTGGTCCTGCACCGGCTGGCGGTGAACGAAGGGGCGTGCAAGCACAGCGCCCGGCGCACAAGCGTGCGCGGGCCTTGTCGCATGCAACGAGATCGGCTGCGCCCTGGATCAGCGCTTGTTCTTGATCGGCACCTGCATCTCTTCAGGCTTGATCTCGCGCACCAGCTCGGGCACGCCCCAGGCCACGGCCGGATCGCTCTTGATCTTGAAGTGGTACATGCTCTGCATGGCCTGGTGGTCTTCCTTGCGGAAAGTCATCGGGCCCTTGGGCGTGTCAAAACTCATGCCTTCCATGGCCTTGATGAGCGTGTTGCTCTTGGTGTCGCCATTGGTCTTTTTCAAGGCGGTGACAATCGCCATGGCTGAGGAGAAGCCGCCAGCCGTGAAGAAATCCGGCGGTGCCTGGAACTGCTTGTAGTTCATCGACACCAGCGCTTCGTTGAGCGGGTTCTTGGGGATCGCGTAGTAGTAATACGTGGCCCCTTCCATGCCCGGCATGTTCTTGAACGGCGCCATGGCGGCCAGAATATTGCCGCCGGTAGCCAGCTCAATGCCGTAGCGCTTCAAATCCATGTCGTTGATCTTGAAGGGGTTGCCAGCACCGGCCCACAGCACCCAGATCACCTTTTTGCCAGGCAGATCCTTGAGCTTGTCGATCAGGCGCTGGGCGCCTGCGGTGAAATCGGTCGTGGCAGCGGGCAGGTATTCCTCATGCACCAGCTTGCCTTTTTTGATGGCGTCTTTGAAAGCCTTGGAGCCGTCGCGGCCAAACGCATTGTCTTGCGCCAGCGTGGCGATGCTCACGCCTTCCTTGTCAATGGCAATGGCGTTGCTGATGGCGTCTTGGCTGGAGTTGCGGCCGGTGCGGAAGATGTACTTGTTCCACTTGTCGCCGGTGATCGAATCGGCCACTGCGGGCTCTACCAGCAAGACTTTCTTGTATTCCTCGGCCACTGGCAGCAGCGCCAGCGCCACGCTCGACGAGGTGGGGCCTACGGCCAGATCCACCTTGTCGTCGGAGTAGGCGGTGGCCAGCTGGCTCTTGCCCAGATCGGGCTTGCCCTGGTCGTCCTTCTCGATCACCACAATCTTTTTGCCAGCCACCGTCATGGTGCCGCCGGTGGCGTATTCCAGGCCCATCATCAAGCCGGCCTGGGTTTGCTTGCCATAGGCCTCCAAGGGCCCCGTCTTGCTGTAGACGTGGGCAATGCGAATATCTTGCGCTTGTGCAGCGCTCATGCCAGAGGCGGCAGCGAGAGCAAAAACGGCAGCGCTGGCGAGCAGGCTGCGACGGCCACGGTAGTGCTGAGAAGGCTGAGATTGCATGTTTGTCTCCATTCTTGGTTTGATGGTCCTGAAGACTTTATTGCACAAGCCGTGCCAAAAGTTACTTTTTGAGCAAAACCGCCGCCTGCCAGCCGATAGCGCACCCGGCGCTGCCCACCAACAACACGCAAACCGCCTGAAAATTAGACATGTGCATGACTGATTTTCAGACACATGTCTGTTTTTTAATCAGGGTTTTCCAGACGTTCGTACAAGGTGGCACGCGAGATGCCCAGCTGGCGCGCCGTCGCCTGCTTGTTGCCCTTATTGGCTTGCAGTGCAGCGGCAATGGCTTTGCGTTCCAACTCGGCCACCTGCTCGGCCAGTGGGCGCAGCAGGCTGGCATCGGCATCGTGCAACCATGGCGCTGCTTGCTGCCCGCCAAGCTCTGGTAGGGCTTGGGCGGGCGCGGGCTCCATGCCCGATTCGCGCAGAATCTCGCGCAACACGCGCGCATCCACAATCAAACCATCGCAGCGCATGGCTGCCTGCTCGATGACATTGCGCAACTCGCGGATATTGCCGCGCCAGGCTTGGGCGGCCAGCAAACCCAGGGCGTCTGCCGTGAACTCCGGCAAGGTGCCTGCGCCCCGCAAACCAATCTCTTCGGCCAGCACGTCGACCAGCGCCGGAATATCCGAGCGCCGCTCCCGCAGCGGCGGCACGCGGATGGGCAGCACATGCAGGCGGTAAAAAAGGTCTTCGCGGAAATCTCCGCTGCGCACCATCGCATTCAGATCGCGCGATGTGGCAGCCACGATGCGTATATCCAGCGGCACCAGCTGGTTGGAGCCCAGCGGCTCAATCTCGCCTTCTTGCAAAGCTCGCAACAGCTTGGCCTGCATGTTGGCCGGCATGTCGCCAATCTCGTCGAGAAAAAGCGTGCCGCCATTGGCCAGCTTGAACTTGCCATCGCGCCCGCGTTTGTCGGCGCCGGTAAACGCACCAGGCGCCACGCCAAACAGCTCGGCTTCGAGCAAGGTGTCTGGAATCGCCGCAATGTTGACGCTGACAAACGGGCCGCTGGCACGTTGCGAGGCCATGTGGATGGCGTGCGCCAGCAGCTCTTTGCCGGTGCCCGTCTCGCCAAGCAACAGCACCGGGCTGATCGATTGCGCCGCACGCCGCGCCTGGCGCTTGACCTCGGTGGCCGCCGCGCTGGCGCCCACATAGCTGGCAAACGTGTATTTGGCGCGCCGTTCGCCCGCAGGAGCGTTGGCCATGGTGCGCTGGCGTTGCACGTCCAGCTCGCGGCGTGCATCGTCCAACTCGCGCTGCAGCACCGCAAACTTGCTGATAAGCGGCTGCAAAGTGTTCTCGGGCTGGTCGATCAGCACAATGCCAATTGCGCCGATCACCGCACCGTCATCGTCGAGCAGCGGCACCCGGCTCACCACAAAAGTGCCCGCCTGGTTGGTGAGCAAGTCCAGCAGCACCGGCTTGCCGGTCTCCAAAACGTGACGCATCTGCGTGTTGGGGATCACCTCGTCGACCATGCGCCCGACAAAATCCTCCAC
Source organism: Comamonas trifloxystrobinivorans (assembly GCF_043359985.1). Classification (NCBI taxonomy): domain Bacteria; kingdom Pseudomonadati; phylum Pseudomonadota; class Betaproteobacteria; order Burkholderiales; family Comamonadaceae; genus Comamonas; species Comamonas trifloxystrobinivorans. Next base: position 167,103 of record NZ_JBHZGV010000001.1, read on the forward strand.
CCTGGTGATGCCAAAGCGCGGCAGATAGCGCTTGTAGCCTTCGTTCACCCAGACAATGCGGCCGGTTTTGTCGGCCAGAAACATGCCCTGGCTCATGGTGGAGAACAGGCCAAACATCGAACGTGCCGCCAAGGCCCGGATGCTTTCGGCATCTTGGGGCAAGGCGTTGTCAGCATCGCGGGGCGGTAAAGGGGGTGCAACACTCATTCATAAACCTTCAATCATGCCGGCGCGGGCCAGCTGAACCCAGCTATTCTTATGGAAGAAAGCCAGCACGCCAAATGCCCAAGCCAGAATTTCTGCGCCACTTGCTTTGCTGGCGGTCGCACAGCCGAGCGACCGTGGCGCAGCAACGGTTTGCGCCCATAAAAAAGCGGCCTTGCGGCCGCTCAGAGAAATGCGCGTTGAGGCTTACAGGCCAATGCCTGCAATGCCGGCCTTGGCGATTTGAGCGTCTTCGGTGGATTTGACGCCGCTCACGCCCACGGCGCCCAGGCATTCGCCGTCTTTCATCACGGGCACGCCGCCTTCGAGCATGCCGTCGATGACGGGAGCGCTCAGGAAAGCGGTGCGGCCGCCGTTGATCATGTCTTCGTAGCCCTTGGTGTCGCGGCGGCCCAGCGCTGCGGTGCGGGCCTTGGCCTGGCTGATGTGGGCCGACACGGGGGCAGCTCCATCACGGCGAATCATGCCCAGCAGGTTGCCGCCGTCATCGACCACGGCAATGCTGACCAGCCAGTTGTTCTTGCTGGCCTCAGCTTCGGCAGCGTTCAAAATGGCCTTGACGTCGGCCAGCTCCAGCACGGGTTTGTTCTTCATGGTGACTCCTTGGTCGATTCGGTGAGAGATACGGCAAGCATAACCTGCATTGCATCCACCTAATCATGCGCTGCCATCAAAGCATTTGTGCCTGGAAAGGTGGTAATCACCACCTTGCCCGCTGCACATCGCGCCCATCAAGCCTCGGCGCTCTCGACCGCTTCGCCTTCAGCTGCCGCGTCTTCCGCCACTTCAGCCTTGACCGAAGGAGCGTGGCCATCCCATTCGAACACGGCCATGCTTTCGACGTGGGCCGTGTGCGGGAACATGTTCACCACGCCAGCGGCCACGCAGCGGTAGCCGCCCTGGTGCACCAGCAGGCCGGCATCACGGGCCAAGGTAGCCGGGTTGCAGCTGACGTAGACAATGCGCTGCGGCGGCGTCCAGTCTTTGGCGCTTTCGGGCAGCGCCGGCGTATCGGGCACGTTGTGGCGCGCTTTGTGAATGTCGGCCAGCGCCTTCGAGAGCGCAAACGCGCCTTCACGCGGCGGATCGACCAGCCATTTGTCGGCGTTGCCATCGGCGATCAGCATCTCAGGCGTCATCTCGAACAGGTTGCGCGCCACAAAGCTGGTAGGCGCCAGCGCTTGGGCCGCGCCGCGCTGCGCATTGTTGGCGGCGTAGTTTTCGTGCGAGCGTTGCACCAGCGCGTCCGAGCCTTCAATACCCAGCACTTCGCGGGCCATGGTGGCAATCGGCAAGGTGAAGTTGCCCAGGCCGCAAAACCAGTCGATCACGCGCTCGGTCTTTTTCGCATCCAGCAAACGCAGGGCCTTGCTGACCAGCACGCGGTTGATGTGCGGGTTGACCTGGGTGAAATCGGTCGGCTTGAACGGCATGGTGATGCCAAAGTCTGGCAGGCCATAGGCGAGCTGGGCGCTGCCTTCGTCCATCAGCTTGACGGTGTCCGGCCCCTTGGGCTGCAGCCACCATTGCACATTGTGGGCGGCGGCAAACTCGCGCAGGCGCTGCTGGTCGGCATCGCTCAGCGGCTCCAGGTGGCGCAGCACCAGGGCGGTGACGGCGTCGCCGCAGGCCACTTCGATCTGCGGGCAGGTTTCGCGGGCGTCCAGGCTGCCGATCAGCTCGCGCATCGGCATGAGCAGCGCGTCAACATGCGGCGGCAGGATTTTGCAGGTTTCCATGTCGGCGATGTAGCGGCTCTTGCGCTCGTGGAAACCCACCAGCACCTTGCCCTTTTTGGCCACATAACGCACCGACAGGCGCGAGCGGAAGCGGTAGCCCCAGCTCGGGCCTTCGATGGGGCGCATCACCGTCTCGGGCAAGACCTTGCCCAGGTGCCAGAGGTTGTCTTCGAGCACGCGCTGCTTGATGGCGATCTGCGCGCTGACATGCATGTGCTGCATCTTGCAGCCGCCGCAGGCGCCCGCATGCAGGCCAAAGTTGGGGCAACCCGGGGTCACACGCTGCGAGGATTCGCGGTGGATCTGCAGCAGCTCGGCCTGCTCCCAGTTGTTCTTTTTGCGCCGCGTCTTGGCACTCACCCATTCGGTGGGCAAAGCGCCGTCCACAAAGACGACCTTGCCGTCTTCGCGGCGGGCCACGCCCTGGGCGTCCATGTCCATGGAGGTGATGCACAAGGCATCTGCGGGGTAGCCGCTGGCTTGCTCAGCGACGGCGGGGGGTTCGGTGGGGGAAATTGGTGGGGTCTGCGCTTCACTCATGGCGCTATTTTCGCAGCCTGCGCAATGGCCCAAAACAAACCTCTGGCAATTTGTCTGCCGATTTGAGGCAAGCAGCCGGGCCGGCCTGGCGTGCGCCCCGGTCCATGAAAAAGGCCAGCTCAGCGGCTGGCCTGGTGATTGGGGAGCGCCCCACTCAGCGGACGGCCGTGATCATGCTGCCCAGGTTGAGTTGGTCGGTCACCGTATTGGCATTGGCCGAGCGCGCTGCCTTGGCGCCGGGCAGCTCGTTCACCTCGGTCACGCAAACCGCATTGGCGGGCGTGAACACCAGGCGGCTGCCCGCGGGCAGTTGGTCCTTGGTTTGGTGCAGGGGCTTGGACAGGTCTACCGGCGCTTGTGCGCTGCGGTAGATCACCTCGTTCTTGCTGTCGTAGACGGTGTAGCAAGCCGCTTGCGCCCAGGCCGACGCGGTCAGCGCCAGCAGCGCCAGTACTGAATGTTTGAAGCTGTAGTTGTTTGTGGTCATGGATTCCTCCGCATGCTCTGTTCTTCGCAATACAGAGAAGTTACCAAAAACCGCGTAGAAATGCATCTCCCCTATCGGGTAAACGCGGAGAAAACCAACAGAAAAACAAAAACTTACACCAAGCCTATGCCTTGAAGGGTTTTGTTTGCATTCTTATTGATAATTATTCTCATTCAATGTTAAGATGCATCCATCGCCGCTGCAAAAGCCGCAAACCCTGGAACCCAGGGCTCAGGCTGAGCAACAGTGATTGTTTCATCGTGGGGCGACTCTCGGGGCATGTTCAGCTCCAGGGTCGTTTTAGCCAGCCAACGACTTGTCGGGTAGCCACGCATTTTTTCGATGAAACCCGCCAAAACTGCGCCTTTTCAGGCGCTTTTTTGCGTTCTGCGTCCCCGGAAATCCGCAATGAATCGAGCTGCCGCTCAGAGATCGCCCTGGCGCAAGCCGCTGGCACGTTTGACTTGCAGGTTGCTGGCCTGCTCCAGCACGCCAAAATGGTTGGCGCCGCCGGCAATCACCGTCAACCACTGCTTGGCGCGGGTGATGCCGGTGTAGACCAGCTCGCGCGTCATGATGGGCGAGAGCTGCGGCGGCAGCACCACGGCCGCATGCTCAAACTCCGAGCCCTGCGATTTGTGGATGGTCATGGCGAACACGGTTTCCACCGCCTGCAAGCGGCTGGGCAGCACCCAGCGCAGGCCTTCGCTGGTCAAAAAGACCACGCGCAAAGCCTTGCTGGCCTTGGCTGTTTTGCCGGGCTTGGCGTCCATGCCTGCCGCCTCCAGCGCGGGTTGCTCCTGGTGGTAAAGCGGCACTTCAACGGTGATGCCGATGTCGCCGTTCATCAGCTTCAGGCTGTAGTCGTTGCGCGTTACCAGCACGGGCCGGCCGGCGTACCAGCCGCTGCTTTGCGCGATGAGTTCGCGGTGCGCCAGCAACTGGGCAATGCGCTCGTTCATGCCGCTCACGCCCCAAGGGCCGTTGCGCAAGGCGCACAGCACCTGAAAACGGCTGTGCTCGGCCAGCAGTTTTTTCGCCCATGCATCCAATGCGGCCTGGCCGCCCTCTTGCGGCATCTGCCGCAGCAGCTGCAAATAGTTGCCGTAACCGACCGGGCCACAGCCTGCACCGGCCTGCGCAGCATCATGCTCAGGAAAGCGCTTACCGCCGCCCTCTATCACCAGGTGCGCTAACGAGGAATGCGTAATGTCCGGCACCGGGTAAGCAGCCACGTCCGGGTAGCGCTCCTTGAGCAGCGCCTTGATGGCCTTGCCATTGCCCCGGTTCACCTCGGTCGCCAGGCGGCCAATGCCGCTTTGCGCATGGAAGCGGTGGCTCACCCGCAGCATGACCACGGCCTGGTCCAGTGGTTTGCCGGCAATGTCTTGCAGCTCGGCGGGCACCAGCTCGCCACTCACCTTGTGCAGCCAATGCGCGGTTTCGTGCCAGTACAGGCCGCGCTCGGATTGCGCGCACAGCTCGCCCAGCACCGCACCAGCCTCCACCGATGCGAGCTGGTCCTTGTCGCCCAGCAAAACCAGGCGGGCTTGTGGTGGCAAGGCAGTGAGCACCGCGGCCATCATCTCCAGATCGACCATCGAGGCCTCGTCCACCACCAGCACGTCCAGCGCCAGCGGGTGCTGCGCGTTGTGGCGGAAGTGGCGGCTGTCGGGCCGGCTGCCCAGCAAGCGGTGCAGGGTTTGCGCCTCGGCCGGAATCAGCTGTTTGAGGCTGCGCGCCTCTCCGTTGATGGTTATGGGCGCGATTTGCGGCAGTTCGTCATCACTCAGGCGCTGCAGCGCTTGCACGATGGATTCGGTCAGCCGCGCCGCCGCCTTGCCGGTGGGTGCGGCCAAGCAAATGCGCAAAGGCCGGCCAGCCTCTTGCAAGGCCATGCTTTGCAGCAGCGCCAGCAGCTTGACCACGGTGGTCGTCTTGCCCGTTCCCGGCCCGCCGGTGATGATGGCAAAGGCGCTGGTGGCTGCCAGGGCGCAAGCCATTTTTTGCCAATCCGGCCCGGGCAGCGCCTCGCCAGGGCGGGCAAACATGCGGTCGAGCGCGCTGCGCAGCGCTGCATCTTGCGCAGGCGTGCGCTCAGCGCGTTGGCGCTGGCTGGCGGCGATGCGCTCGCCAATGGCCTGGGCCACATCTTGCTCGTGCTGCCAATAGCGGCGCAGGTACAAACGGTCGCCCTGCAGCACCAGCGGCGTGCCGGCGCGGGTGGTTTTGCCCTCGCCCGCCACTACGGCGCTGGCCAGCAATACGCCTTGCCATTGCGGCAGCGTTACCGATGCCAGCAGCTCGCTGGGCAGCGGCAGCGGCGTGGGCTCCAGCGCACCGCTGCCTTGCTGCTGCACCGTGTCGGGCGGCAGCGAGAGCGCAAAGCGGCTGTCTTCCAAAGTAGCGCGCAAATCCAGGCAAACGTGGCCGCGCCCCAATTGGTGGCTGGCCAAAGCGGCAGCCAGCAAGACCAAGGGCGAAGCGGCCGGGTCCAGCTCGTGCAGAAAGAGCACCAGCGCCTCGTCCAGGCTGCGCAGCCAGCCGTGCGCCGTCCAGCGCTGGATGGTGTGCAGCAAACTGGCAGTGGCGCTGTCGGTGGTGGCCTTGGGGCCGTGGCCCAGTACCGGGCGTGCGTTGTCCGCCGCGCCAGCGGCGCGGAACAGGTCCAAATCTTGTTCTTGTTTTGTCATTGCATTCATCGTCATGCGGCGGGCACCAGCAAAAGCTCATCCAGCGCTTGCATCAGCGCCAGCGGCGGTTTGTCGGCATACAGGCCGCCGCCGGGCGCATCCACGCCACGCAAAAACCAATAGCGCACGCCGCCCACATCGCGCTCGTAATCGTAATCCGGCAAACGCTGCTGCAGCAGGCGGTGCAGCGCGTAGGTATACAACACATATTGCACCTCGTAGCGGTGGTGCAGCACCGCCGCTTGCATGGCCTCGTGCGTGTAAGCGGCGCTGTCCGCGCCCAGCCAATTGGATTTGTAATCGATCACGTAATAACAATCTTCGTGCGCGATCACCAAATCCATATAGCCTTTGAGCATGCCATTGAGCTGCTGGTAAGCCAGCGCGGGCCGCGCCTGGCCGGGCGCAATGTGTTGCTGCACCAGCGCATCGAGCCGCTGCGAAGAAGCCCGGTTGACCGACAACCAGAACTCCATCTCCACCTGCCACTCCTGCAACTGCGCCAGCGCTACCGAGGCATCGCGCAAGGCCAAGGGCGCTTGCAGCCACTGACGCACAAAGCCTTGCAAGGGTTGCGCCCAATCAGCCCAGCCGCGCACCGCGCAGCGGTGGGCAATGATGCCATCGAGTTGCGCCGGGCGTGCCAGCACCTCGGCAAAACCCTCTTGCGCGCACCACTCCAGCAAGCCGTGCAGAAAATTGCCGGCCTCGGGGCCCTTGGGAAAAGCGTGCAGGCTGCCGGCCACTGGCATGGCGCGGCTGGGCGCGGCGTCGGCCATGGGCGCCTCCAGCTGCTCCAAAAACTGGTCTTGCTGCGCAGTCTCGGGCTCGGGCAAAAACTCGCCCGGCGCAGCGGCCTCGGCTGCTTGTTCTGTTGCCGCTGGCATGCGGCCCAGTTGCTCGGTCAGCGCCGAGAAACTGGCAATCCACCAATGCTCGTCATAACGGCGTTGCGGCTGGCGCGGCGCGTGCAGCTCGGGCGCCGCTTGCGGCGTATAGCGCAGCAAGTTGGCTTCTGGCAAAGGCTGTACGGCCATGTGCGGGCAGTCGTCCGCAAACTCTTGCAGGTACTCGTCCAGCGTCAAATCAGGCAGTGCCGCACCGCCGCCCAGCACATAGCCGATGGCACTTTTATGCAAGGCGCCCGATTTGCTGTTGCCCTTGGACAAAGGCGCCAGGCCCAGCCACAGCGCGTATTGCGCCCGCGTGAGCGCCACGTAGAGCAAGCGCAAGTCTTCGCTCAAACGCTCGTCGTTGTGGCCAGCCACGGCAGGATCGTGTTTGGCGTCCAGCTCCACCACCAGCTCGCCCGTGCCCGGCTGGTGGAACTGGGCGTAGCCTTGGCTGCGGCCATCAAAATCGCGCCAGCTGCTGATGAAGGGCAGCAGCACCAGCGGGTATTCCAGGCCCTTGGATTTGTGGATGGTGACGATCTTGATCAGGTCGGCATCGCTTTCCAGGCGCAGTATTTCTTCTTCACCCTCGGGCTGAGCCATTTGCTCGGCCAGCGCACGCATCAGCGCCTGCTCGCCGTCGAGCTCGACCGAAGCGCGCTGCAACCATTCGGCCAGGTGCAGCACATTGGTCAGGCGGCGCTCGCCGCCAGGCTGCGCCAGCCAGCGCGCAGGCAAGGCAAAATCGAGCAGCCACTGGCGCAGCATGGGCAGCACGCCCTTTTTCTGCCACAGCTGCTGCAGATCGCGGGTTTGCTGCGCCAGCTGCTCCCAGTACAGCTCGTCGTGGTTGAGGCGATCGAGCTCTTCCCAGCTCCAGCCCATCGACGCAGTGGCCAAGGCGGCACGCAGCAAACCGTCGTTGCCCGGCGCTTGTACGGCACGCAGCCAGCGCAGCAAATCGGCCGCTTCGGCGGATTGGAAAACCGAATCGCGGTCGGACAGATAAACACTGGCCAAACCACGCTCGGCCAGCGCATCGCGCACCAGCTCGGCCTCGCCCCGTCCCCGCACCAGCACCGCAATATCGGCCGGGCGCAAGGGCCGCTGCAGTTCTTTGGCACTGGCGCCCAGACCTGCGCGTTGCTGCTGGGCAGCACTGAGCCAGGCCGTGATTTGCGTGGCCGCCGCAGCCGCCATGTATTGGCGGTAGACGGCCTCGGGCACGCTGGTGCGCGGCGTTTTGGCTTTGCCGTTGGCGTCGGTTGCTTCTTCCTCGTCTTCCACATCCTTGGCCAGCAAAGTCCAGCAAGTGAGTGCAGGCACGGCAGCGCCGTCGATGAACAGGGCTTGCTCGCGCCCATGTGCGGCCACCGGCACGAACGGCACCGGGTCGGCACCGTCTTGGCGAAAGCGGAAAGCGCCGCTGTCGTGCTTTTCCGCCTGGGCGAAGCAGAAGTTGACCGCATCGACCACCGCCGTGGTGGAGCGGTAGTTGGTGCCCAGCGAATAGTGGCGCCCGGCGGTGGCCTCGCGGGCGCGCAGGTAGGTGTAAATGTCGGCCCCACGGAAAGCGTAGATCGCCTGCTTGGGGTCGCCGATCATGAAAAAGCCTTGCGCGGGCTCATTGGCTTCGATGCGGTAAATGCGCTCGAAAATACGGTACTGCAGCGGGTCGGTGTCCTGGAACTCGTCGATCATCGCCACCGGAAACTGGCTGCGAATGCGCTCGGCCAAAGCCTCGCCGCCGTCGGCTTGCAAGGCGGCGTCGAGGCGCTGCAAAAGATCGTCAAAACCCAGCTCGGCGCGGCGCTGTTTCTCCAGCTCCAGCGCACGCTGCACATGCACCAAGGCGTGGCGCAGCAGCAGCGGGCGCAGCTTGGCGGCGGTGGGTGCGGCCTCTTCGCCCGCGTTCTGCCAGTCGTCAATGGCAGCAAAGGCCGCATGCTGCGGCGCAGCCGCGCCTTTGTTCAGCTTGATGCCCGATTGGCTGAAGGCTTTGAGCTTGCCCGGCTCATCAGCGCCCTCGCTCCAGGCGGCCATCTCTGCCATCCAGCCTGCGAACACGCCGGGCTCGTCTTTTTTAGGGTACGTCCGGCCATTGAACTGCGGCAGCAAAGCGCCCAACAAGGCCTCGATCTCTGCCCGGTTTTCGCGCCACAGCGCACGCGCTGCATCTTGCAATTGCGCCTGGTGCTCGGCCACTTTGGCCGCATGGTTCAGCAAACCGGCGATATCTACCGTTTCTGGCGGCGGAAGCGGCTCGCCGCCAAATTGCCAGTTCGCTTCTTGCCGCGAGAGCATGCCTTGCAAGGCCTTTTGCAAGGCCGCAGGCGAAGCCACGATCTTCAGCAAGCACTCCAAGGCGCTGGCGGGCAAGCGGTAGAACTGCTGGCGCCAATAGTCTTGCACCACCTGGGTGAGCAGCTCGCTCTGGTCGGTGACCAGGGTTTGCTGGAACAGGCTGCCGCTGTCAAAAGCGTGCTCGCGCAGCATGCGGTAGCACCAGCTGTGAATGGTGGATACCGCCGCCTCATCCATCCAATTGGCGGCTTCGCGCAACAGACGTGCGCAACCCAGCCACTGCTCGGGCGGGTAGTCGGCGCGCAGCGCCAGCAGCAAGGAGTCGGCCTTTTCCAGGCCGAATTGGTCGCTCTCGTCGCGGCCAAACAGCTCGGCCGCTTCGGCCAGGCGCTGGCGAATACGGTCGCGCAGCTCTTGCGTGGCGGCGTCGGTAAAGGTAACCACCAAAATCTCGGGAGGCACCAGCGGGCGCGTGAAGGCATGTTCGCCGCCGTGGTGCAGCACCAGGCGCAAATACAGCGCGGCGATGGTGTAGGTTTTGCCGGTGCCAGCGCTGGCCTCGATCAGGCGACTGCCCCAGAGCGGAAAACGCAAGGGCTGGAGCGCTTGCACACCGGTGCTGCTGTCGTTGGTGTTGTGGCGCTCGCTCATGCCTGCTCCTGGCCGTTGTTGGCGGCGTCTCCGTTGGCGTACTGCTGCAGTTGCTGCGCGTGCTCGCCGTTGACCTGTTTTACGTGTTCCAACATGGGTCCATACAGCTCTTGCGCTGTCTCTTCCAACCCGGCGTTCACCAGGCTGTCAAAACTGGGGAAGACCCGCGCCAGGTCGGGCCAGCGCTGCAGCTCGCCCATGCCGCCATAGGTATCGTCATACAGCGTGGCAATCTGCGCCTCCGACTGCTCTTGCACCAACATGGCGATGGCGGTGCGCGCTGCAATCGGTAAAGGCGCTCGCATGCCTTGCTGCCACAAGCGCAGCAGTTGTTGCCAAATGGCCAGCGCCGCGCCATTGCCCAACACAGGGAATACCGCGACACCAGATTCAGTGCACACCACGGTGGTGACAGGCTGGCCCGCCACATGCCAGGCCAGGTGCTCTACCCAAGAGCGCACCAGGCGCTCGTAGCGCACGCTTTTGCCCGAGTGCAAACGCCCAGGCGACAAGCTGATGCGGGCCGCTTGCCGACCATCTGCCGACCAGCGCAGGCCACGCAACCAATCGCCCACTTGCAGGCCAGTGGCAGCATCCTGGTAGCGCAGCTCCAGCGCCTCGTTGCTCACCAGCGGCCAGCAGCGCAAGGCATTGCTGTAAACCTGCAGGCCGCGCCGGGCCACTTTCATGGCAGGCTCTGCTGCGCATTCGGCAAAGGCTTGCAGTGGCAACAAGCCTTCGCGCTGGATGCGCGCCACCGCTTGCGTCAGCTGCATGGCAATCTGCGCATCGGCCTTGCGCTCGCTGGGCAATTGTTTTTCCAGCCAGGGCTGCACTTCGCCCAACAGGCGTGCTTGCAGTTGCCAGGCTTGCAGGCCATCGGGAGCGAACAACTCGTCGTCCTGGCTCGTCAGATCTTCGTCAACAAAGTACACGCGCAGGCGCTGGCGGAAAAACGCGGGCACCGGGTGCAGCGCAAAATCTTGCAGGGCGCGTAGCGAGAGCACCGACTCCAACGCCAACGCGGGCAGCGCCTGAATGCCATCATCGCCAGCGTCGTACTCGGCGGCGTGGATGCCATGCCATTCATCAGCATAGGTGAACAGGCCGTCGGCACCAGCCTGTGCGCCCGCCGGCTGCGCAAAATAGCGCGGGCTGAAAGCCTGCAGCGGATGCTCTTGCGTGATGGCGGCCAGCAACTGGGCGCGCGCTTTGTCCGATGGCGCATGTTCGCGCTGCTGCTCGGCCTCGGTGCCCGCCAGCAGCCAGCCTTGCGCCAAATGGTCGCGCAACTGGCCTACCAGTACCGAAGGCGGCCGGGCCGTGCTGTCGCGGATGCTGCGGCCCACCCAGCTGATGTAGAGCTGCTTGCGCGCCGACAGCAGCGCTTCGAGCAGCAGGTAGCGGTCGTCGTCGCGGCGCGAACGGTCGCCGGGCCGGTACTCCTGGCGCATCAAATCAAAATCGAGCACGGACACCGGGCGCGGGTAAGCGCCGTCGTTCATGCCCAACAAGCACACCAGCTGGAAAGGAATGGCGCGCATCGGCATGAGCGAGCAAAAACTCACTGAGCCAGCCATGAAGCGCTGGTTGAGGCTGCCCGCATCCATGCCGGCCAACCACACTTCGCGCAGTACCGACAGCGGCACCGCTTCGTCAAACTCGCCCACCGAACATTGGGTAAGCCAGCGGTCCAGACCTTGCAACAATTGCGCGTAAAGCAGGCTCTCGCGCTCTTCCTTGGGCGCCAGCAACAGCTCCAGCACAGTGCGGGCGCGCTCTACCCATTCGGCAGGCGTGGCTTGGCCAGCCAGCAATTCGCAAGCCTGCGCCAAAGCGCGCAGCAGCGCGGCCAAGCCGCCCAGAGCGACGGCGTCCAACCCGCCGATTTCGTCGTAAGGCTCAATCTCGTCCCAGGCATCGCCCTGCCCCACCGCAAAGCCCAGCAGCATGCGGCGCAGGCCAAAGCGCCAGCTGTTGGTTTCGCCCGCGTCGGCCAGGCCAATGCTGGCGCGTTGCGCGCCGTCCAGGCCCCAGCGCACGCCAGCGCCTTCGATCCAGCGGTGCAAAAGCGGCACCTCGGCCTCGGCAATGCCAAAGCGCTGGCGCACCGCATCAACGGCCAACAAATCCAGTATCTCGCTGACGGCAAAGCGCCCCTCAGGCATGGACAGCACATGCTCCAAGGCCACCAGCAACGGCGCCCGGCCACGCTGGCCCTGGTCGGCCACGGTGTAGGGGATGTAGCGCGGATCGCTGCGCGTAATGCGGCCAAAAACGGCTTCGATATGTGGCGCGTACACATTGACGTCAGGCACCATGACGATGATGTCGCGCGGCGCCAGCGAGCGGTCGGCATCCATGCGCGCCAGCAGCTGGTCGTGCAGCACCTCCACCTCGCGCTGCGGGCTGTGCGCGGTAGCAAAGCGAATGGAGCCGTCGCGCGTCGGGTCCAGCGCTGGCCAGCGCGCACGGCTTTCGGCCAGCGGGCGCAAATCCAGAATATCGTCTTGCAGTTGCGCCAGCATGTGCTGCGGCTCGTCTTCGCTGAACAGGTCGATGCGGCCGCCGTTGACGGGTTCGGCCAGCGCGGCGGCTTGGCGCGAGTCGTCGAATTCGTCGATCAGGTGGATGTAATCCCGCCCCTGCTTGCCCCAGGAGGCCAGCAAAGGGTGCGCGTGCTGGTGCAATAAATCGTCGCTGATCTGCAGCGGCATGCCGGGCTTGCGCTGCTGGCGACGATAGTGGTGGCGCAGCAGATCTTTGTCCGCCACGATGTCTGACCAATGGTGGCGACAAGGGTTGTGCACGCAAAGCAGCACCTGGCTGTGCTGTGCCAGCGCTGCCAGCGCCTGCAAGCTTTGCGCCGGCATGGACGAGATGCCGAACACCACCACGCGGCGCGGCAGACCAACCGGCGCTTGCGGCGCCTTGGCCCAAAAATCCAGAAACTGCTGGTGCACGGCAGCGCGGCTGGTTTGCATGCCGGCAGCGCCCACATCGTCAAGTAGAAAACGCCAGAGCGCGGCCTGCCATTGCTGCTCGGGCGGCAGCGGCTGCCTGCTGCCACGGGCGCTGCGCAGCTCGTCGCGCCCCTCGGCCCAGTCTTCCAGCCAGTCGGCGCGGTAGACCTGGTACTGGTCAAACATGTCGGCAATGCGCTCGGCCAATTGGTAGCGTTTGCGCTGGTCGCTGTCGTCCAGCAAAAAGCGTTGCAAGGCAGCAAAGGCAGGCTGCTGCAACAAAGCGGGCAGCAAGCGCATCAAGCGCCAGGTGAGCGGCTGTTTGTCGAGCGGCGATATCTCGGGCACACGCTGCTTGCCCAACACGGTGCGATACGCCTGCCAGAGAAACTGAGCCGGCAATTGCACCTCGACCGATGCCGTGACCCCGCAGCCGCCTTGCGATACCGGCTGCGCCAGCGACAGCTTGAGCCACTGCGCAATGCCATTGCTCTGCACCAGAATCGTCTCGGACTCCAGCGGCCGCAACGGGTAGCGCTGCATCCAGGCCACCACCAGGTCTCGCAAGGCTTCCGGATGGTTGCTGTGGATCACCATCAAGCCGGGCGTGATGGCAGGGGTCGCAGTGGTGGGCATAAAAGCAGCGGTCTCGGGCAAATCAGCAGAAGGCATTGACTTTACCGCAGCCACTGACAGCTTATGTCAGCTGCGTACAGGAAATCACGCTGCAGGCGTGCCGCCATTACGGCGCTGCTTTGCTCCCCAAGGATTTTGACTCTTGGCTGTTAGCGACTGCTCGCAACTACGGGAAAAGCAGCTCATGAGCGCTCTCCTCGCAGGCTGTTCGGCTGTTGGCTATTCCGGATGTCCCTCTCCACCCCTTTCAGCCAGCGCCTGCGGACGCAACAAACGCCGGCGGTTTGGCTGCCGCAGAGCAGCCAAACTTCGTGCTCTGACTTGCAGACGCTGTTTGAACGGAGCGCCTTGGCGCGGAGTGAGTTCGTCTGCACGCCGGCGTTTGTTGTGGCCGCAGGTTGCCCCGATTGCCCCGCTTTGCGGGGCGGTCGGGGACGCTGGCTGCAGGGCACGTTTCTTTGCCTTCTTTCTTGCCGTGCAGCAAGAAAGAAGGTCGCCTGCCGGGGCGAATTCCCGGCATCTGCGCGAAGCGCAGACCTCCTCGCTGGGACGCGGATGCTTGCCGCTACGCGTCCGCTCCACGCCGCGCTGGTGCAATCAAAAAGGCAGCCGAAGCTGCCTTGCAGATTGCTCCAGCAAAAATTCAATCCACCGTCGCGCCCGACGTCTTCACCACCGGCGCCCAGGTAGCCACTTCCGATTTGATGAAAGCACCGAACTGCTCAGGCGTGTTCTTTTCAGACACGGCGCCCAGCTTGGCATAGGCTTCTTTGACTTCAGGCTTGTCGAAAGCCTTGTTCATCGCCGCGTTGAGCTTTTGCACCACTTCGGGCGGCGTGCCGGCCGGCGCGATCAAGCCGAACCAGGACGACACGTCGAACGGCTTGATGCCACTTTCTTCCATGGTGGGCAGATCGGGCGCGGTGGGCGAGCGCTTGGTGGTGGTGACAGCCAGCGCCTTGAGCTTGCCGTTCATCACATGCGGCCAAGACGAAGGCATGTTGTCGAACATGAACTGCACCTGGCCAGCCATCAGGTCGGTCACCGCCGGCGAGCTGCCCTTGTACGGAATGTGCTGGGTTTTGAGGCCGGTACGCATCTTGAACAACTCACCAGCCATATGGATGGAGGTGCCGCTGCCCGAGGAAGCGTAGGAGACCTTGTCGGGGTTGGCTTTGGCGTAGGCGATCAGCTCGGTGACGTTCTTGACCGGCACGTTGGCGTTGACCACCAGCACATTGGGCACCTTGGCGCCCAGGGCGACCGGCGCAAAATCCTTGACCAGATCGAACTTGACCTTGGGGTACAGCGTCTGGTTGATGGCGCTGGTGACCGCCACGAACAGCAGGGTGTAGCCATCGGGCTCGGCGCGGGCGACCAGCTCGGTGGCGATGTTGCTGCCAGCGCCAGGCTTGTTGTCCACCACGAACGATTGGCCCAGCTCGGCCGTCAGCTCTTTGGCCATGATGCGGGCCACCACGTCGGTAGTGCCGCCAGCGGAGAAGCCCACCACCACGCGCACGGGGCGCTCAGGGTATTTCTTGGGATCGGCGGCTTGGGCGGTCAGCGGTGCGAGCACGCTGGTGCCCAACAAGGCCGCAGCCAGCACAGTGCGGCGCGATGCGGCAAAGCCCAACGAGCGGGCGGCGCGAGAGAGTCGGCTCATCTTTGTCTCCAGAGTGGCCTGGGCAGAGCGCAACAGGCCGGATTGTTTTTGCTGTTTGACCGGCAGTGCGTGCTGCCAGACAAGATGGGAAGCGGCCCACGGCGCCAGTCCGTGGCTGCCACGGCCGCCATTGTGCCATGGTGGTCGCGGGTAAAAACCCTCAGGCCGGACGTACTGCCTGCTCGACTTCCAGCCGCTCCAGCATGCGCCGGGTGATGGACTGGCTGGCCCCATCGCCTGCCGTGAACAAAAACATGGTGGCCTGCGGGTTGCTCCAGCTCAGCTGCTTGGTGACCCATTCGCCCTGGCTCAGAAAGGCAAATTGCATGCCTTCTTGCAGAGCATGGCCGCAGAGCTTGAAAGCCTTGTCTGCTGCCGCCTCTGCCGCAGGCCGCGTGGGTTGGGCGACTGCGGCGCTGAGCACCAGCGAGCTGTCGAGTGGCCCGTCGGACTGCAGCTGAGGCTCTTCCTCTTCTTGCACCGCATGCAGCTCCACAATCGCGCTGGGCGCCATGCGCGCCACTGCGGTGAGCACGGGTGCGATGCGCTCGGGCATCCAGCCAATGCCCGTCAGCCCGGATTTGAGGCGCGTGAGCAGCGAGGGGATCAGCACATCGGCCTCGCTGTGCACGCCCACGCCCGAGCTGGCGCCGGCCAGCGCCAGCACTTCGGAGACGACTTGCCGGTAAGCGCGGAAGCTGCTGGAATCCAGCCCCGAGCGCTGCGCCGCCATGTGCAAGACCTGCGGCCAGGCGCCCGAGAGCGCGGCCAGCACGGCCGGATCGGCGTCGAGGCTGTGCGGGTGCGTGGCGATCAAGGCCATCACGTCTTGCTCCAGCGCGTCCAGGCTGCCGGGCACCAGCGGCATGGCGGCTGTCGCATGGGCGTGCGCGCTAGCCGCATTTTGCGGTGCGGGTACCTGTGCCAAGGCCGCTTGCAGCTCCAGCTCGGGCGCCATGGGCTCGGCCACCGACTTATGGGTAGCGGGCGCTGGCTCGGGCAGCTCCATCAGCTCCGAATCCGGGTTGACACTGAGCAAGGCCGACGCGCCCCATTGGCTTTCGGCCAGCATGCTGCTGGAGTAACCCGATTGTTGCGATTCATGCCACTCCGCTTCGGCGCGGGGCTTGGCCACCACGCCAAAGCGGCCCAGGGCCTGTGCAAAGTCATCTGCCGTCGGCGACTTGAGCGCGGTGAGCATTTGCACGGTGTCGGACACCAGGCCGGGAAACTGCGGATTGGCCAGCGTGCTGCCGCTTTCGCGCAAAGCGGTAGCCTGGTCTACCAGGGTCTGCACGAGCAGGCGCGCCGGGTGTTCGGCATCGTCCCAGAACGAAGGATCGCGGGCGCTCAGGCGCTCCAGCGTGGGAATGAGTGCCTTGTAAGCCCGCACCGCCCCTACCGGGCAATGCGGTGGAATTTGGAACAGGCGCTTGGCCCGGCGAGAAAAGTGGTGCGCACTCTCGCGCGCCGCCTGGCGCTTGGACTCGGCCTTGGCCAGCAACTCGGCATAGCTGTTGACCGCCAAATTGGTGATGCGCTGGTAGCTGATTTGCAGGTGCTGCGCCATGACACCCACCATGTCTGACAGAAAAAGCGCCGTGACATCGGTACTCACGCGCTGGTCTTGCAAGGTGGCCTGCAGGCTGTCGAGGTAGACCGTGTGGTGCAAAGGGTTGCCGTTGCGCCAGTAGCGGGTGATTTTGCGCAGCGGCCGGTACACGCGCTCCAGCGCCACCAGGCTTTGCTCGGTTTGCTGCAACAGGTCGATCTGTACCCGGCCCCATTCGATCTGGGCACGCAGCACCTCGGACTCGAGCGCACCGCTGCCGCCCACACCGTCGCCCCCCATCAGTTGGTGGTAGTCGGCACGTTTGCCATCGGCTATCAAAAAAGCGGCTTGGCGCAACCGCTGGGCGTAGTTGGCTTGCAGATTGCCACGGCGGCTTTTGAGCTGCTCGATGGCATCTTTCAACAATGGTTCAAGATGGTTGTTGGCTGGATCCAACAATTTGGCCCGCAACGCGGCCAAGGCAGCATTGCCCATGGCCGCCATCAAAGGCTCAGCCTCTTGCAATGCCTGTTCCAGACAGGTGTCGAATACCGATGCTGCGCGCTGTTCCACTGTGAACCTCTCCCTGTAATACGCCCGCCACTTGCGCAAAGCAGCGGGCGTGCAGCCGTTTTACTTCAGTGCTTTGTAGCGTACACGCTTGGGGGCGGCTCCTTCTTCACCCAAGCGCTTTTTCTTATCCGCCTCGTATTCCTGATAGTTTCCATCAAAAAACACCCATTGGCTATCCCCCTCGGCTGCCAAGATATGGGTGGCGATACGGTCGAGGAACCAGCGGTCGTGGGAGATCACCATCACGGTGCCTGCGTATTCCAGCAGCGCATCTTCCAACGCGCGCAGGGTTTCCACGTCCAGGTCGTTCGACGGTTCGTCGAGCAGCAGCACGTTGCCGCCCTGGATCAGGGTCTTGGCCAGGTGCAGACGGCCGCGCTCCCCCCCGGAGAGGTTGCCGACCTTTTTCTGCTGGTCTTGGCCGTTGAAGTTGAAGCGGCCGGCGTAAGCACGCGAGGCCATCTGGAACTTGCCGACGTTGATGATGTCGAGGCCGCCGGAGATGTCTTCCCAGACGGTTTTCTCGTTGGCCAGCGCGTCGCGGTTCTGGTCGACAAAGGCCATCTTCACGGTCTGGCCGATTTCCACTTCGCCCGAATCGGGCTGTTCCTTGCCGGCAATCAGCTTGAACAGCGTGGATTTACCCGCGCCGTTGGGGCCGATGATGCCGACGATGGCGCCAGCAGGCACGTTCATCGACAGGTTGTCGATCAGCAGGCGGTCGCCAAAGGCCTTGGAGACGCCCTTGAACTCGATCACGCGGCTGCCCAGACGCTCGGCCACAGGAATGAAGATTTCCTGCGTTTCGTTGCGCTGTTGGTATTCGTAATCGCTCAACTCCTCGAAGCGGGCAATACGGGCCTTGGACTTGGCTTGGCGGCCCTTGGCGTTTTGGCGCACCCAGTCCAGCTCCTTTTTCAGGGCCTTGGCGCGGGCTTCTTCGCCCTTTTGCTCTTGCTCCAGGCGGTTGCCCTTCTGGATCAGCCATTCGGAGTAGTTGCCCTTGTAGGGAATGCCGTGGCCACGGTCGAGTTCCAAAATCCACTCGGCGGCGTTGTCGAGGAAGTAGCGGTCGTGGGTGATGGCCACCACGGTGCCGGTGAAGCGGTGCAGGTACTGCTCCAGCCAATCGACCGATTCGGCGTCCAAGTGGTTGGTGGGCTCGTCGAGCAGCAGCATGTCGGGCTTGGACAACAGCAGCTTGCACAGCGCCACGCGGCGCTTCTCGCCACCGGAGAGCTGGCCGATGATGGCGTCCCAGGCGGGCAGGCGCAGCGCGTCGGCAGCGATTTCCAGCTGGTGTTCGGAATCGGTGCCGGCGGCGGCAATGATGGCTTCCAACTGGCCTTGCTCAGCGGCCAGGGCGTCGAAATCGGCGTCTTCCTCGGCGTAGGCGGCATACACCTCTTCGAGGCGCGCCTTGGCGTTGTTCACCTCGGCCATGGCCTCTTCCACCGCCTGGCGCACCGTGTGCTCGGGGTTGAGCTGGGGCTCCTGGGGCAGGTAACCGATCGACAGGCCGGCCATCGGGATGGCTTCGCCTTCGAACTCCTTGTCAACGCCTGCCATGATCTTCAGCAAGCTGGATTTCCCCGAACCGTTCAAACCCAGCACGCCGATCTTGGCGCCGGGGAAGAAGCTCAGCGAAATACCCTTCAAAATCTGTCGCTTCGGAGGAACCGTCTTGGTGACCTGGTTCATCGAGAAAACGTATTGGGCCATGTGCTCTTTTGGTAAAACAGTAAAAAAATATGCGATTTGGGGTCGCGGCTACCCTGGGATTATCGGTGCATGCGACAATACCCGCAGTCAAAGGCTCCAGTTGCCTAGGACTTCAGCGCTTTTGCTGGGGACAACGGACACCTCTGTTCCGAGCTCCACTCTTTGAACCCCTCTGCCTTTGACTGGCGGCAATAACTCCAAAAAATTGCTGAGACAAGGCAGAACCCCAGCGTCCAGGTTGGACGCACCTGATCCAATGACATTTGAAGAACTGAATCTGGCACCAGCCATTGTGCAGGCTGTGCGCGAGCAGGGCTATGACGCCCCCACCCCCATCCAGGCCCAAGCCATTCCCGTGGTCTTGCAAGGTAACGATTTGTTGGCCGGCGCCCAGACCGGCACCGGCAAAACGGCCGCTTTCACGCTGCCGCTGCTGCACCGCCTGCTGCAATCCGAAGGTAGCCGCAACCAATGGGGCAACAAGGCCATCCGCGCCTTGATCCTGGCCCCCACGCGTGAGCTGGCCGCCCAGGTGGAAGAGAACGTGCGCCACTACGCCGCGCACCTGGACGTCAAATCCACCGTCATTTTTGGCGGTGTTGGCATGAACCCACAAATCGACCGCATCAAAAAAGGCGTTGACGTGCTGGTGGCCACGCCTGGCCGCCTGCTTGACCTGCAGCAGCAAGGCTTTCTGGACCTGTCGACGGTCGAGATCCTGGTGCTCGACGAAGCCGACCGCATGCTCGACATGGGCTTCATCCACGACGTGAAAAAAGTGCTGGCCCTGGTGCCCAAGGACAAGCAAAGCCTGCTGTTCTCGGCCACCTTCAGCGACGAAATCCGCGAGCTGGCCAATGGCCTGCTGCGCAACCCGCAATCGATCCAGGTCACCCCGCGCAACACCACGGTGCAGCGCATCAAGCAGGTGATCCACCCGGTTGGCCGCGGCAAGAAAAAGCAAGTGCTGCTGCACATCATCCAGGAAAACAACTGGAGCCAGGTGCTGGTGTTCACGCGCACCAAGTTCGGCGCCAACAATGTGGCCGACTACCTGAGCAAGAACGGCGTCTCGGCCATGGCCCTGCACGGCAACAAGAGCCAAAGCGCTCGTACGCAAGCGCTCGAAGGCTTCAAGACCGGTGAGCTGCGCGCCCTGGTGGCCACTGACATCGCGGCCCGCGGCATCGATATCGACGAGCTGCCCAACGTGGTGAACTACGAAATTCCGAACGTCTCGGAAGACTACGTGCACCGCATTGGCCGCACCGGCCGCGCCGGCCGCGAAGGCAATGCCGTCAGCCTGGTGTGCATGGATGAAGAAGGCTTCATGATGGACATCGAGCGCTTCACCAAGCAAGAAATCCCGGTGCAGGTGCTCGAAGGCTTTGGCCCCGAAGAAGGTGAAAAAGCCGAACCCATCGCCATGGGCCGCCAAACCATCTGGGGCGGCGCTGGCAAGCCACCGAGCCGCGATGTGATGCAGGCCGCCGCCAAAGCCGCCCGCCAAGAAATGATGGAGCGCATCCGCACCACCAAGACCGCTCGCGGCCAAGGTGGTGCCAGCAGCAATGGCAATGGCCATGGCGGCGGCCGCAATGCCAAGCGCTCGCCCGCACCGCGTGGCGAAGGCGCAGCCGATTTTGCTGGCGAAGGCATGGAGCAGCCACGCCGCGAAGCCCGCCCACCACGCCGCGACAACCGCCAAGGCCAAGGCCCACGCCACGCACAAGGCGAGCAGCGCGGCAACGGCGGCCAGCCACGCCAGTCTCAAGGCCAGGGCCAAGGCCAGCGCCACAGCAACAACCGTGGCCCGCGCCAAGATGAGCGCCAGCCCCGCGCGGATGCCCACCTGGGCACCCAGTTCGGCGGCACGGTCGACGGCCGCAACCACCGCCGCAGCGGTGGCACCCAGCCCGACCCGATGCGCACCAGCGTCGACAGCATGGCCGAACGCGGCCGCCGTGGCGGCTTTGGCGGTGGCAACCGCAATGGTGGTGGCGGCAACGGTGGCAACCGGGGAAATCGCAACCATTCGTTTCAGCGCTAAGCGCGGCGAAGGTCAACAACTCTAGGCGTTGTTGATCTGCGTCACGGATTCCGCTAGGGTAAGGCCGCATCAGAAACGAGATTTCTATGCGGCCTTTTGTATCCTCCACCCCGGTGGACACCTTGACGGTGGCCACCTGCAATGTCTTGAACCTGGCACTGCCTGAGCGCCAGTTCTACGCCAACCAAGAACCCTACACCCGCAGCCAGTACGAGCGCAAAGTGCAATGGCTGGGCGGGCGCCTGCAGGCCTTGAACGCCGACATCCTAGCCGTGCAAGAGGTTTGGGACCAGGCCGCACTGCAAGCGGCCATCAAGGCCAGCGGCCTGCACTACCCGGTGGTGACCGTGCCCGGCGCAGAAAACAGCGAAGGCCGCACCGGCGCCAGCGACACGCCGCGCGTAGGTTTTGCCACGCGTCTGGAAGTACTGGCCTGCCGCTCTTTTGCCGACTTTCCCGTCGGTCTCGGTCAGCCCATACCCGGCCTGGGCATGCACGACAAGTTTGAGCGCCCGCCGCTGGTTGCCACCTTGCAGATGAAGCACGGCCAGGTGCTCAGCGTGCTCACCTGCCACCTCAAATCCAAACGCCCCAAATTCTTGCTGGACGCCGACGGCAACCCGCTCGAAGACCGCGACAACCCCAAGATTGCTGCCCTGGCCTCGCTGCGCTCGCTCATCATGCGCGGCGTGGAAGCCATGGCCTTGCGCTGCCTGGTGATTGACCTGCTGCGCCATACGCGCATGCCGCTAGTGGTGCTGGGCGACTTCAACGACACGCCCGACAGCGTGACCACGCAGCTCATTGCCGCCACGTCCGATGTGGCTTACGACCAGGGCGCACGCGACCGCGCTCTGTTCAACGCCTACGATCTGCTGGGCGATGCCGCACTCAAAAAAGACGTGGCCTACTCCCACATTCACCAAGGCGCGCCCGCCGTGCTGGACCAGGTGCTGGTGAGCGAAGAGTTCGACCCGCACAGCAAACACGCGATCGGCGATGTCCGGCGCGTGGACTACTTCAACGACCACCTGCACGAGGGGCGCGACCGCAGCCGCTCCGACCACGGCTTTGTGCGTGCCCTGCTGCGCATGCGCGTTCCGCAGCCTGCGCCGGATGCGTCCAGTTCGGTCAGCACCGTGCAATCGGCTGGTACATTCGGGGCTGTATGAGCCAGGCTGCTTTCTCAGCAGCTGGCAGAGCTTCGTTTTTCGCAGCCATCCTACGCAAAGCGCCTTGGCCGCTTTGCATAATGGCAGCATCTCACTGAAGGAGGGCCGTGCCCCAGCACGCAAGAACAACGATGAACATCGATCGAGCCACCACCGCAGCCAATGCCCAAAAACCCGGCCTGCTGGTCTTGAGCACCCTGTCGGCAGCCGTGCTGCTGAGCGCCTGCTCCAGCACCCCGCTCCCACCCTGGGAAAGCACGCCACTTGCCAGCCAAGGCAGCGTGGTCACCGCGCCAGCCCCAGCGCCCCAAAAAACCGGCCCCAGCCCGGTGCAAATCCCCGGTGTCAGCAACAGCGGCGTCGTCAGCTCGCCGGTAGCGTCCACACCGCTGCAAGCCACGCCGCTGGGCGGCTGGCATGAAAGCCCCGAGGTGGCAGCCCGCTTCCCCGACCCGGCCGAGCTCTACAACACCCCCGGCCTGGCCGCGGGCCGCACCACCTACACCAGCAACGCCGAACTCGGCCACGCACTGCGCCAACTCGCCAACAGCCCGCTGCCCCAAGGCACCAAGGCCGAGCTGATCAGCGCCGGCAACTCGCAAGAAGGCACAACCATCCAGGCGCTGCTGCTGACCCGCGCGGCCAGCACTGCCTTGCACGATCTGGACGCCAGCGGCCGCCCCACCGTCATGCTGGTTGGCCAACAACACGGGGACGAACCCGCCGGCAGCGAAGCGCTGTTGGCCGTGGCCCAGGCGCTCGCCCAAGGCCCACAAGCGGCCTTGCTCGACAAAGTCAATGTGCTGCTGGTGCCACGTGCCAACCCCGATGGCGCAGCCAGCGGCCGCCGCACCACGGCCAATGGCCTGGACATGAACCGCGACCACCTGCTGCTGCAAACGCCGGAAGCACAAGCGCTGGCCAAGCTCAACCGCAACTACCGCCCCATTGCGGTGCTCGATTCGCACGAATTCACCGTGGCTGGCCGCTACCTGGAAAAGTTTCACGGCGTGCAGCGCTACGACGCGCTGCTGCAGACCCCGACCACCGCCAACGTGCATGAGTTTGTCGGCAAAGCCGCCAACGAATGGTATTTGCTGCCCATGCAAAAAGCGCTCACCGACCAAGGCCAAAGCACCAACTGGTACTACACCACCACGCGCAACGCCGAGGACCTGAGCCTGTCGATGGGCGGCGTCCGCCCCGACACCGGCCGCAACGTCTACGCGCTGAAAAACGTGCCCAGTCTGCTTATCGAAACCCGCGGCGTCGGCATTGGCCGCGCGCACATCCAGCGTCGCGTGCACAGCCACGTTGTCGCCATCACCTCGGCCCTGCAAACCACCGCCCAGCGCGCCAAAGAGCTGGAACAGGTGCGCGCCTTCGTGAGCCGCGACATCGCGTCGCAAGCCTGCCGTGGCCAGTTCACGCTGGAAGCCCAGCAAACCGCAGAAAAGCGCAAGATTGTCTTCATCGACCCGCAAACCGGCGAAGACATGCCGCAAGAGGTGGATTGGAAATCCTCCGTCAAACTGCGCCCGGGCGACACCCGCACCCGCCCCTGCGGCTACTGGCTGGCCAGCACCGCTACCGAAGCTGCCAATAAACTGCGCGCCCTGGGCCTGCAAGTGCTGCAAGTGGCCGAGCCCGGCAACCTGATGGCCGACACCTACCAAGAGCTTGAACGCAGCAGCGGCGCCAAGAACGATGTGCTCGGCCCCTCGGAGCGCAGCGTAGAGCGCGTCAAAGTACAGTTGCAACGCGCCTCGATCGACGTACCCGAAGGCAGCTTCTACGTGCCACTGAACCAGGCCTTGGCCAACGTGGCCATCGCCGCGCTGGAGCCCGACACGCAAAGCAGCTTCTTCGCCAACCACATCATCACCAGCCTCAACGACGTGGCCCGCGCGATGAACAACCCATCTCTGGTCTACGACGAGACCGAGTAAACACCTCTGCCACAGCCATCGGCCCGCTCAAACCCTGAGCGGGCCATAAACACGGCATAATCACGTTCTCTGCTGCCAGCCTTTTTCGGGCTTGGGCGTTCCGTCACGCTACGGGATTCGCCATGCAGCAGGCGCATTCAAAATAACGGAATCCCGTTATGAATCAAACATCTGCCCGTAGCTCAGTTGGATAGAGCAACAGCCTTCTAAGCTGTGGGTCACAGGTTCGATCCCTGTCGGGCAGGCCAATACCAGAAACAGTTCAATGCTATTGATTTTGTAGTTTTTCACTACAAAATCTGGCCTTGTTCTTTTTCCAATCACTGGCCTTCTTGTTCCCGTGCACTCAGCGTACTGCCGGGCCAGCCGTTTCAAAGCGGAACTTCTCGGTATCCACTTCCCCCTGGCTCTGCGGCGCATAGCGGTCGCCTACTACCGCCTCGGGTTGGAAGATGGCGTCGAGCTCGGCCAGCAGCTCGGCGCTGAGCGGCACGCTGCCACCGCGCACATCTTCTTGCAGGTGCGCCACATTGGTCGTGCCTGGCAAGGCAATCACATGCTCGCCCTGGTGCAGCACCCAGGCGATGGCCAGCTCGGCCAGCGTGCAGCCTGCTTTCTCGGCCACGGCCTGCATGGGGGCCAGCAGGCGCAGGTTTTGCGCATAGGAATCGCTCGCAAAACGCGGCATGGTGGCGCGGATATCGCCTTTGACGAAGTTGTCCACTTGTTGCAATTTGCCGCTCAAGAAGGCACGGCCCATGGGGCTGAAGGCCACATAGGCAATGCCCAGTTCCTTGCAAGCGGCTAACGTGCCCAATTCGGCATTGCGCGACCACAGCGAATACTCGCTCTGCAGCGCGGCTATCGGGTGTTCCTTGTGGGCGCGGCGCAAAGCCTCGGCACCGATCTCGGACAAGCCCAGCGCGCGCACCTTGCCTTCTTCCTTGAGGCGCGCCATCTCACCCACCGATTCTTCAATCGGCACGCGCTTGTCCCAGCGGTGCAGGTAGTACAAGTCGATCACATCGGTGCCCAAGCGTTGCAAGCTGTCTTCGCAGTTCTTGCGCAGGGTTTTGGGATGACCGTCGATCACGCGGCGCATTACGCCGTCGTCGCCACGCACACCAGCCATGCCGCCTTTGCTGGCCAGGGTGATGTGCTGGCGATGCGGCTTGAGCACCGGGCCAACCAGTAATTCACTGGCGCCAAAGCCATAGAGCGCAGCCGTGTCAAACAGGGTGACACCAGCGTCGATGGCCGCATGCAGCACCGCATGCGATTGTTCGGTGGACACCGGGCTACCATAAGCGTGGCAGAAGTTCATGCAGCCCAGGGCTACATTGGCCACGCTGAACGGGCCAAGGGGACGATTTTGCACAATTGCTCCTCGGAGATGTCTGACTCTCAAGACAGAAAACGAAAGTGCGGACAGCTTAGCGCCTGCCGCCAGCTCAGGCCAGAAACCATCAATAGAAAGGCAAGCAAAGAAGGCCGGAGCATGCTCGGCCTTTGTCCCGTATGCCCTGCTCCAGGGCTTACCAAGCGTTCAATGGCGGCTGCACGATTACTGCATTGCCCGGGATGAACACGAGCTCCATGTGCAGGCCATCGCCGTGCCCATCCGCGATAGCCATGGCAGCGTTCTGGCCGCGTTGAATTTGGTGGGCCCCCCCCAGATGATGAAAACCGAATCAGCCGCCCAGGCGCTGCTGAAAATGCTGCAGGAATCGGCGCGCGATTTGCGGCCGATGCTGTAGCCCGCGAGCGCTGGACCGGGCTGTGCAAATGCTGGGTAAAGCGGCAACAAATGGACAAAATTTAATAAATAGAAAACAGCTGAAAGCCATTTACTCCAATGCTCTGGCAGCTATCTATTTTGATTATTTCGAGCTATTGCGGTTACAAGTCAGGGCAGGCCCGGCAGAAGCGTCAACAGCCGCACTACCATCGCGTTGAACAGACACGCCGGCTGCATCCGGCTCCCACTGTCCCCACCTACAGCACGGCCGAGCTGGCCGCGCCAGGAGTGTTCCATGTTGCAGCTCAAACCCATCGGCCAAGCAAGCGCCGCCCACCTCCCGTCCCGACTCTCGCTCTCGCTTTTGGCGGCGGCCTGTCTGGTCTCCTTGGCCGCTTGCAACGACAACGGCAGCCCCAAGGCCGCTGCGCCGGCACCGCTCGCAGCACCCGCGCCGACACCCGAGCCCACACAACCCGTGCAAGCAGCCTACACCCCGCCCAGCGCCGATGTGCTCTACCAGATGGTGGCGCCGATCGCGCTCTACCCCGACAAACTGGTGGCCCAGGTGCTGGCAGGCGCCACCTACCCGGACCAGATCAGCGCGGCCGAAGTGTGGCTGGGCCAGAACCCCGGCCTGCAGAAGGCGGCCCTGGTCGCGGCGGTCAACAGCCAAAGCTGGGATCCGTCGGTCAAATCGCTGACCGAATTTCCCAATGTGCTGGCCCAGCTCGCCGGCAATATCCCCTGGACCACGGCGCTCGGCAAGGCCTACTACAACGACCCGTCCGACGTGCTCAACGCCATCCAGGTGATGCGCGGCCGCGCCGTCAAGGCCGGCTCGCTCAAAAGCTCGCAACAGCTCAAAGTGCAGGCAGCAGCCCAAGCGGCCAGCACCGGTTACAGCGCCAGTGATTCCACCGTGCCCTTTTACGGCCACCCCGTGATTACGCCGCCCGAGCAGTTCATACAGATCGAGCCCACCCAGGTGGCCACCGTCTATGTGCCCCAGTACGACCCGGCCATCGTCTATGGCACACCGGTGCCGCTCTACCACAGCTACCGCAGCATCATCGCGCCCCCGCCACAGCCAGCCGTGGTGGTGGGCAGCGCGCCGGTGGTGGCAGGCATCATCGGCTTTGGCGCAGGCGTAGTGCTGGCCACCGCAGTAGAAAGCCGCCCCAACTGGGGTTGGCACAGCTGGGACATGCATTGGGGTGAGCACGACCACGACTGGCGCCCCGGCAACCCGCCACCGCCTCCGCAGGCGCGCCCGGCAGTGGTCTACAACAACCGCACCTATGTCTCGCAGTCCACCACCGTGGTAGAGAACATCCACAACAATGTGCACACCACGCAAATCACCAACAACACGGTGGTGCCAGGCAACAGCGGCCCAGGGTTGAATGCGGGAATGTCGCCACCGGCAGGCAGCCCCGCGATGCACGGCTTGGCCACAACCGCAGCCGTGGGTGCCGTGGCGGCCGGAGGTGCTGCCATGGCATTGGCCGCACGCCATGACAACCCCGCCGCCATGGCGCAAAGACAAGCGCCTGCGCCAACTGCGCAAACACCCATACCTGCACGCCCTGCAGTGCCAACGCCGTTGGCAGCCGCCGCCTCGGCACCGCATGGCACCGATGCGCGCCATCGCGTTGCTGCCCTGCCTGCCGCTGCGCCAGCTGACCGCGCTGTGCATGCCAGCGCGCCGCTGAATACTCCACAAGCGCCACACGCCCCAGCACAGCCCAACCAAGCGCCGCAGCGCGCCCAGGCAGCCCCGGCACCAACCGCGGCGCAGCAACAGGCCGAGGCTCAGCGCCAGCAGGCAGCAGCCCAGGCCCAAGCCCAGCAACGCCAACAACAAGCGCTGGCCGAGCAACAAAGCAGGCAGCGTCAGCAACAAGAGGCCGCGCAGCGGGCGCAGCAGCAAGATGCACTACGCGCCCAACAGGTGCAGCAACAGCATGCCCAGCAAGAGCAGCAACGCGCTCAACAACAGGCGCAACGCCAAGCAGAACAACGGGCAGCGCCACCCGCTCATGCAGCCGCCGCAGCGCAACACGCTCCCATGGTGGCCGCCGCGCCTCGGCCGGCACCCGCGCCCCACGCTGCCCATCCAGCAGCACGGGAACACAAGCATGAGCGCTGAGCATCACGCCGCTTGTTCAGCGGGCCGATGACGCTCTAACGGCTCTTCCAGTCAAACACCGGCAACGCAATGCGCTGACCGAAGTGGCCGTCCCATTGGGCGTGCAGGCCGGCGGCCACCAGGGCGCGCATCACACGCTGGCCCACTTCAATGCCGAGGGAATGCTCCTGCGCTGCATCCAGCGGGCCAAAAGCCAGGTACAGGCCGCCGCCCTGCACCACGCGGGCCAGATCTTGGCCGTGGAAAAAGCAGTAGCCGATGTAGCGCTCTGCATGGCTGCGCTCGCTCAGCGCTTGGCGCACGTCGTCATAGCCGTCGCTTTGCGTCTGGCCGGCGTTTTGGCGGCAGAGCACGCCTTGCTGCTCCAGCTGCTCAAAGGCCTGATCGAGCCGGTCGCAATCAGTGGTGCGAGGCCAGCTGCGCTTGGCCTGCTCCCAATCCTGCAAGCACTGCGCCAGGTAGCGCTGCACCTCAGCAGCATCGAGCTCACCGGGCTCGTGCATTTCGTCGACGATGATCTCCAGGATGCGTTCGGCGTCGTCAAACCCGCCGTGCACCCGCACCGTGATCTCGCTTTGCACATGGGCGGTCAGTGGCATGCGTGGCTCCTCGTCAAGGCCTTGGAATGCCAAATTTATACCACTGGCGCCGCCCACCAACTGCATCAGGTCAGCGCTGAAATGCAACAAAAAACCGGCTTGCGCCGGCTTTGTTTTCAGTTATCAGGGTCTGGCTCCGTCTCTGGCGCGCGGCCTTGCAGCCGGCTGCTGTCGTCCTGGCGCAGAAAGGATTTGATCAGGTCAAAAAAGCTGTCATAGAAGGTGGCCGAGCTCACTGTTTCGCTGCCCACCTTGATCATCGAATCACTGCCCGCAGAAAAAGGCAGCGAGAGCGAGCCCAGCGCACCCACGCCCACGCTGGCCGAGTTGCTGCTTTTCTTCAGGTTGTAGGTGTCTTTGAGGGCGGAGACAAAGCCCAGGGTCACCTTGCCGTCGTGGCTGTCGGTGGCGCAGACCACGCGGATGGTGATGATCTGGTGGTTGTCCACGGCCGGCTGAAAGCTTTTTTGCCCTTCAATCTCTTTGGGCTTGGAGACATTGATCAGGTAGCCCTGGCTCAACAAGGCGCGACGAGCCGCTTCGCAGGTACGCTCGGGCGTGGCATCGAACAGCCGCGAGTAGGTGGATGCTGCGCCAAAGGTTTCACTAGCCACCACGTTGTAACGGTGGGAATCGTGGTCGCTGCTGACATGGCTCAGACCACCGCAACCCGACAACATCGCCATGGCGGCCACAGCCAGCGCCCCGCCTGCCCAGCGGCGCGGCGGTTGGCTACCCCCGCCGGCAGCCTGATAAGGTCGGTCTGAATGCTTACCCAACATGAACAAGAAAAACTCCCGAAACATTTTCTCCGGCTTGCGCCATGGTGCAGTCCTTGGGTGGCTACTGTAGCGGATTCGGACTCGGCCGGCGCTGCGGGAGCCCAACTGCTTCATCAACGCTGCACACCTGCGCTAACATCAGTAAAAAGCATAGCACCAAATATGCTACCAGCCCCCGTCTCAGCGTCGGCTGCCGCCCGAGTGGTTTACCAATTTTTGCATATTAAACGCGAGCTTTGCGCCCGTTGAACAAGCGCCAGCCGCTATGCTTTTGCAAGCAGCCACCTTCTCTGTCATGACCATGCCCCCAAGCCACCTGCCTACCACCTCGTCCAGCAGCCCTTTTTTGCTGCAGCGCCGCCACTGGTTAAAAGCTGCAGCCTCCGCGCTGTTGGTGCCCGCCGGGCTGCCACTGGCCCAGGCGGCAGATGGCTGGCCGGCCGATTCGCAAGTGCCCGGTGGCGTGGCGCGCTTGTCGCTGGGCCCGGCAGCGGAACGCCCCCAGGCTTTCAGTGGCGACATTCCAGTGCTGGTGGTTGGCGATGCGATTGAATGGACAGCGCTGGTGGGCATTCCGCTTTCCGCACCGGTGGGCGCCGCGCAGATTCGCGTACAAACTGCACAAGGCTCGCGCACGGTGGCCTACCAAGTGCGAGACAAAAAATACAGCGAGCAACGACTCAAGGTAGCGCCCAAAACTGTGGATCTTTCCGAAGCCGACAACGCCCGCTACGAGCGCGAGCGCGACCACCAGAAAACCGTGATGGCCACCTTCACCGCGCCGGTGCCCGACAAGCTGGTGCTGCCCGCGCCCGTTCCCGGCCGGCGCTCGAGCTCGTTCGGGCTGCGCCGCGTCTTCAACGGCCAGTCTCGCAATCCGCACAGCGGCATGGACATCGCGGCCCCCACCGGCACGCCCATCAAAGCGCCCATGGCTGGCAAGGTGATCGATGTGGGCGATTATTTCTTCAATGGCCACACCATCTGGCTCAACCATGGCGGCGGCTTTTTAACCATGTATTGCCACCTGAGCAAGATTGATTGCACCGTGGGCGACAGCGTGCGCGCTGGCGAAGTGATCGGCAAGGTGGGCGCCACCGGCCGCGTTACCGGCCCGCACCTGCACTGGGGCGTGATGCTGAACCAGACCATGGTGGACCCGGCACTCTTCCTGCCCGCCTGAAACCCGGCCGGCACAGCCAGCCCGAGCGCCAGCTTATCCCCGCTTCTTGTGGGTGACGGTGTGGACAAGCGCTGGGACAAGTCGCCAAGTGGCTGTCATCAAAGGGTAAATGACAGCTGCTTATGCTTTAGGCAGCTGCCGCAGCACAACCAAGCCAGCGGACTACAAACCACCCCTTGCACTTGGGCTAGCATGCGGCTCACCGTTATTGCCATGCTTGCATGGCGGATCACTGAAAGGACGAATCTCATGAACCGATGGACCCTGGCCGCCTCTGGCGCCGCTGTATTGCTGGCACTGGCTGGCTGCAGCAACCCCACCACGGCACAAACCAGCACCCCCGGCACTGTCACCAGCACACCCAGCACCATGTCGTCTTCACCATTCAACAACACCTTGCAAGCCTTCCACTGGGAGCTGGAGAAAGCCGACGACAGCGCAGGCCGTGTACTGCCCGCCTTCACCGCGCTGGCGCCCAAAAACGTGGTGCGCCTGAGCTTTATCGCCGGCAAAAACCCTGGCGAGCAGATCGTCGCTACCAAGATTTGCAACAACATGAGCGGCAGCTACCAGCTCAACGGCAACGACCTCAAGGTGGGCAACCTGGCCAGCACCAATATGGCCTGCGCCACGCCCGGGCTGATGCAGCTGGAGCAAGCCGTAGGCGCGCAACTGCAGCGCGCCACCGCCGTGCATTTTGCGCAAGACGCCAACCCGCCGCGCATGATGATGCAGTTCAACGATGGCAGCCGCTGGCACCTGGTGGGCAAGCCCACCGACGCCACTCGCTATGGCAGCGCTGGCGAAACCATCTTTCTGGAAGTAGCCCCGCAAACCAAGCCTTGCTCTGCGGGCGCCGCACGCAATGCCCAATGTCTGCAAGTGCGTGAAGTGCGCTACGACAACGCCGGCCGCAAGAGCATTGCCGGTGATTGGCAGCATTTTTACAGCCCCATTCAGGGCTTTGAGTTCGAGCCCGGCTACCGCAGTGTGCTGCGCGTCAAGCGCTACCCGGTAGCCAACCCGCCCGCTGACGGCTCCAGCCTGGCCTATGTGTTGGACATGCGTGTAGAGACGGAACGCGTTGGCAAATAATTGCTCACCATCTCTGGGAAATACCTCGGCTTGCCGGGGTATTTTTTTGTCTATTTTTTTGAGAAAAAGAACATTTTTTCTGTTCTAAAAACAGAAAAAACAATCAAGCCCAGAGAAAAAATCCGTCAAAAAATACAAATATTTCTACCCACTTTGCTGCATTGCAAAAGCCAATAACCATTGACTTTTTGCCAGATAAGGCATTTAGCTATCATCCATAGAGTGTGATTCTACTTTCACAAGCAGCAAAAACACCTATCCTCAATCAGGCCGCAGCGCCTGATTTTCTGCTTTTGCGCATATTTTCAACAAAGAAGATATGACACAAAACAGCCGCGACTGAATTTCTCAAAGTATTAATTGATGCAGATTAAAAATCTTATTCTTTTATCTTTACGGGGTTTACAGCGCCGCTGGGCAAAAGCAGTGCATTCGCCCTGATTACCCAGGAAAGCTCCATGTCACTTATCACCAGCACTGTGTCGAAATCTCCGCACCAACAGCTTGGCGCACCAGCGCCTGCCCAGGTCGTCATGCGCGCCTTGCTCGCGGCGCTGGTATGGCTGGCTGCGGTGTGCCATCTGCCCGGCATGGCGGCGGTGTTACCACAACTTGCCGCACCAAACATGCAGGCGGTCTCCAGTTCTGCCATTCCGCCGTCGCAGACCCGCCAACTGAGCATGGACCCGGCGCTGACCCAGCAGCTTTACATCAAACCCCACAACACATCGCGGGGCGCCCAGTTTGGCTATTCGGTGGCCATCGATGGCGACACCATGGTGGTCGGTGCCCAATTTGAAAGCAGCAATGCCAGCGGCATTTTGGACACCAGCACCTCTGCCGCGTCTGGTGCCGCCTATGTGTTTGTGCGCGACGCCCAGGGCGCATGGCAGCAGCAAGCCATGCTCAAGGCATCCAACACCGGCAAGGGTGACCAATTTGGCAACGCGGTGGCTATTTCTGGCGACACCATTGTGGTGGGCGCGCTTTTTGAACAGAGCAATGCCACGGGGGTCAACGGTGACCAGAGCGACAACTCCATCTACCAGGGCGGTGCCGCCTATGTCTTTACCCGCACAGCGGGCAACTGGAGCCAGCAAGCCTACCTCAAAGCCTCCAATGCGAAAGCCACTGGGACTACTCCCTCCACTGCAGGGCAGCGCTTTGGCTATTCGGTGGGCATCTCGGGGCAAACCATCGTCGTAGGTGCCGTAGGCGAACGCAGCGCGTCCCCCACCGATCAGAGCAACAATAGTCTTAATGACGCTGGTGCGGCCTATGTGTTTGTTTACGACGATTCGCTGCCTGAAAAGTGGAAGCAGCAGGCCTATCTCAAGGCTCCAACCCCCGTTGCCAATGCCTCTTTTGGACTTGCTGTGGCCATAGACGGAGACAGGGTGGCCGTGGGAGCACATAGAGACAGAGTGGGTAGCGTGAGCTCAGGAGCTGCCTATGTGTTCGAACGCCAGCCACTCGATGGCAGCTGGGGCCCACCGACGCAGCTCCATGCATCGAACTTCGGGATCAATGACTATTTTGGTACGGCAATTGCCATCTCCGGCAGCACGGTGGTGGTCGGCGCAAGCAGGGAGGGCAGCAGCCTCACGGGCGTGAACAACCCTGCCCCGGATAACAACGATGCACTTAACTCAGGCGCTGCCTATGTCTTCGTCCGCAATGCCGCTGGCAGTTGGGGCCAACAAGCCTATCTCAAGGCGTCCAACACCCGCAGAAATGCCTATTTTGGCGAGTCCGTGGCTATTTCCGGCGATTCCGTCGTAGTGGGTTCATGGGGAGAGTCCAGCGCAGCCACGGGCGTCAATGGTGACCAAAGCGCTAGCAGCATCAGATATCCCGGCGCAGCCTATCACTTTGTGCGAGATAGCCAGGGGCAATGGTCGCAGCAAAACTACCTCAAGGCATCCAACACCGATGCAGATGATTATTTTGCCAAGTCCGTTGCCATACAGGGCCACACAGTGGTAATCAGTGCCCCGATGGAAGACAGTGCAGCCAAAGGCATGAACGGCAATCAAGGCAACGACCCTAGCACCCCCGACTCTGGCGCCGTGTATTTGTTTACGCCCTCTGCCGATTTGGCTGTAGCCGTAGAAAGTTTGAGCGCCGTCACCGCAGGCGAAGCCGTCAGCTACACCGTAACGGCCAGCAATGTGGGCACAGGGGGCGTGCCCGATGCGCGGCTCATCCACACGGTGCCTGCCGCGTTCCTGAACGCCAGCTGGACTTGCGAGCTGATCGACGGCATGCCTTGTGCCACTGCCTCGGGCGTCGGTGATATCGACGAACGCATGGATTTGGCCCCCGCCCAAAGCGCCATCTACACCGTGAGCGCAACGGTAGATATCCACGCCACAGGCAGCATCAGCAACAGCGCCAGTGTGGCTGCGCCGGTTGACATTACCGAGCTGGACGCCAGCAACAACAGCGACACGCAAAGCTATCTGGTCGACCCGCCACTCATCAAAGCGGATCTGAGCGCTCGGCTGCAGCTGGAGACAAGCGCGGTCACGGCGGGCGAAGCCATCCGCTACAGCATCACAGTCAGCAATGCAGGCCCCTCTGCCGTGGCTGGCGCCGGGGTGAGCCACACCATCCCGGGCGGCTTGGTCAACGCCAGCTGGACTTGCGCTTATGCCGATAGCAGCCCTTGCGCAAATGCAGCTGGTAACGGCAATATTGCAGAGTTGGTTGCTCTGCCTGCTGGCGCCAACATGGTCTACACGGTTAGTGCCACGGTGGATGCCAGCGCCACAGGCACCATCACCAGCAGCGCGAGCGTTGCCGTGCCTGCAGGCGTTGTGGAGACAGACCCCAGCAACAACAGCGATACGCAGACCTACCCCATCGGCACAGCACTCATCAAAGCCGATTTGAGCATACGGCAGCAGTTGCTGACGAACTCAGCAACTGCTGGCGAAGCCATCCGCTACAGCATCACGGTCAGCAATGCAGGCCCGTCTGCCGTTGCCGGTGCCGCGCTGAGCCACACCATCCCGAGCGGCTTGGTCAACGCCAGCTGGACTTGCGCTTATGCCGATGACAGCCTGTGTGCCAACGCTGTTGGCAACGGCAATATTGCAGAGTTGGTTGCCCTGCCTGCAGGCGCCAGCATGGTGTACACGGTAAGTGCCACGGTGGATGCAGACACCACAGGTGCCATCACCAGCAGCGCCAGCGTTGCTGCGCCTGCTGGCGTTGTGGAGACAGACCCCAGCAACAACAGCGACACGCAAACTTACACCGTTGGCGCAGCACTCATCAAGGTCAATCTGGGCATTGCCTTTGGTGCTGCCAACTCCAGCACGCTCGCCGGCAAGAGCGTGAGCTTTCCGCTCTCCGTCAGCAACACAGGGCCCGACGCAGCCACCGGCGCATTGGTCCACTACCAGCTGCCAGCCAGCTTCAGCAGCGCCAACTGGGTTTGCGTCGCCAGTGGCGGCGCCTCTTGCGGTGCCAGCAGCGGGAGCGGCAACATCAACGCCACTGTCGACATGCCTGTTGGTAGCACACTCAGCTACCAGATCACAGCCCAGGTCAGCGGCGCGGCTACCGGCTCCATCAGCAACCATGCCAGCGTGCAAGCACCAACCGGCGTCATAGACACCGACACGAGCAACAACAACGCGCAAGCCCTGGTGCTGCCTGTTGTTGGCGGCGTTGTCGCCCTGCCCGAGGGCAGCGCCGAGTTGGAGTTTGCTGGCGCTGGCTGCGTGCTGCAGTCTGGCCCCACTTACAACGAGGCACCCGCCACCGGTGGGCCGGCAGGCTACCGCTTTCCGTTTGGACAGTTGGGCTTCCAGGCAACAAGCTGCCAGCCGATGGGCCAGTTGCAGATGGAAATCCGCTTGCCCGAAGCAGTACCGAGCGACGCCAAGCTGTTCAAACAGCTCAATGGCGAATGGATTGAATGGCCTGCCGACATTGCAGATGCCCGCGTGCAATTCCGCATCCAAGACGACGACGGCAGTTCCACCGCCACCGCGACGGGCGATTCCAATCCTGCGCCCGGATCGATCACCGATCCGGTGCTGCTGGCTGTTCCGAGCAAAGTCGAAGCGGCCAAACCCGTCGCCGTTCCCGGCTTGGGCCCTTGGGCCTTGGCGCTGCTGAGCTTGCTGGCCAGCGGCATGGGCGGCCTGCTGCTCGTGCGACGCGGTCATCCCCTGCGTTAAGGCCATATCTGCCCGCCACAGGCAGCGGCCTCCGTGCGATACCTCGGCAACACGCGCTTATACCCAGCAACTGTGGCCGAGCTTGTGGACAAGGCTTGCATGACTGCAACAGTGGCTTGATTCGATGGCATATTTTCTCTCTGCCCATTTTTTATGCAGCCCGCGCCAGCGCCGGCTCGCACTTATACCCAGGGCGCGGGGATGGCCCTGTGCATAAGCCCGGCACAAGCAGCACAAGGCTTTGATCTGTCGGAAAAATTTCAGCCTGCCCAGTTTTTGGGCAGGGCAGCCCCAGCCGTTGCAGCGGCCCTGGTCTTATAGAAGACTTGGAGCACCATGGCAGAATGGCAGGCTGATAAATACCTATAACACCTGCTGCGCAGCACAGGCCGGCCCACCGGCCTGCGCCTGGCCAGCACCGCTCTCATGCCCGACATTGCGCCCCAACGCCCTTCGCTGCTGCGCGACCAGCACAGCGGCTTTCTCCCGTTTCTGGTAGCCCGCGTGTTTGCCGTGGGCGCCACGCAAATCCAGGCGGTGGTAGTGGCATGGCAGGTGTACGACCTCACGCGCAACCCGATGGCGCTGGCCTTCGTGGGCTTGGCGCAGTTCATCCCCATGCTGCTGTTGCTGCTGCCGGCGGGCGAGCTGATCGACCGGCTGCCGCGCAAAAAAGTGCTGGCCGCAAGCTGGGCTATCGGCGGTGTTTGCAGCGCTTTGCTCTGGTGGTTGTCGGGCCACGGCCATGCTGGTGTTGCCGGTATCTACGCCGTGCTGGTGTTGTACGGCGCCACGCGCGCTTTTTCCGGGCCCTCACTGCAAAGCCTGCTGCCGCAATTGGTGCCGATGGAGCTGCTGCCCCAAGCCATTGCAACCAACAGCGTGGTCATGCGCTGCGCTGCCATTGGCGCGCCCATGCTGGGCGGTTTTTTATATGCTGCCGGTGGTGCTGAATGGACGTACGGCGTGTGCATGCTGGCTTTCGCCATTGGCACCTTATTGCTGCTGCGCGTGAAGGTGCTGTACGCCGCGCCCAAAAGCGCAGCCCAGCGCAATGAGGCGGGCGACTCCATCTGGCAGCGCTTTGGCACTGGCATCCGCTTCATCTTCAGCCGCCCCATGGTGCTGGGCACGATCTCGCTCGACCTGTTTGCCGTGCTGCTGGGCGGCGTGGTGGCGCTGCTGCCCATCTACGCGCACGAAGTGCTGCACACCGGCCCCGAAGGCCTGGGCCTGCTGCGCAGCTCGATGGCCATTGGCGAAGTCTGCGCCGGCCTGTACCTGAGCAACCGCCCTTTCGATGCACGCGTGGGCCAGCGCATGATGCTGGCAGTCGGCGTTTTCGGCATCGCCAATCTGGTGTTCTCGCTATCGCACTGGCTGTGGCTATCTTGCCTGGCGCTGGCGGTGGCAGGCGCGGCCGATATGGTGAGTGTTTATGTGCGCGGCGCCTTGCTGCAATTTGCCACGCCCGACAACATGCGCGGCCGCGTCAACGCGGTGAACATGCTTTTTATTGGCTCATCGAACGAGCTGGGCGAGTTCCGCGCCGGCAGCAGCGCATCGCTCATGGGTGCTGTGCCTGCAGCCATTGCCGGCGGCATTTGCACCTTGGCTGTGGTCGGTTTGTGGACGCGCATCTTCCCCAGCCTTTGGCAAGTGAACCGCTTTGAAGACGCGCAGTACCAAAGCCAAGCCGGCGGCCCATCCACCGGCAACTAGGCCCGCCAAGCACACCAATCCAGAGCGAATTACAGCGCGTTCACCGGCAACTGCAAAAAGCGACGGCCTTGCGCATCGGCATCGGGCAGCTTGCCGGCGCGGATATTCACCTGCACCGAAGGCAGAATCAGCTGCGGCATCTCCAACGTGGCGTCGCGCGCCTGGCGCATGGCGACAAAGCTGGCCTCGTCCACACCGTCGTGCACGTGGATATTGCTGGCCCGCTGCTCGGCCACGCTGGTTTGCCAGCGCGGCTCGCGCCCGGCTGGCGGGTAATCGTGGCATACGTACAGCGCGGTCTGCGGCGGGTAGGCCAGCAGCTTGCGCACCGATTGGTAGAGCTGGTGCGCATCGCCGCCCGGAAAATCGCAACGCGCGGTGCCCACATCGGGCATGAACAAGGTATCGCCCACAAAAATTGCGGCCGGGCCAGCGCCACCTTCCACCACATAGGCCAGATCGGCCGGTGTATGGCCGGGCACGCTGATGGCACGAATACTGGTGCCACCCAGTTGCAGCACATCACCATCGGCCAACAGACGGTCGAAATCCCCGCCTTGCGGCGTGATGGCGGCCTCCATTGCAAAAATAGAACCAAACACTTTTTGCACTGCCGTGATGCGCTGGCCAATGGCCACCGAGGCCACTGGAGCTGCCGTCTCAGCAACCCCATATGCAGCCTGTGCGCGCAGCCATTGCGCAGCAGAAAGGTGATCGGCGTGGGCATGGGTTTCCAGCACCCAGCTCAGCTCCAGCTGCTGGGCCTGCAGGTAGTCGACAATCTTCTGCGCAGACGCAGTGCTGGTGCGCCCGCTCTTGGCATCGAAATCCCAAACTGGGTCGATCACCGCAGCCAGGCCGCTGGCCGCGTCGTGCAGCACATAGCTCACGGTGCCGGTGACCACATCAAAAAAAGCCTGAACAACAAAAGCGCTGGAAGAAGCCATGGCAGAAACACCTTCAACAAAAACAATATATATTTTAGTATAATATTAAAACCTTGCAACCAGGCGCCATAGACCTTGCCACAAACCGCCATGAAAGACACCCCACCCACCCCTACCGGCCTGCCACTGGACACCATGCGTGCCGCCGCACAAGACGCGGTGGCCGCCCTGAAGGTGCTGGCCAACGAAGACCGCCTGCTGCTGCTCTGCCACCTGAGCCAGGGCGAGTGCTGCGTAAGCGATATGGAAGCGCGCCTGGGCATTCTGCAGCCCACGTTGTCTCAGCAGTTGGCGGTATTGCGGCGCGAGAACGCCGTCACCACGCGGCGCGAAGGCAAGAACATTTATTACCAGATTGCGGACCCGCGCCTGTTAGCCCTGCTGCAGACCATGTACCAGCAATACTGCCCGGCGCCTTGAGGCCGCTTTTCTTCTCTAGCAAGAGGTTTGTATGACCATCGACTTCTCCGTTTTCACCCCGTGGTCCGCCCTGATAGGCGGCGCCTTGATCGGCCTGGCCGCCGTGCTGCTGGCACTCTTCAACGGCCGCATTGCCGGCATCAGCGGCATAGTTGGCGCGCTGCTGCCGCCACGTCGCCAAGGAGGCGCTTGGCGCTGGGCCTTTGTGCTCGGCATGCTGGCCGCGCCATTGCTTTACCAATGGTTTGCGCCTGTGCCAGCCAGCGCCAGCCCGGCCAGTTGGCCTGTGCTGGTGGTGGCCGGCTTGCTGGTGGGCTTTGGCACACGCCTGGGCTCTGGCTGCACCAGCGGCCACGGCGTTTGCGGGCTCTCGCGCCTGTCGATGCGCTCGCTGGTAGCCACGCTGTGCTTCATGGCAACCGGTTTTGCCACTGTTTTCATCATGCGCCACGTGCTGTAAGGAGGCCACACCATGACAACCGCAATCGCCGCCCTGGTGGGCCTGATTTTTGGCCTGGGCCTTCTGGTATCGGGCATGGCCAACCCGCAAAAAGTTTTGGGCTTTCTGGATCTAGCTGGCCCTTGGGACCCTTCGCTCGCCCTCGTCATGGGTGGCGCCATCGCTGTAGGCGTAGTGGGCTTTGCCATCGCCCGCAAGCGCCAGCGCAGCCTGCTGGACGAGCCCATGCAATTGCCCAGCCGTACTGATATTGACGCACCCCTGGTTCTAGGCTCTGCCCTGTTCGGCATTGGCTGGGGTCTGGCCGGCTACTGCCCCGGCCCGGCGCTCACCGGTATCACCGCCGGCATGCCCAGCGCCATCATCTTCAGCGCCGCCATGCTGGCAGGCATGGTGCTTTTTGGGCTTTGGCAGGGGCGTAAGGGCTAAGCGCCACGGTTGGCGCGC
This sequence comes from Comamonas trifloxystrobinivorans, assembly GCF_043359985.1. Lineage (NCBI taxonomy): Bacteria > Pseudomonadati > Pseudomonadota > Betaproteobacteria > Burkholderiales > Comamonadaceae > Comamonas > Comamonas trifloxystrobinivorans. Next base: position 206,656 of record NZ_JBHZGV010000001.1, read on the forward strand.
TCAAACGACACACCGTAAAGCGTGTCAGAAAAGCGCAGAGTCAGATCATCGCCTTCGCGCTTGACGCCTTGCACCGGCTGCGCCCGCCGCGCCCACAGCATGCCCATCAGCAAAAATGTGGGCACGATGCAAAACAGCGCCATGCCCCCCGCAACCACGGGTTTGCCACTGAGAAACTGAAAAACAAGCAGCAAAGTAGGCAAGAAGCCCAGCACGCCAAACACCCAGACAAAGCCGCGCACGCCCTTCATCACCGCCGTCTGGCGGTTAAAGACAGCCGCCAGACCCAGCCCTTTGGCGTGCGCGGCACATACCGGGTAGCGCAGGTTTGTCATGCGGGTCTGGAACTCCACCGCACCCGTGAGTTTGAGGCGGGTATCCAGCACTTCGCCCACCGCCAGGCTCGCCGATTGCAGCCCTTGCTTGCTGCCACACCGGGCGCAGCGGTTGGGCCAGCGCAGCGGTTTTGAAACATCGACGCAGACTGTGTGGCTCACGGCAAAAACTCCGACAATGGCGATCCCAGTAATGTAAATTCAGTCGCCCCGCGTGCCAGCGCCTGCGTGGTGACCGTGCGACATGCAAGCACCCGTTTTTTGCATGTCGCGCAACCGCCCTTTTCCCCATGCCCTTGATTGCGCCCGCCGAAGCAGGCATCCACTCCATCGACGAAGCACTGCCCGTGCTGTGGCGCGACGAACACCTGATCGCCATCTACAAGCCCGCCGCCTGGCTGGTGCACCGCACCGGGCTGGACGCAGGCGAGACTCGCTTTATTGTGCAGACGCTGCGCGACCAGATCGGCCAACATGTCTACCCCTTGCACCGCCTGGACAAAGGCACTTGCGGCGTGCTGCTGCTGGCCTTGCACAGCGAAGCGGCCAGCAAAACCCGCGCGCTGTTCGAGGCGCAACAAATCGGCAAACGCTACCTGGCCTTGGTACGTGGCTGGGCGCCCGACACTTGCGCTGTAGACCACGCGCTGCGCCCCGACGACGCGCCGGCCGATACACCCGCCCAGCCCGCCCAAACCCGCTTTGCGCGCCTGGCCAGCCTGGAGCACCCCGAGGCTTACGACCCACGCTTTGCCGCTACCCGCGTCTCACTGGTGCTGGCCGAGCCGCTTACCGGCCGGCGCCACCAGATCCGCCGTCACCTCAAGCACATCGCCCACCCGATCATCGGCGATGCCACGCACGGCAAAGGCCCGCTCAACCGCTGGTGGGCCGAGCGCCTGGGTCTGCAGCGCCTGTGGTTGCATGCCTGGCAAATGCGCCTGCAGCATCCGTACACGGGCGAAGCGCTGCAGCTTGACAGCGGTGTGCCATGGCCAAGCCCTAGCACTGGCCTCAGCGAAGGTGGCAGCAATGCCTGCTACCACTCCAGCGCTGCCCAATGGCAGCAGTTGCTGCGAGCCAATTGGCAATGGAATGCCACCGCGCCAAACCTGGCCCAGCCAGACATCCACCGCCAGTAATACGCTTTGCCCGCAGCCCGGTGGAGTGGTGCCACAATGGCGCCGAGACGGGCGGCAGCGCTAGCGAGCGCACACCGCCTCCAGAGACAAGCTCCCACAGGTACTCTTTTGACAACGCCTTCCCCTTTCGTCACCGGCAGCGCCTTGCCAGCGGCCGCCGAGCCCGGCACTGCGCCTCGGATCGAGCCGCCTTACGTCATCTTCAACCGCGCCCAATGGGCGGCGCTGCGCAGTCCGCAAGACCTGGCGCCTTCGGCTTCGAGCATCGAAATGCTGGGCGGCGTGATCGATCGCGCTCTGCAAAGCGAGGTGGAAGAGATCATGCTGCCGCTGGCCCGCGTGATCAACTCGCACATCCAATCGGCGCACGAGCTCAACCGCATCGTCTACAGCGGCTTTCCTGACGGCCGCCCGCAGGCACCCGCGCCTTATGTGATTGGCGTGGCCGGCAGCGTGGCCGTGGGCAAAAGCACGTTTGCGCGCTTGCTGCGCGCCGTTCTGGCCGACACCGTGCCCGGCCGCCGCGTAGAGCTGGTCACCACCGACGGCTTTCTCTACCCCACGCAGGAGCTGCAGCAAAAAGGCCTGATGGGGCGCAAAGGCTTCCCCGACAGCTACGACCTGCCCGCCATGCTGGAGTTTCTCTCGGCAGTCAAAGCCGGCCAGGCGCAGTTGCAGGTGCCCGTTTATTCGCACGAAGCGTACGACATCGTGCCCGGCGAATTCCAGACCGTGCGTGCGCCCGACATCCTGATCTTCGAAGGCCTCAACGTGCTGCAAACCAAGAACAGCACCGCCGCTGTGGCTTCGGATTTTTTCGACTACTCGCTCTACCTCGATGCCGAGCCCAGCCTGATCGAACAGTGGTACATCGCGCGCTTTCTCAAACTCCAGCGCACCGTGTTCCAGCGTCCGAGCTCGTACTTTCACCACTACAAAGACCTCAGCGAAGGCGAAGCCACCCAGGTAGCGCGCAGCATCTGGCAGCAAATCAACCTGCCCAACCTGCTCGACAACATCGCCCCCACCCGCGGCCGTGCGCGCATCGCACTGCGCAAAGGCGCGCAACACCAGATTGAAGAGATTTCTGTGCGGCAAACCTGAGCAGCGCAGCAAAGCCAAGCCTGCTCAGCGCCGCCCTCCCCACAGATGGGCGGCCCGCCATCGCAGCCATTCAACCACCGATACGCAGCCATGGTCTGCCCTCATGGCAGGCGCAGCGCGCTCGGCGACAATAGACCGCTTATCGATATAAACAGAAGTAGTAATTGGCAATCGCATAATCGGTGCTCCATCGACCGGTTGCCACCACCGACACCGGGAGATTGCGCCATGTACCTCGACCAAGACAACACCCCCAACATCAACCAGCTCACCGCCTTCCGCCGCGATCTGCACATGCATCCCGAGCTGAAGTACGAAGAGCACCGCACCGCCGACAAAATTGCCGCCTACCTGACGGCGCTCGGCATCCCCATGGTGCGCGGCCTGGGCACCACCGGCATTGTGGCCAGCATCTACGGCCAGGGCCGCAGCGCCAGCAACCCGGGCCCGGCCATCGGCATTCGCGCCGACATGGACGCGCTGCCCGTGCAAGAGACCAACCAGTTCGGCCACATCAGCCAGTACGAAGGCCGCATGCATGCCTGCGGCCACGACGGCCACACCACCATGGTGCTGGGCGCGGCCGAGCTGTTGGCCGCCAAGCGCGATTTTGATGGCACCGTACACCTCATCTTCCAGCCCGGCGAAGAAGGCGGCGCCGGCGCTCGCGCCATGATGAACGACGGCCTGTTCACCCAATTCCCCTGTCAGGCCGTGTTTGCACTGCACAACTGGCCGGCACTGCCGCAAGGCCAGATGGGAGTGCGCGTTGGCCCGATCATGGCTGCCGCCATGCGCTTTGAAATTGTGGTGCGCGGCCGGGGCGGCCACGCAGCCCTGCCCCACACCACCATCGACCCGATCCCGGTGGCCTGCGCCATCGTCGGCCAGCTGCAGACGCTCATCTCGCGCGGCACTGATCCGCTGGACGCGGCCGTGCTAACGGTCGGCAAAATCGAATCGGGCACGGTGGAAAACATCATTCCTGACGAAGCGCGCATCTACGGCACCTGCCGCAACCTGACCAACGCTTCGCAGCAGTTTCTCATCGACGGTCTGCACCGCATCAGCGGCCACATCGCCGAAGCGCACTTCGCCAACGCCGAAGTCATCATCAAGCCCGGCTACCCCAACACCACCAACCACAAAAAAGAGGCGCTGTTCATGGGTGAGGTGATGCGCGAAGTGGTCGGCCACGAACAGGCGCACACCGATGTGCTGCCCGCCATGACGGCCGAAGACTTTGGCTTCATGCTCGAAGAAGTACCCGGCGCCTATGGCTGGATCGGCAATGGCCCCGATGGCCAGCCCGGCGTCGGCCTGCACAACCCGGGCTACGACTTCAACGACAACAACCTGGCCCTGGGCGCCAAGTTCTGGGATCTGCTGGCACGCCGCTGGATGCAGACCCAGGCCCAGCGCTGAGCGGCCTTCGCTCCACTGCCTTGCCTTTTTCCATGACCCACTCTCTCACCCGTCGCCAATGGCTGCAAACCAGCGCAGCCCTCGCCGCAGGCATTGCCAGCGGCGGCAGCTTTGCCAACAAACCCTGGCCCGGCGGCCAGACCATCCGCATCATCGTGCCCTTCCCGGCCGGCGGTGTGAACGATGTGGTTGCGCGCCAGTTCGCCGACCTGCTGGCCCCGGTGCTGCAAACCAGCATCATCGTGGACAACAAGCCCGGCGCGGGCGGCAGCATGGGCATGGACCAACTGGCCCGCTCGGCCGCAGACGGCCACACGCTGGCCTTCTCTGGCATCAGCACGCTCACGCTGCTGCCGCACGTGATGAAGGTGGCGTACGACCCGATGAAGCAGTTCAGCGCCGTCGCCTCCACCATGTATGCGCCCGTCTACCTGCTGGCCACCAAGGCCTTCAAGGGCGAAAATGTGGCCGATGTGCTGGCCGCCGCCAAGGCCAACCCCAAGGGTGTGACCATTGCCAGCTCGGGCTACGGCACGCTGGGCCACATCATGATCGAGCAGTTCACGCGCCAGACCGGCGCCAACCTGGTGCACGTGCCCTACAAGGGCGGCAGCCAGATGATCACCGACGCCGCAGGCGGCCAGTTCGACCTGATGGTGGCCAACCCGTTTGCGCCCATCAACGCCTTGATCGCCGACGGCAAACTGCGCGTGCTGGCCGTCACCGGCCCCGAGCGCGCTGCCGGCTTCCCCAAAGTGCCTACGCTGGGCGAGCTGGGCTATGCCAGCGCCAACCTCACCTCGCTGTTCGGCTTCTATGCACCAGCCGGCACGCCCGAGGCCGTGGTGCAGCGCCTGAACCAGGCCATCAGCGCCCAGCTGGCCAACAAGGAAGTGCAAGACAAGCTGCGCGCGCTCGACAACATTCCGCTGAGCATGGGCGCCGACAAGTTCCAGGCCCTGATCAACAAGGAATGGGAAGCCAACGGCAAAGTGGTGCGCGAGGCCAACATCCAGGCGCAATAAGCTCCGCACCCCTCTACGACCAAAGGCACCCGGCCCACGCGCCCGGTGCCTTTTTGCATGCCGCTTGCGATAGAGCACACTGACCTGCGGCAGCGATGGAAGAGAATGCCTGCAGCACCACCAGCACCAGCAAAGGAAAGCATGCAGACCATCGTCCAACCACTCAGCGCCATCCAACAACTACGGGCGCTGGGCCGCGCCACCGCTTTGTCCGTGACCGCAGCGGCTCTGCTGTGGGGCAGCCTGCCAGCCAGCGCGCAAGTACCGCAAAAAGCCGACCCGCCAGCAGCCACAACGGCAACACCATCTGCCGACGCCAACTGCCCCCGGATCGAGCTGACCACGCCCGAACAACTGGCGGCACTCAGTCAGCAAAGCCACCCGGACCGCGGCGTGCTATGGGAGCTGCGCAAAGGCGAGCAACGCGCCTACCTGCTCGGCACCATCCACCTGGGCAAGCCGGAGTGGATCTTCCCCGGCCCGCAAACGCAGCAGGCCATCAGCGGCGCACCGGCCATTGCGCTGGAGCTGGACCCGCTGGACGCCCGCAACGCCCAGCTGCTCAACCAGCACATGATGCAAGACACCGATGTACAAAAACTCATCCTGCGCAACAACCCGCAAATCAACCAGCGCCTGGCACAACTGGCCAGCACGCTGTGCGTCGCATCGCCGCAGTTCGACCAGTTGGGCGCCATCGGTAAAACCATGACCTTGGTGGTGATGGACTCGGTCAAGGCCGGCTACTCGGTGCTCTTTGGTGTGGACCTGATGTTGGCCGCCACCGCCCGCAAGACCAACAAGCCGGTGCTCGCGCTGGAAACCGTACAAGAGCAAATCAAAGCCATGGGTCTAGGCAGCAACAAGCTCGCTGACAGCGCCACGCCGGCCGATTTTGACAAAGCACTGGGCGAAATCGAAAGCGGCAAAAGCCGCGAAATGCTGCAACAACTGGCCACGCACTGGCAGCAAGGCGACCTGGCCGCGCTCGACGAGATGATGCGCACCTGCAACTGCATGGACGACATCGGCATGAAAACCACCTTGCTTGACGAGCGCAACGCCCGCATGGCCGAACGCATACCGGCACAGCTCAACAAATACCCCAACCTCTTCATCGCTGTGGGCCTGCTGCACATGGTGGGCGAGAAAAACCTGCTGCAAATGCTGGAAAAGCAAGGCTTCAGCGTACGCCAACTGACCGGCGTGGGCGCGGTGCCGCAGTGATCAGCCAGCCACGGCGGCCTTGGGCGCAACGTGCCGAGTTGCCCACCAGACAGCCAAGGCCAGCAAGCTGACCACCGCGCCCCAGCAACAAACGCCCAACCAACCGGCATGGGCATAAACAGCGGTGGTGCTGACCGCGCCCAAGCCGCTGCCCGCGGCATAGAACAGCATGTACAGGCTCACCAGGCGGCTGTGCGCCTCGGGCTGGGAGCGGAAAATCATGCTCTGGTTGGTCACATGAAGCGCCTGGCCACCCAGGTCGAGCAGCACAATGCCCAGCACCAAGGCCAGCAGCGACCACGGCATCAGCGCCAACGGCAACCAGGCCAGCAACAAAATCGCCAACGCCGCCGCGCTGATGCTCTGCTGGTGCCCCTGGTCAGCCCACTTGCCCGCACGCACGGCGGCCAAAGCACCCACCGCCCCCACCAGGCCAAACGCACCAATGGCAGTGTGCGAAAAGTGGAAAGGCGCCGCGCTTAAAGGCAGCACCAGCGCGCTCCAAAAAATATTGAAAGCCGCAAACATCAGCAAAGCCAACACGCCCCGCACCTGCAACATCTTGTCTTGGCGCAGCAGGCTCAGCATCGACGTCAGCAACTGCGGGTAGCCCAAGGTGCGAGATGCTGGCGCCAAGCGCGGAAGCTGCCGCCACAGCGGGAAAGCTATCGCCAGCATCAGCACAGCCGCACAAAGGTAAACGCCGCGCCAGCCCGCCACATCGCTCACCGCACCAGCAAACACCCGCGCCAGCAGCAAGCCCACAAACACGCCACTTTGCGCCGCGCCCACTACTCGCCCTTGCTCATGCGCTGCAGCAGCGCTGGCCGCATAAGCAATCAGCCCTTGCGTCATTGCCGTGCCCAGCAAGCCCACCGCCAACATGCCCAGCAACAACGCCGGGGCCGTGCGCGCCACGCTGACTGCAAGCAAGGCCAGCACCAAGCCGAGCAATTGCAGTGCCATCAAGCGCCGGCGCTCTACCAAATCGCCCAGCGGCACCACCAGCAACAACGCCAAGGCGCAGCCTATTTGGGTTGCCAACACCACGCCACCAATGGCCGCATGGCTGATGCCAAAGTCTCTCGCCAAAGCATCCAGCAAAGGCTGGGCGTAATAGACATTGGCCACGCTCAAGCCGCTGGCAATGGCGAACAGCCATACCAGGCCAGCCGGCATGGCTGCGGCGCAAGGCGAGGCGCTGCCTGCACCCGCAGGCGAAAGAGAAGCTGAACAAGCTGGCATGGCGGCCCCATCTGGTTGCAAAACAAAACCAGATAAATGCTGCGCGATGCAGTTGTAAAATGCAACCAGAATGAATAAACGCCCTTTCCAGGAGATGCCATGCCCGCTCGCCAGCCCCTGCATGAAGAACCTTGCCCGGTAGCGCGCACGGTAGATTTGATCGGCGATCGCTGGTCGCTGCTGATCGTGCGCGACGCTTTCGACGGCATGCGCCGCTTTGGCGAGTTCCAGCGCAGCCTGGGCGTGGCGCGCAACATCCTGACCGACCGCCTGCGCAAGCTGGTTGAGGCCGGCATTCTGGAAACGCAAGACGCATCCGACGGCTCGGCCTACCAAGAATATGTGCTGACTGACAAAGGCACCAGCCTCTTCACCGTGGTAGTGGCTCTGCGCCAATGGGGCGAGCAACACCTGTTCGACCGCGGCGAGCGCCATTCCCGCTTGATCGACAAACGCACCGGCAAGCCCATACCGCACATGGCGCCCCATGGCAAAGATGGCGCAGTGCTTCTGCCCGAGGTGACTGAGGTGCGGAAGGTGGTGTAGCAGGCGAGTGCATTCAAGCGAAGCTTGAGAGTCCAGCCTTGCAAAATTCCCATAAAAAAACGCCACCAGCAAACCGCTGGTGGCGTTGAAAAAAGCTGCGTGCCTCAGGCCTGGTGGCTGTGCGCGGCGAGCATTGCCGTGTAGGGTTCCAGCACCAGTTTTTGCTCGGGCACGTCGCCTGCGCGCTCTTGGCTGAGTGCGATGGCTTGGCCGTGCGCGGCGCACAGTTGCACCATGGCTGCGGGAGTGACCAAGCCTTCGCGCAGCAGCACATCGGTCATGGCCATCAGCAGTCCGTTGTGCTGCACCAGCAGCTGCTCGGCGCGCTGCATCTGGGTTTGCAGCAAAGCCTCCATGGCGGCGTTGGTGGGCGCAACATCGTTGTTCATGTTTTCGCCCGATTCATCGGCCACATCGGTGCGCGAGAGGCGCTCGCCAAAACCCAGGTGGCGCAGGTAGCGGGCTGCGTCCGAGGTGGCTTGGCGAATGTCCTGTTCGGCGCCGGTCGTGCAAGCGGCCGCACCAAACACATGCTTTTCGGCAGCGCGGCCGGCCAGGCCCACGCACACCATGTCAAGCATGTTGCGCTGGCTGGTGGCTTGCAGCTCGGTGAAGCTGTTGTAGCCGCCTTCAAACGTGGCGATGTTGATTTTCATCTCCATCGGCGCGCGGCCAAACAGCAGCGCGTACACCATGCCATGGCCGGCCTCGTGCACCGCCAGCAGCGCCCGGAAATCCGGGCTGGTGCGCTGCTTGACCTTGTTCAGATCCAGCGGCACGGCAAAGCCCTGCACATGCTCCTGCTGGTCAGCCAAAACCATGCGCACCTGCAGCACGGGTTGGTCCGCCAGCATCTGCACTTGCAGCACCTGTCCAGCTTGCGCGCCCCGCTCCAGGGCCCACAGCGACGCGTCGACCAGCGAGCTCGACAAGATCGTGTGCACCGACGAGAACAGCGGCCGCGTGCCCTGGGTGGGGAACACCGCGTTCTGGTAGATCTGCGTCAGCACATCGTCGCCAATGGCAAAACGCAGGCCGCAGTTGTCCTCAATGCCTTGCACGTAGTTGCGCACCGTGGTGGCGATGAGCTTTTCGTACGTGGCCCGGCTGAACGACGGGTAGATCACGTGGTGGTTGCCCAGCCGCGCAATCTGCTCGGGCTTGAAGCGCTCGGCCAGCGCGCGCTTCACGTCGATCAGCGACAGACGGCTGGTCAGGCGGTGGAAGATGTCGGCATCGGTGTCGCAATCTTCCACGCGGCTGGCCGTTTCGGTGTACATCTCGTCGAGGTTGCCGCACACAAAAACCAGCAGCTTGCTGTAGTCGGTTTCCCAGCTTTGCTGCGATTCGCGAAACTGCACCAGCAGCCGGTGGATGTGCTCGTTGCTCCACTGCATGATCTCCATCAGCGGCTCAGCAAGCTTGAGGCTGCGCTTGAGCGCCTGCGCGTCCCAGGCGTCAATCTTGTAGCGCAGCTTTTGCTGCTTGCGGCGCTCTTCCTCGTCGTCCTCGTCCTCGCGCTCGGCGTCGTACTGCGCGCTGGCAATCTTGCGCTCCATGCTGTGCAGCTCAGACAGCGCAGGCGGCAGCTTGCCGTCCGACAGCAGCGCCCACACGTCCTGGTAACGCTCGACCTTGCTGTCTTCGCCCCGCGAGCCCACCGTGCGGTAGCGCTGAAACTCGTCGAGCACCAGCATGCCCGGCTCGCCCTCCACCATGCCAGCACTCTCGAGCGTGCCGGAGATGGTCGAGCCACCGTAGCTGCCACCGTTTTGGCTGAAGCCGTCCATCTGCACTTCGACAAAGCGGTCGTAAAAACCCAGCAGCTGCGCCAGGCGGCGCGTGAGCTGGGTCTTGCCCGTGCCTGTGAGGCCCCACAGGCACACGATCACGGGGCGGGTGATGAGCTGCGGCATCACGTACCAGGCGCGGACCGCGCCGATCACGCGGTCGATCACGTCATCAATACCGATCAATTCGGTTTTCAGCTGCGCCGCAATGGCCTGCAGGTTTTGTTGACGCTGGTGCATCTGCTCGCGCAGCTGCAGCTCGTTGGGGGTTCGCATATCGTTCATGTTCTTTTTCTCGACAATGGTTTTTCTATAGGCGCACTCGATCCACACAGCGTGCCAGTTTTTGCAAAGCCACACGGTCTGCCCGGCGCTGCGCGCCCTGGCTGCGAATGTGCTTGCCCGCTGCGCCTGACAGACGCCGCTGTGCCATGGCCTTGGCCACGGGGTTGTTGGGATGGGCATTGACCACGATTTGCAGCGACATCGGCTGCTTCATGCGGCGCAAGGCCTTGACCCGGCCCTCTTCATAGGCGCGGGAAACAGTTTTTGCACTCATGGTGCGGTTCCTCCGGGCCAGCACCGGCAGCTGTGGCAGCGCGGCGCAGACCCAAACAAAAAGCCCCGGCGGGGGAAGCCAGGGCTTTTTGTCGGTCCTGCCCGCAAAGCAATGCGGGCAGCGACCAAGGCCTAGGCTGAACGGTGTGAGCACGGTTCAGCCGGGGCAAGAACCGTGTTCAAGGTAGGTGGTTGAACATGAGATAGGACATAAGCAAAAACTCCTTGTCGTGCGCTGCAGAAGGTTGCTCGTTACTGCAGCGATAAGAAGATGAGGGGCGACTATAGGATGCCTGAGGACAAGAATCAAGCATTATCCACGCATTCGTCGCAAAAATACCACAAGCACTTTATCACGCTTTCCACGCCTTTGCGCTGGCATATGCCGGCTTTGGCCAGCAAATGCGCTTATCGTGAAAATCACTCACTCCCAGGCGTACAGCACAGCTTGACCGCACTCCACAGGCATGGCAGCCGCTGGACACACGGCAGCAACGGCGCTGCCTGGAACGCATACAACAAAGCCCGTGCAACTGGCCTGGCCAGCTGCACGGGCTTAAAACTTGGCTGAGCCACTGCTCGGCAGCTCAGTGCATCAACGCAGCAACGCGTCAATATCGCTTGCGGCCAGCCTTGCGGTGCTTTTCGTGCTCGGCCTTGCGGGCCTTGGCGGCGGCTTCGGCCTCTTCGCCGGCGGCGCGCCATTGCTCAAACTCGGGCGGCGTCTCCAGCGTGATGCGGCCAATCATCTGCGTGCGGAAATCGGTAATCAGCAGCTCGGCCGCCTTTTGCATGTTGATGCGCCCGCCGCCCATGACCGCGCCGCGCTTCTTGCCAATCAGGCCCAGCAGCTCGTCGTCGTGCAGCTCGGCAATCTCGGCATCTTCCAGGCCCAGCTTGTAGCGCTCGTCCAGCATGCGCGCATAGTGCTTTTGCAGGTACAGCAGCAGCTCCAGCGCCACCAGCTCGTCGTCGTAGGCGTTGCGCCCCACCGAGCCGCAAGCGGCCAGGTTGTAGCCCGTCTGCGGCACGATGATCTTGGGCCACAGCATGCCGGGCGTGTCCCACAGGTAAAAATCGTCGGCCAGCACAATGCGCTGCTCGTCCTTGGTCACGCCGGCCTCGTCGCCCGCCTTGGCCTGGCTCTTGCCCGACATACTGTTGATCAGCGTCGATTTGCCCACATTGGGCACGCCGCAAATCAGCACGCGCATGGGCTTGGCCATGCCGCCACGGCCGGGCGCCAGCTGGCGGCAGGCTTCCACCAGGCGCTTGGCAGGCGCGGGCTCGCTGGCATCCAGCGGCAAAGCCTTGGTGTCGTGCTGCGCGTCGTACCACGCCACCCATTGCTGGGTGCGCTCGGCGTCGGCCATGTCTTGTTTGTTGATGATTTTCAGCGTGGGCTTGTGGCCGGTCAGCTCGGTCAGCGCCGGGTTGGCGCTGGAGCCCGGCATGCGCGCGTCCAGCACTTCGATCACCACATCAATGTCTTTGATGCGTTCGGCGATCAGCTTGCGCGTCAGGTGCATATGGCCGGGAAACCATTGGATACTCATAGTCTTGCTTTCTGCTGGCGGCGGAGGCGTGGCGGGCCGGCGGCTGGCGCCGTTGCCCGATAATGCCGCCATGTCTTCTTTATCTCAACGCCAATGGGATGCGCAGCGTAAATCCGATCAGGACCTGCTCATCAAAGGCATCATTCTGGTCTTGATAGGGCTGGTGATCGTGGTCTCGCCCTATGTCAGTCAAGGCGATATTGTGCAGGGAGTTTTCGCCAAAGCGTCGGCAGTGGGCTGGTTTTCTCTGGTATTGGGCGCGGCTTTTGTGCTGCGCTTCGGCCTGCGCCGCAAGGCCGTGCCGCCCCGCCCCGAGCAATGAGCGAGCCGCTGCCCGCTGTGCAAAACCTGAGCAGCCTGCGGGCCGCGCGCGATTGTTTCAGCAGCTTGCAAGCTCTGGCCAGCCAGCGCCAGCTGGTGCTGCGCGAGCCGCCCGCTGCGCCCACCACTTGCTGCGGGCGCGGCTGCAATGGCTGCGTGTGGGAAGGCTTTTTTGCCGCTGCCATGTACTGGCAAGAATGCGCCTTGCAGGCACTGCAAACCCAGCCAAAGCCGCCATCGCAAAACGCGCCTGAGGCCAACACCAACAACCAGCGCTGATATCACTGCGCCTGAGCATTGGCCGGGCTGGCCTGCACCGGCTCCTGCTGCGCCAGCGCTTGCTGAATCTGCGCGGCATCGCCCTGCAACTGGCGCGCCAAAATACGCGCCGCCGCCAAGCGCCGCATCAGCCAAGGCAGCAGATCGCGGTCTTTCGGATCAGGCACGCGCTCGGGCGCTGGCGGCTTGGGCAGGTTGTTGTCGGCCTGGGCGGCATCGGCCAGCGGCGTGAGCAAATGCGCATCAATATCGGCGCTCGCCTCTTGCAATTGCTGCACGGCAAACGGCGAAGGCGTTTGGCCGCGCCGCATCATCAGCATGATCTTGATCGAACTCATCTGCCCCAGCAGTTGGTAGCAATGCGCCTGCAACTGCTCCAGCGCCTGCAGCGGCGGCTGCACGGCACGCGGCTCTTTCAGCGAACGGTCCACCGCCTGCACCAAGGCGGACAAACTGTCATAAGCCTCGCGCCGCGCCAAGCGCCAAGCCAGCTCTGGCGCGTTGTCCACGGCTTGCAACTGCTCTACCGATAGCGATGTGCGCACATGCGCAGCCTGCGCCTTCAAAACGCGCTGCAGCAAAGCCGGCAACTGCGAACGCTCCCACGAAGGCAGTACGTACGCAAACGCCCAGGCAATACCGGTGCCGATCACCGTATCCACCACGCGCTCCATCATGTGGAAGCTGGTGCTGCCTTCGCTGTTAAGCATGTGCGCTTGCACCAGACCCAACACTGTTGCGCCCATGGCGGTAAACAAATAGCGCCGCGCCGCAAATCCGTGCGAAATACCCTGCGCCAAAGTGAGGCACAAAATCAGTGCCAGCGGTGGCAAATGGGCCGACAAAATACCCAGCGCCGCCACACAGCCCAGCAAGGTACCCAGCACACGGATCGTGCGCCGCTCCAGCGTTTGCGCCAAGCTGCCGCGCAGCACCACCACAATCGTCAGCAATACCCAGTAAGCGTGGGCCTTCCACGGCAGCAATTGCACCACCAAATAGCCCAGCGCAATGGCCAGCGCGGCGCGGATGGCGTGGCGCAGCGGCGGTGCGTCCCAGCTCATCAAACCTTTGAATGGCGACCACGACCAGGCCGTAGGGCTCACAAACATCTGCCAGCTGGCGCGCACCACAGCCAGATCGGGCTCGGCCTCGTCGCGGCCCAGCTGGATCAGGCGGTTCACCTCGTCGTGGATGCGCACAATGCGCGCACTCAGCTCTTGCGACAGCGCTTGCGGCGTCATTTCTGCCGTGTCTGGCAATGCCTCTTCCAAACGCTGCGCCGGCACCTTGCATGCCGCCTGCATGGGCAGCAGCAAGGTGTTCAGGTTGGCCATGGGCCGGGGCTTGCGGGCCAGCAGCAAGCTGTCTGCCAGGTGCACCAGCTCAATGGCTAAGGCGCGCAACATGGCTTGCTGCGCCAGCAGCATGGGCGCTTGCTCGGGCACCTTGCGCAGGCTCTCCAGATCGAGCTCGCAGGCCAGCAAATGGTCGCGAATCTCCAGCATCTGCATCAGCATGCCGGCCAGGCGCTGGCGGCGCGGCGTGCGCGGGCTCTCCAGCACAATATCGCGCGCAGACTGCAATTGGTCAGCAAAGGCCGCATGGCGCGCCAACAACTGGCCCATGTGCTGGCCGGCGGCATCGCTGCGCGAGAAGTTGCCGAAATTGCGGTCGGCCAGGTTGTCGCCGTAGGCCTCGCCATCCACCGTCTCGTTGTCCAGGCCAATATGGCGCGCCGCCTCTGGCAACACCATGCGCGCCTGCTCCAGCATCAGCGCGGCCAGCGACAACACCGTGTCAGCAATAAACTGCACGCGGTAACGCAGGTTGAGCAGCGCATTGGCAGCCACCGCGTACAGCAAATAGCTGAGCGCACCAATCGCAAAAAACATGGTCGATTCGCTTGCCACTTCCAGCACATGGCCCTCAGGCGGTGTGATCGACATGCCCAGCACCATCGCCAGCACCACGGCAATCGCAATCGGGCCGCCGCGCTTGCCCCAGGCCATCCACAAAAAGCCGAAGAAAGTGGAGAACACCGCCAAAAAACCCAGCAGCACCGGGTGCTGGTGCAACAGCTGCACCAGCCAAAACAGCGGCGCGCCCAGCAATGGCGCTGGCAACATGCGCCAGAACTTGCCCCGGCGCGGCGCCGGCGCATCCACCACGATGGTCACAATCACCCCCACCGAAGCGGCCGCCGCGTGCTGCACACCCCACACCAGGTGCACCAGCGCAGTCACCAAAAACAGGCCCAGCGCCACCTCCAGCCCATTGAGCACGTAGTGGTTGAGCAAGCCGCGCTTAAAGCTGCGCCAGCTGCGGTCAGAAGAGAAATGCGCCATAAACGGGAGAGAAGCGTTCTGCGGTTGTTATTGCTATCACGCGAATGATACCGAGCGCCAGCAGCTATCAAAAGGGAAGCGCCTTGGCAAACAGTTGGGAATTGGGGGGTCTTCAACACGGCGCGAACAAACCTGTTGTTGTGCCCTGGTGCCGCTGCAGCGAAGGCGAATCGCTCAAACCTCCGCTGAAGTCGGACGCCTGAGCAGCGGGCTGCCGAGCATGGCAAGCCGGCTCTTTTCAAGCAGCAAGCCGGAAAGCATTCGCCATTCGGTTCTGCTCGTTCGCCGACAGTCCCAGGTTCTCGGCCACTGCGCGCCATTGGCCGACGATGGCTTGAAACTCCGCAATGCTCTGGTCTGCCTCCACAAGGCTCAAGCGAAAGTACTCTGCAACTTCTCTTGCCAGCTCAAGATCAAGCGCATTGTCCGCATCGGTAATGTTGAGTTTGAGCCCATCGGCATGCGGGACAGGGTTCATGTCGTAAGCCTGCGACAGCCGCCACCCTTTGCCAGGCTCCAAGATGAAACCGTGGTTGCGCAGATGATCGTCCGTATTGGAGACGAGGATATTGAAAACAATGCGCGACCAAAGCTCTCGCAGATCCTCGTTGGGCTGCGAGCCCTGCCTCATGATGACTTCCGCCAGCTCCAGGTAGCTGACACCTGCCGTAGCATCATCACCATCGCTGCGCCCCGTCATCGTCATCGCCGATGCAAAATGCAGCCGGCGCCCTGCCTCCGTGCGGTCAAAGCGCCTCACCATGAAACAGTGGTAGTCGCTGGCAAATTTTCTCGCCTGTGCTGGAGCCACTTGCAGGCCGCATGCATTTGCCAACGCATTTGTCACCATTTCCCAGCCACCGACATCGTAGGTGTCGCGTACGCTGGGAAATTTGGCGATATACAAGTGGCCGGCATCATCCACAACGCTGGCCTTGGGCCGAGCACCGCCGAGCGAGCCGCCCGGCGCGATCAGCATGCGCAGCCATTCCGCCCCCTGAGCTGCGACATTGTCCGGATCCTGCTCCAACGAGCGGCTGGCTTGCTCCAGGGCACGAATTTCAGTGAACGGCGGCGCGGCAACATCGATTCGGTTGTCGAGGAAAGCCCCTTCATCCTCCAGCCGATACCGGAGCGCCCCCACGCGATACAGGTCGTGGACACCCAGC
This sequence comes from Comamonas trifloxystrobinivorans, assembly GCF_043359985.1. Lineage (NCBI taxonomy): Bacteria > Pseudomonadati > Pseudomonadota > Betaproteobacteria > Burkholderiales > Comamonadaceae > Comamonas > Comamonas trifloxystrobinivorans. The sequence continues at coordinate 222,726 of NZ_JBHZGV010000001.1, forward strand.
AGGTAATCCGATTCGTAGAGACGCGCATCCGCGGGCAAACGCCCTGCCCGCTTGTCCCGCTCAAACCGCCTATCCATCAATAGACGCCCCCAACGGTCCGGGCTCGAATCATCGAATACACCGAACTTTGTCCTTGGCGGAACCGGATACTGCCGCCCGGCAAAATTTTGAATTTCCGGGTCCAACTGCACCGCAGCCAAGTGGGGATCGGCGAGCGTCTGCGCCAGATATTCGAACTCAAACACTTCGGAAGCACGGGTTCTGCGGCTATGCAAAAAGCCCAACCGCAAGGGCTCTGGCAATCCTTCCCAATCGCCATAAACAGCAATCTTGCTCATGGCTTTACTGCTCGCATGCGTTGCGACCTTTTGATCAAGGCACTGAGCGCCTCGGTGGTCTTCATATCGCCAACCGCGGGCGCTGCTGCCGTTACTGTGGATGCCCGGTCTGGCTTTGCCGGTTTGATGGCCTCACCTGACGCTGCACGCCCGGCCAAGCCGCTGGAGCCTGAGCCAGGGCGAGCCACTTTCTGCGCCGCCGTCCGCGGCACGGCCTCGCTCTTGATCATCCGGGCATCTTGGAGCTTGCGGCCCAGCTCGTCCTCAGCAGCCAACAACGCAAAATCGCGGGCCAAACCCAGCACCTGCATGACGGACAGGTAGGCGCCCATCGTCACGCCCGCACCGCCAGCCTCCAACGAGCGCAAAGTCATGGGCGACATCCCCGCCCGTTCTGCTACCTGCTTGGCCGTCAGCTTTCGGCGCAGGCGTGCGAGCTTGAGCCGCTCGCCAAATTCGGTGAGAAGCTGCTGGGTAGAGGGCAACAGCGCGGCAGTAGTTTTGGCCATAAGGCTAATATTTCATTACTTTGTTATTGGAAACGCCAAAATATTAGCATTTTTATGTTTGATTGAGCAGCTTTTTGCGGATGTATGCCGCACCACAAGCGCATCAAAATGTCCAGGATGTCATGGATGTTGCCAATTCGTGCCCTTGCACATCAACGACATTTGCAAAATCAGTGAGAACGGTTGATCCCTCCATTCTTACCATCTGGCAAAGATCCTACGGATCTGGCCAGGGGGTGACCTTGTTCCGATGACAGCTATCGACCCAAAGCAGAAGTTCAGTGATTCACAAAGCAGCCATTCACCACATCAACCATCCCCACAATGAATCAAACCACCCGCAGGTGGTTTGATATTGTTTTGATGGGCTAAGCGTTTAAGCCCGAGCAGACTTTCTTCTCCAGGCCAGCCCCAGCGCTCCTAGCACAGCAGCAGCCAGATTCAGCAGCACCACCGCCCATGCACCAAGGGTCGGAACTGGGGTTGCCGACGTAGGCGCCACAGCTGCCGCCGTCACCGCGATGCTGAAGGCTTGCGTTGTGCTGTGCACGGTGGTGCCTCCAGCTTTGAGGCGTGCAGATTTCAAAGTACTGTCCACGATGGTGATGCTAAAGCCTTGTGACTCTACTTGGGTTGGGGTGCCAGTGATGGCGCCGGTATCGGGGTTGAGCGTCAATCCAGCAGGGAGTTGGCCTGCGCTAACGCTAAAGCCATAACCTCCGGCCCCCCCAGTGGCGACGATGCTCGCGTTGTATGGCGTGCCCACCACCGCCGCTGGTAGTGTCTGGTTAGCTGTGGGTACCGTCACATCAGCCAGGACCACGGTTATGGTCAGAGGCAGCGAAGCTGTATGGCCTGCACTGTCGGTCACTTGCACCGTGACCGGGTAGCTGCCTGCTGCCGTAGGCGTACCCGTAATAGCACCCGTGCTGGTGTTCAGACTCAAGCCCGCAGGCAAGGCAGCACTGGCAGGAGTCAATGCATAGCTGTAGCCTCCGGTACCGCCACTGGCAGCCAGTGGCAATTGGTAGGCCTCGCCTAATTGGGCGTTCGTTGCGTTAGCTGGCAAGGCCAGTGTCAAGTTGGCGGTCGGTGTCACTGCATTGCTGGTGGCCGCAGGCCCGTCACCCACGACATTGGTGGCCACTACGCTAAAGGTGTAGCTCACTCCATTGGTCAGGCCTGTTGCGGTACAGGTCTGTTGGGTGCTGCTCGCGTTGACAGTGACCGAGCAAACAGCCCCTGCAGGTTGAGACGTCACGGTATAGCCTGTAATCACAACGCCAGCACCGCCCGTATTGATGGGGGCGTCAAAGGTGAGCGTGGCACTGGCCGCTCCTGCCACAGCTTGCACGTTCTGCGGTGCATCAGGCAGTGATGGCACCGATTGCGTCCAGCGCATGACCGAAGCGATATCGCCTCGGCTCCCGTCCCGGTAGGCCACATAGGGCTGGCCATCGGCGCCAAAGGCCAGCGACGTGTAGTAAGCCTGCCCCGCAGAAAAGCCCGCCGAGCCCACCGCCTCCCAGGCCGTGCCTGCCGCGTTCAGGCGCATCACCGTGGCTTTGGTGCCGTTAGCCATATCCCCGTAGGCCACATAGGGCTGGCCATCGGCGCCAAAGGCCAGCGAGGTGTAGTAAGCCTGCCCCGCAGAAAAGCCCGCCGAGCCCACCGCCTCCCAGGCCGTGCCTGCCGCGTTCAGGCGCATCACCGTGGCTTTGTAGCCGTTGCCCGCATCCTGGTAGGCTACATAGGGCTTGCCATCGGGGCCAAAGGCCAGCGTGGTGTAGTCAGCCCGCCCCGCAGAAAAGGCCACCGAGCCCACCGCCTCCCAGGCCGTGCCTGCCGCGTTCAGGCGCATCACCGTGGCTTTTTGGCCGTTGGCCGCATCGCGATAGACCACATAGGGCTTGCCATCGGGGCCAAAGGCCAGCGTGGTGTAGTAAGTCAGCCCCGCAGAAAAGCCCGCCGGGCCCACCGCCTCCCAGGCCGTGCTTGCCGCGTTCAGGCGCATCACCGTGGCTTTGAAGCCGTTAGCCCCATCCTGGTAAGCCACATAGGGCTTGTCATCGGGGCCAATAGCCAGCGAGGTGTAGGCAGCCTGCCCCGCAGAAAAGGCCGCCGAGCCCACCGCCTCCCAGGCCGTGCCTGCCGCGTTCAGGCGCATCACCGTGGCTTTTTGGCCGTTGGCCGCATCGCGATAGACCACATAGGGCTTGCCATCGGGGCCAAAGGCCAGCGTGGTGTAGTCAGCCTGCCCTGCAGAAAAGGCCACCGAGCCCACCGCCTCCCAGGCCGTGCCTGCCGCGTTCAGGCGCATCACCGTGGCTTTGTAGCCGTTAGCCCCTTCCATATAGGCCACATAGGGCTCGCCATCGGGGCCAAAAGCCAGCGAGGTGTAGTAAGCCCCCCCCGCAGAAAAGCCCGCCGAGCCCACTGCCTCCCACGTGCCTGCCGCGTTCAGGCGCATCACCGTGGCTTTGCCTCTGTTAGCCCCATCCCAGTAGGCCAGATAGGGCTGGCCATCGGGGCCAAAGGCCAGCGAGGTGAAGTTGGCATCCCCCGCAGAAAAGCCCGCCGGGCCCACCGCCTCCCAGGCCGTGCCTGCCGCGTTCAGGCGCATCACCGTGGCTTTGTAGCCGTTGCCCGCATCCTGGTAGGCTACATAGGGCTTGCCATCGGGGCCAAAGGCCAGCGTGGTGTAGTCAGCCCGCCCCGCAGAAAAGGCCACCGAGCCCACCGCCTCCCAGGCCGTGCCTGCCGCGTTCAGGCGCATCACCGTGGCTTTTTGGCCGTTGGCCGCATCGCGATAGACCACATAGGGCTTGCCATCGGGGCCAAAGGCCAGCGAGGTGAAGTTGGCATCCCCCGCAGAAAAGCCCGCCGAGCCCACCGCCTCCCAGGCCGTGCCTGCCGCGTTCAGGCGCATCACCGTGGCTTTGCCTCCGGTACCCCCATCCCGGTAGGCTACATAGGGCTTGCCATCGGGGCCAAAAGCCAGCGAGGTGTAGTAAGCATCCCCCGCAGAAAAGCCCGCCGAGCCCACCGCCTCCCAGGCCGTGCCTGCCGCGTTCAGGCGCATCACCGTGGCTTTGTTACCGTTAGCCCCATCCCGGTAGGCTACATAGGGCTTGTTATCGGGGCCAAAGGCCAGCGAGGTGTAGCTAACCTGGGTTGTAGTGAACGCTGGTGGCGCCAAGAGCTCCCATGGTGCAGCGGTTTGCGCATGCGCGCCACCGGACCAGGCGGTTAGAAAGAAAACGAATACAGCCCCAAGCCATGCCCGGACAGTTGACAAACTGCTTTCTATACAGGCAAAGAAGCCAAGCAACGCTTGCTGGCATCTGATTAGTAGTAGTAGCTGTGATGAATTGTTGTGGGAAGTGGCATTGCAAGCTGACGTGCTAATGGCCCGGTGCGTGCGCAATCTGCTGCTATTCAATCGATAACCCCCTCATGTCCAAGGCATGGATTGGGTCGCAAAACGGGCTGCGACCACAGTTGTAGTTATCCAATTACACACATAACAAATTGAAACACGCGATAGTACATTTGTACCATTGGATGTTTATACAGTAGTTTGGATTCCAAGGTCTGCTTTTAGAGTGGCTTGGTGAATGACCGCTTTTGGCCGATAGCTGACACTGCTGTACCGCTGAGGCAAGCGCAGATGCTAGCAACTGAACCACCTTGCCAGGATGAATGGGCAGAGCACCAAGCCACGCGCAGACAAGCCCCCCTATATCAAAATTTCTTGCTGGAAATACAGCCGAAGTGCGCTTGCGGCAGTGAGCAAAGATAGGGAATCATCAATTCAATCAACCGCTTGTGTTGCCTGCCTTGGCCTTGGTTGTCCAAAACACAAGAGGAATCGACAGGTGCCACAAACCAGGCGCCATGCCATAATCTACCCAGCCCTCCGTAAAAGGGCTGGTGCGTAAGAACACCTTTTTTATATAGCGGTGCAGCCTCCCCGTCAGTGAGGCTTTGTCACGTCTGGATTCTCGGGCCAAGCTACGCTTGCGCTCGCCGGTTTCGGACGGGATGGGGCTGTCCGTGAGGCTGTCCGCACGTCTATATACGTGTTCTTAACATCCCGTCCACCTGTTTGTGCGTAAGAACACAAGTCGGTGGCTTCAAAGTCTCATATAGGAGCACGGAACCATGACACCAATGGCTTTCTCTCAGCGCAGCGCCAGCCTGCTTTGCCACCATCTCTCTCAGAATGCAGGAGGTGCGCAATGAGCGATTCACTACGAGACGATTGCACGCCGCTGAACCTGCACGAAGCCGCCCGCGACAGCGAAGCTGCCGGCTTTACCCGCCCCGTGCAACTGCAAAGCCACCAAGTGGCCCACCTCGCCCGCAGCCTGCGCGGCATGGACGCAGTTAACCGCATCCTGATTTCCGAAACCGGCGACGATTGCAGCAATACCGCCATGGTGTTGGGCGACAACCTGCGTATGGGCTTGATGGAAGCGGTTGGCGTAATGATTGCCAACGCCAGCGAGCTGCTGGAGCAGGCCAACGACCAAGCCAAAGCGGCCAGCGGCGCAGTGAGAAACCTGCGCTGACCACCCGGCGCTGAGCCCCCAACAAAGAAGCCCGCATTGCGCGGGCTTCTTGTTTTTGGGGACGCACCATCGCCGTCACACGGTCATGGCATCACCGCTTCACACCACCAGGTGTTCTGGCGACATGTAGTTCTGCCGCCATTCCTCAAATGGCATGGTGTCGGCTGCTTCCATGGCTTTTTGCGCTTGCACGGATTCAGCGGCCAACGCCTGGTAGCGCTGGGTGAGTGCGTCGCTCCAGGGGCGGGCCATGGTGACATCGCGGGCCCATTCGGAGCGGGCGGCGCCAAAGCGTTTGAAGTTGGAGGCAAAATCGCGCTGCACCACGGCCAGCACCTGGGCCGACGGGGTTTGCTCCGGTTCGGCCAGCAGCATTTTGGCGTGGGCCAGTGCGGCGCTGTAGTCGGTACTGCTGTGCGCAGCGTCCAGCGCGGCGGCAATCGGTTGGCAGGCGGCCAGCACTTCGGCAGCCCAATCCACCAGCAGCACTTCTTGGCCTTGGCGTTGCAGCTTCAGGCCGGGCTCGCGGCCGCGCTCGGCAGCCATGTGCTGGTTGTGCTTCATCTCGGCGATTTCGGCGGGCGAATCGGGTGGGCTGTCGCTCAGCAGGCAGTGCAGCAGGAACACGTCGAGCAAGCGCATGGTTTGCTGCGAGATGCCCATGTTCTCGAACGGATTGATGTCCATCAGCCGCACTTCGACATATTCCACACCGCGTTCGCGCAGTGCGTGCAGCGGGCGCTCGCCGCGTTGCACCGTGCGCTTGGGGCGGATGGTGCCGTAGAACTCGTTCTCGATCTGCAGCAGGCTGGTGCCAAGCTGGTTGTACTCGCCGCCCAGGTTGCGCACGCCGATTTTTTCGTAATCCGGGTAAGGCTTGGTGAGCGCCCCGTACAGCGAATCAGCATAGCCCTTGAGGTGGTTGTAGCTGACGTTGATGGAGGCTTGCGCATCGCTTTGGTAGCCCAGGCGCCCCATGCGCAGCGATGTGGCGTGCGGCAGGTAGAGCGCGCCACTGCCGTCGCCCAGCGGCTGCAGCTGGTGCTGGCGGCCTTGCACAAAGCACGGACAGAGCACGGGCGAGGCGCCAAACAGGTAGAGCAGCACAAAGGCTTCGCGGCGGAAGTTGCGGATCAGGCCAAAGTATTCTTCGCTGCTGATGCCGGGCATGGACCAGTTGTAGTGGATGCCCGAGATGGTTTGCATGCGGCGGCCATAGCGATGGCCCAGGCCCATGCGGTAGACGCTTTTGGAGCGGCCGATGTTGGAGGTGCCGTAGCGGCCCAGCGGAATGGTTTCGTCGGACGGCAGCGAGCAAGGCATGCTCGATATCCACAAACGCTCGTCGTTGGCTTGCAGCACCTGGTAGACGTACTGGTGCACCTGAGCCAGATCGTCCAGGCAGCCTTGCACGCTTTGGTGCACGCCGGTGATGATTTCGATCTGCGATTCGCTGTAATCGGTGGTGATGCTGGGGTGCGTGAGCGCCGAGCCCAGGGCCGCCGGGTGCGGCGTGAGTGCCAGCGAGCCGTCGGCCGAGACGCGCAAGCCTTCTTTTTCGATGCCGCGGCCCATTTGGCGCAGACGCTCTGCACCTACCGCGTCAATTTTTTGTTGGATTTGGTTCATCTGCATTCTTGTATGCCATTTGGGCGCACCTTAGCAGGTTGCGCCCGCCTTGGCTGGCCGATTTGCACTCAGCCTGATCCAACGGCGGGATTTTCGCGGGCCGCGCCAGCAAGCCCGCAGCCGCCGGTGTAGGCGGCTCTGCGGTCCGGTGCTCCGGTGCTCCGGTGCTCCGGTGCTCCGGTGCTCCGGTGCTCCGGTGCTCCGGTGCTCCGGTGCTCAGTGCAGTTTTTGCAGAGCTTTGCGCATTTCCATATCGGCCTGCACAAAGCCGTTGTCGGGCACGCTGTCGCCAGCGCGCTCCAGCACCTGGGGCAGTTGCTCGGCCAGGCGCGCATCCATGTCGGCCAGCGGCACGCAATCCGTGCTGATGTGGATGCCGCGCGTCATGGTGATGTGCGATGCCTCGAAGCTGCCCGCGCCAGCGCACAAGATGGTGCGGCTGGGCGCGCTCTCGTGCGCCAGCACCAGCATGGCCGGGCAAACCAGCTCGGGGCGCAAGGCGCGCAATACATCGGGCGCCAGCAAGCCTTCGGTCATGCGCGTGGCCGCAGTGGGCGCCAAAGCGTTGACGTGAATGTGGTACTTGGCCCCTTCGAGCGCCAAGGTTTGCATCAGGCCGACTAGGGCCATTTTGGCGGCGCCATAGTTGCTCTGACCAAAGTTGCCGAACAGGCCGGACGAAGACGTGGTGAGCACAATGCGGCCATATTGCGCGGCTTGCATGTGCGGCCAGACGGCTTTGCAGCAGTGCACGCTGCCCATCAGGTGAACATCGAGCACCTGGCGGAAATCATCCATATCCATCTTGGCAAAGCTCTTGTCGCGCAAGATGCCGGCGTTGTTGACCAGCACGTCGATCTGGCCCCAGCGCTCCATGACCTGTTCAACCATGGCTTGCACTGCGCCAAAATCGGTCACCGAAGCATGGTTGGCCATGGCGGTGCCGCCTGCGGCCACAATCTCTTGCACCACTTGCTCAGCGGCAGACGAGTTGCCCCGGCCATCGACCGCGCCACCCGGATCATTGACCACTACTTTGGCACCGCGCCGCGCCAGCGCCAGTGCATGCTCGCGGCCCAGGCCGCCGCCTGCTCCCGTGACGATAGCCACCCGATCGCTGAAGTCCAGTCCCATAGCTTTGCACCTCTTGGCTGCGGGGCCCTCGCCCCTTGTTATTGAACAGCTCTATCAACTGAGCTGTAATGCAGCCGCACTGTACGGCAGCAGACCAGCGCAGTCCGCCGCTTGGGCGACAGGCGCAGCACACCGGCGCCGGCTCGCGCTGTTGCCCACCTAGGGTTATCCCGAAATTTGATGAACAACCATGTGGATAAGTGGAGGTTCGGCCCGATTTCAACCGCTAAGCCCATGTTTTTATTACCAGCGTGTTACATTGCCCGCAATTTCAGCAAACGCTGCGATTTCCAGGCCTTCAGGCCGATTGAGCACGCCCAGCATACGCCAGGCGCTATTATTTTTACTTGTTTGATAGACGGTGACCGCGCCCTTGGCGGCGGCCACCGCCCAAAACCATGCCCATCACCCCAGAGCTCTACAACGCACAGATCGACAACGAAGACATCCAGGTGGACGCCTGGGCCGACACGCCCTTGCTGCAGTCGCTGGAGGAAGGCGGTGTGAACTGGCCCAGCAGCTGCCGCAATGGCACCTGCCGCACCTGCGTGGGGCGCCTGAAATCGGGCTCGGTGCACTATGAGATTGAATGGCCGGGTTTGAGCCCCGAGGACAAGGAAGCGGGCTGCATCCTGCCCTGCGTGGCCTACCCCGACGGCAACGTGGTGCTGCTGCGCGGCGAGTATTGATAGCGCGCGCGCAGCGTCACCGCGGTCTGGCTGCGCTTTTTTGCCGCTTTTGCCAAGCGTCAAGCCTGGCCCTATCCGGCTCTCAAGAATGGCCAACTGCCCGCAAACCAGAGGCAGCTGGTCTAAAATTGGGGTTTTTACTGCCTGGCGGCCGCCACCCTGGCCTGCCCGGTGATGTAACGGCATACCCGCCACCTAGTTCTTTAAAGGCAATTCATGAGCAGCACCTTGTCCCCTGCACCGATCTCTCCGGTGGAGGAAATCGTTGCCGAAATGCGCGCTGGGCGCATGGTCATCCTGGTCGACGAAGAAGACCGCGAGAACGAGGGCGATCTGGTGCTGGCCTCGGACCATGTCACGCCCGAGGCCATCAACTTCATGGCCAAGTATGGCCGTGGCCTGATCTGCCTGACCCTGACCCGCGAGCGCTGCGAACGCCTGGAGCTGCGCCAGATGACGGCGCGCAACGGCGCCCCGCTGTCTACCGCATTCACTGTTTCCATCGAAGCCGCCGAAGGCGTGACCACCGGCATCTCCGCCGCTGACCGCGCCCGCACCGTGCAAGCGGCCGTCGCCCCGCACGCCAAGGCCAACGACTTGGTGCAACCCGGCCACGTCTTCCCGCTGCAAGCGGTAGACGGCGGCGTGCTCATGCGCGCCGGCCACACCGAAGCCGGTTGCGACCTGGCCCGCATGGCTGGTTGCTCGCCCTCGTCGGTGATCTGCGAGGTGATGAAGGACGACGGCACCATGGCCCGCCTGCCCGATCTGCAGTTGTTCTGCGCCGAGCACGGCATCAAGATCGGCACCATCGCCGATCTGATCGAATACCGCAGCCGCCACGAAACCCTGGTTGAGCGCATCAGCAGCCGCAGCCTGCAAACCGCGCAAGGCGAGTTCACCGCCCACCTGTACCAAGACCGCGCCAGCCACGCTGTACACATGGCCCTGGTCAAAGGCCCGATCACGGCCGAGGCCGACGTGCCGGTGCGCGTGCACGAGCCGCTGTCGGTGATGGACCTGCTGGAAACCGGCCGCTCCATGCACAGCTGGACGCTGGACGCCAGCCTCGCCTACCTGCAAAAGCAAGCCTGCGGCGTAGCCGTGCTGCTCAACTGCAATGAAAGCGCCGACCAACTGGTGAGCCAGTTCGACGGCAAGGCCCGCGCCGCCCAGGCCCCCGAGCGCGGCCGCATGGACCTGCGCACCTACGGCATTGGCGCACAGATTCTGCGCGACTGCGGCGTGCAGAAAATGCGCCTGCTGGGCACCCCGCGCCGTCTGCCGAGCATGGCAGGTTTCGGCCTCGAAATCACCGGATACATCAGCAAGGAATAAGCCATGTTTGGAGCAGAAAAAGGCAGCGCCACCCACCTCGACGGCAGCAAGCTGGCCATCGGTATCGTGCAGGCGCGCTTCAATGAAAGCATCACCAACACGCTCGCCCAGGCTTGCCTGCAAGAGTTGGCGGCCATGGGCGTGCAGCCCGAGAACATCCGCCACGTCAAAGTGCCTGGCGCGCTGGAAGTGCCCGTGGCCCTGCAGGCCATGGCCGAGTCGGAAGACTACGACGCACTGATCGCGCTGGGCTGCATCATCCGTGGCGAAACCTACCACTTTGAGCTGGTGGCCAACGAATCGGGCGCCGGCGTGACGCGAGTCGCGCTGGACTTCCAGATTCCGATCGCCAATGCCATCATCACCACCGAAAACGAAGAACAGGCCATCGCCCGCCAGACGGAAAAAGGGCGCGATGCCGCCATCGTCGCTGTCGAGATGGCCAATCTGCTAGAAACACTATGACCGACCAAGACTCCAGCGAATCCAGCAGCCCCAAGCAGCGCCCACCGCGCCAGTCCCGCAAGGGCCTGACCTCCACCGGCGCGCGCAAGGCGGCTTCCAAATCCAACCGCAGCCGCTCCCGTGAGTTTGCTCTGCAAGCGCTCTACCAGCACCTGGTCAGCGGCAACAGCGCCAGCGACATCGACAGCTTCACCCGCGACCTGTCGGGCTTTCACAAAGCCGATGCCGCTCACTACGACGCCTTGCTGCACGGCTGCATCGAGAGCGCCGAAGCGCTGAACGCCCAGATCACGCCCCACCTCGACCGCAGCATGGCCGAAATCTCGCCGATCGAGCATGCCTGCATGTGGATCGGTGTGTACGAGTTCCAGAACTGCCTCGACGTGCCTTGGCGCGTGGTCATCAACGAGAGCATTGAGCTGGCCAAAGAATTTGGCGGCACCGACGGCTTCAAGTATGTGAACGCCGTGCTCAACGCCCTGGCGCCCCAGTTGCGCGCCGCCGAAGTGGCCGCCGACCGCAGCAACGCCGCCTGAGCCCTGCCCGAACCGATGCCCCGCACTGCGCCGGCATCGGTTTCTTGTATTGCCGTTTGCTAAGCAGATATTTTTTGACCGCCCCTGGCACTTGCAGCCCAAGCGCCAGCGCGTAGTTTGAGTTGGGATAGAGAGACCATGAAGATTGCCAGCCGTGCCGAGCGTATTGAGCCGTTTTATGTGATGGAAGTGGCCAAGGCCGCCCAGTCACTGGCAGCCCAAGTGGCGGGCACGGCCGACCCGATGATCTTTCTGAACATTGGCGAGCCCGATTTCACCGCCCCGCCGCTGGTGCAGCAAGCCGCCAACCAGGCCATTGCCAGCGGCCAGACCCAGTACACGCCGGCTTTGGGCCTGATGCCTTTGCGCCAGGCCCTGTCCGACTGGTACGCCCAGCGCTTTGGTGTGGACGTGCCGGCCAGCCGCATCGTCATCACCGCAGGCGCTTCGGCGGCTTTGCAACTGGTGTGCCTGGCGCTCATCAACGCGGGCGACGAAGTGTTGATGCCCGACCCCAGCTACCCTTGCAACCGCCACTTTGTGAGCGCTGCCGAGGGCAACGCGGTGCTGCTGCCCACCACGGCGCAAGAGCGTTTTCAGCTCAGCGCCGAGAAAGTGCAAGCCGCCTGGGGCGAAAAAACGCGCGGCGTGCTGCTGGCTTCGCCCAGCAACCCCACGGGCAGTTCGATTGCACCCGACGAGCTGCGCAAGATCCACAACGTGGTCAAAGCGCACGACGGCGTGACCATCGTCGACGAAATCTACCTGGGCCTGTCTTACGACGAAACCTATGGCCAGACGGCGTTGGCGATTGACGAGAACATCATCTCGATCAACAGCTTCAGCAAGTACTTCAACATGACCGGCTGGCGCCTGGGCTGGGCCGTGGTGCCCGAAGCGCTGGTGCCTGCCATCGAGCGTCTGGCACAAAACCTGTTCATCTGCGCCAGTACCATCAGCCAGCACGCAGCGCTGGCCTGCTTTGCGCCCGAGAGCATTGCCGAATACGAACGCCGCCGCGCCGAGTTCAAGGCCCGGCGCGACTATTTCATCCCCGCGCTCGAAGCGCTGGGCATGCCCGTGCCGGTAACGCCCGACGGTGCTTTCTACGCTTGGGCCGATTGCACGCAGGCGGCACAAAAACTGGGTGTGCAAGGCAGCTGGGACTTTGCCTACGCCGTAATGGAGCGCGCCCACCTGGCCATCACGCCCGGCCGCGACTTTGGCACGCAAGACACCGGTCGCTTTGTGCGCTTTTCCACCGCCAACTCCATGGAGCAGTTGCAAGAAGCGATTGCCCGCCTGCAAAAGCTGCTCGCCTAAACCTCGCACACCATGAGCACCATGCCGTTCACCCATCCGATCCGCATCTATTGGGAAGACACCGACGCAGGCGGCATCGTGTTCTATGCCAACTACCTCAAGTTCATGGAACGTGGCCGCACCGAGTGGCTGCGCTCGCTGGGCGTGGAGCAGCAAGCGCTGCGCGACGAGGTGGGCGGCATGTTTGTGGTGAGCGAAGCAAACATCAAATATTTACAACCGGCACGCCTTGACGATGAACTCATCGTCACCGCCGAACTCCAATCGGCAGGCCGGGCATCCATGGCCATCGCGCAGCAGGTGCTCTTAAAACCGAAGCAACCAACAGATACACCTGCGCTGCTGTGTACAGGTACCATCCGTATCGGCTGGGTCGATGCTGCCAGCATGCGGCCCGCAAGAATTCCACCAACCCTGATTCAAATCCTCTCATGAACTCCCAAGAAATGTCCATTGCCAGCCTGGTCTTGCACGCCAGCTGGGTGGTGCAACTCGTGATGCTGATCCTGGTCGGCGCCTCGGTCGCCTGCTGGGCCACCATCTTGCGCAAGGTCGGCATGCTCAAGGCCGTGAAGAACAAGAACGAAGCCTTTGAAACCGACTTCTGGTCCGGCTCCAGCCTCAACGAGCTCTACCAGAACGCCATGCACAACGTCAAAACCTGCGGCCCGATGGAACGCATTTTTGCCAGCGGCATGCGCGAATACCAAAAGCTGCGCGAGCGCCACATCAGCAACCCCGACACCTTGCTCGACGGCACACGCCGCGCCATGCGCGCCAGCTTCCAGCGCGAGATGGACGAGATCGAATCCGGTCTGTCGCTGCTGGGCACCATCGGCTCGGTCTCGCCGTATGTCGGTCTGTTCGGTACCGTCTGGGGCGTGATGCACGCCTTCACCGGCTTTGCCAACATGGAGCAAATCACGCTGGCCACCGTGGCCCCCGGTATTGCCGAAGCCCTAGTGGCCACCGCCATGGGTCTGTTTGCCGCCATCCCCGCAGTGACGGCATACAACCGCTTCAGCAGCGGCATTGACCGCATTGCCAGCACACAAGAGACCTTCATCGAAGAGTTCTCCAACATTCTGCAGCGCAACCTGGGCGCGCAGCCACTGCACGCAAACGCGCACTAAAAGTCAAAGGAAACTGCCATGCCGGCCGTAGCCTCTCGCGGAAAACGCAACCGCCGCACCGTGAACGAAATCAACATGGTGCCGTTCATCGACGTGATGCTGGTGCTGCTGATCATCTTCATGGTCACAGCACCCATGCTCACGCCCGGCGCCATCAATGTGCCCAAGGCGGGCAAGAGCGAGCGCCCGCCTACCAAGAACATCGCCCATGTGCTGCTCGACAAAGACGGCACCATCCAGCTCAAAACCGGCAGCAGCACCAAGGAAATCAGCGTCAAGGAACTGGGCGAAGCTGCCAAAACCTGGCAAAGCAGCCAGCCCGAAGACAGCGCCGTGCTGCTGGTGGCTGACAAAGACCTGAGCTACCAGAAAGTGATGGACGCCATGGGCGCCCTGCAGCGTGCCAACGTGCAACGCATTGCTCTGCAAGTGGCAGGCGGCGCCAGCAAGTAAGAAGATTTTTCATGTCCCCTCGTCAAGAGCACGATCAGTTCGCACCACCCAAACCACCGTCACGGGCCAAATCCTGGGCCCTGGCCTTGGGCGCGCACCTGTTGGTGGTGATCGCCCTGCTGTGGACGGTGCGCAACCCGCGTGACAGCGACCAGCCCGCGGTGGAAGCGGAGCTGTGGTCGCCCACCAACGAGCAGGCCGCGCCTGCGCCCGTGCCAACACCGCCCCCGCCACCGCCGGTGCATGAAACACCGCCACCTCCGCCACCGCCTGCTCCGGTGCCGCCGCCTCCTCCGCCCGCCCCTGCCGTCAAGCCCGTGGTGACGCCGCCGCCCAAGCCGGCAGCCGCGCAAGAGGATGACGACGACCACGAAGCCGAGATCGCCCTGCGCAAGAAAAAAGAGCAGGAGAAGAAGCTGCGCGAGCAAAAAGAACGCGAATTGCAAGCCGAGAAGGAGCGCAAGGAAGCGGAGCACAAAAAGCAGGTCGAACAAGACAAGAAGGACCGCCTGGAGCAGGAGAAAAAAGACCGCTTGCAAAAGGAAAAAGACGCCAAGGAAAAGGCGGAGAAGGCCGAGCGCGAAAAAGACCGCAAGGAAGCTGAGCGCAAAAAGCAAGCCGAGCAGGACAAGAAGGAACGCCTCGAACAAGAGAAGAAAGAGCGTCTGGAGCAAGAAAAGAAGGAACGCCTGGAGCAGGAGAAGAAAGACCGCCTGCAAAAGGAAAAGGACGCCAAGGAAAAAGCCCAGAAGGAAAAGGCCGAACGCGAAAAAGCCGAGAAGGCCGAGCAAGCCGAAAAGGCCAAGGCAGAAGCCGCCGCCAAGGCGAAGGCTGACGCTGCCGCCAAGGCCAAAGCGGCCGCCGACGCCAAAGCCAAGGCTGCAGCCGACGCCAAGGCCGCCGATGCCCAGCGTGCTGCCAATCTGGCCCGCATGCAAGGTTTGGCGGGTGCAGAAGGCGCATCCGGCGCAGCCGGCAGCTCCGCCAAGGGCGGCTCGCCCAGCGGCGGCGCCAAGGGCTCAGGCGGCCCTTCGGGCGGCTACGGCGGCCGGGTGGCTGCCAAGGTGCGCCCCAACATCACCTTCCCCGACGATCTGCAGGGCAACCCGCGCACCGAAGTGGAAGTGAAGGCTGCGCCCGACGGCACCATCGTCAACGTGCGCGTGGTCAAGAGCAGCGGCAACCCCTCTTGGGACCAGGCCGTGGTGCGTGCCCTGCACAAAACCGAAACGCTGCCGCGCGACGTGGATGGCACCGTGCCCAACAGCCTGATCATCAGCTTCCGCCCCAAGGACTGATCCCGGTCGCCCTCCCCTACAAAAGCAGCTTCGGCTGCTTTTGTTTTGGATCCCATGAGCGTGTCCCTGCTTTTTTAGAAAGCTGGATACAGGGCAGATTTTTCGCCAGCAAAAGCCAAACCATCCCCGCTGGAAGAACAGCGCATCTTTCACACTCGGCGCTCAGCCCCGCAACAACATATATCCGCCCAGCCCCAACAGACACAAAAACAAACAACGCTTGAACGTCGCTGCCGACAAGCGAGAACGCAAACGCTCACCCAACCACATGCCCCCCAAAGTAGGCGGCAACCACAGCAGCGACGCCAGCCACTGCTCGGCGCCCATGCTGCCGTGCTGCTGCAAGCTGATGGCCAGCACGATGGTGGATACCGAAAAGCTCAGCCCCATTGCTTGCACCAGCGCATCGCGCTCCAACTGCAGACTTTGCAGGTAAGGCACGGCGGGCACCACGAACACTCCGGTCAAGGCCGTCACACAGCCAGTCAGCGCGCCTACAAGCCCGCCCCACAATGCGGCCCACGTACCGCTCGCCGGCAGCCAGCGCCGCGCAGGCATGCGCCCCCACAAACCCCAAACGGCATACACCACCAAAGCCAGGCCCAGCAACCGGTGCGCCTGGCCCGAAGCCAGGGCACCAAACTGCCAAGCACCCCACAGAGTGCCGACCACCACGCCCAATTGCATGGGCCAGATGCGACGCAGCAAAGGCCCCAGTTGCGCCCAGGGCCGCATCTGCCACCAGTTGCTCACCAGCGACGGCACCACCAGCCACGCAGCGGCCAACGCGGGGCTCACCCAAACCGACAGCAGCGCCATCGACACCGTGGGCAATCCCAGCCCGACAACGCCTTTGACGCCGCCAGCCAACAGAAAAACAGCGGCTACCGCCACGCCCGTTTGCAGCTCCATCATGGTCTGGCTCCTGCGTGCGCCTGGGCCAGCATGCAGCAGCCCAATACGCAGCCTGCTGCGTGGACGATGTAGAGAGTTGTGATTGAATTTTCCATATCCTTAATTTTTCATCAGCCAATCACCTATGGAAATTCGGCATTTCACAATCAACACTATGGAAAATCCATAATCAAATCCACGGCAATCACGTACTATTGCCGTCAGCGCTGGCACGCTTTGCCGGCATGGGCAGGCACCTGCAAGTGCCCGAGAAAGCTTCAGACATGCGATTCGATCTGGTGGATTTGCGACTCTTTGTCCACACAGTGGAAGCCGGCACCATCACCCAAGGCGCCGAGCGCAGCCACATCACTTTGGCCTCGGCCAGCGAAAGAATTCGTGGCATGGAATCCGTGCTGGCTGCGCCCTTGCTGACACGCCACAAGCGGGGCGTGCACCCTACCGAGGCTGGTCAGGTGTTGCTGCAACACGCCCGTCGCATGCTGCTGCAGATGGAGCAGCTGAGCAGCGACATGCAAGCCTTTGGCCAAGGCCTGGGCACGCGGGTGGAACTGCTGGCCAACACCTCCGCCATCAGCGAGCATCTGGTGCAGCCCTTGGGCGAATTTTTGCAAAGCCAGCCACAGCTGCGCCTGTCGCTGCGCGAAGCCATTGTGCAAACCCTGCTGGCCGGCGAGGCGGATCTGGGCGTTGTATCGGACGCAGTAGATATTGGCGCGTTGCAAGCACAGCGCTGGCACGCAGACACGCTGATAGTGCTGGGAAGCACACAGTGTCTGCAAACCTTGCCCGAGCAGCCTCGCTTGTCCCAACTGGCCCAACAACCCTTGCTGGGTTTGCTGCCGCAGCACGCGCTGCAAAAAATGCTGATGGCGCAAGCGCTGCTGGCCGGTTGTCATCTGCACTTTCGCGCTCAGGCTCCGCATCTCGATGCGCTGTGCGACTGGGCCGCCATGGGCCTGGGTTGCGCCCTGGTACCGCAAACGGCCGCCATGCGCTGTTTGCAACGCCACCCCAAAGCGGGCCTGGAGCTGCGTCAATTGCTAGAGCCTTGGGCACAGCGCCAGCTGTTGCTGGTTTACCGAGACCGGCAGCAGTTGCCTACGCACGCGCAAGCCTTGCTGGAATATCTGCTGGCAAGCCGCCCCGAAAAAGCTGCGCGCTAAAACCATGGATTCCATCGGTCAAAGCGCGGCGACGCGGCATCTTGTGCCACACTTGCGCGCTTATGTTTTCTCGCCTCTCTCTCCTTATTGCGCCCGCCCTGCTGTCGTCTGCCGCTACGGCTTTTGCAGCAGGCTTTGACGATTGTCCCCAGTTCTTTGCCGGCAAGCCGCCCACCATCAGCGGCTATGGCCAGCAACGAGCGCTGTGTTTTGAAGAGTTTGCCGTGCTGCATTCGGGCCAGACCAAGACGCCGCTGTACACCGCGCAGCGCCTGAACGCCCAGATGCTGGACAAGGCCAAGGATTTGAAGCGCAATGACAAGTTCTACGAAGAAGCCCGCTTGCCCGAGCGTGAACGCGCCGAGCTTAGCGACTACCGCCGCTCCGGCCTCAGCCGTGGCCACATGGCAGCCGCTGGCGACATGAGCACCAAGTTCGGCAAGGCACAAAGCTATTCGCTGGCCAATATGGTGCCGCAAGACCCGACGCAGAACGGCAAGCCCTGGTCGCAGATCGAGCAGGACACGCGCCGCTACATCCGCCGCGCCAAAGGCGATGTCTACGTGATCACCGGCCCGGTTTTCAGCAGCAGCCAACCGCGCACTATTGGCAACGGCAAAGTCTGGGTGCCCGACGCCGTGTTCAAAATGGTCTACGACCCCGCCACCGGCCAGCGCTGGGTGCACCTGCAAGCCAACGACCCAGCCACCCGCGTAAGCGCGCCGCTCAGCTACGAAGCATTTGTGCAGAAGACGGGGATAAAGCTGTTGGATTGATCAATTCATTGCAGAGGTTCCGCCCATGAATAAAGCCCAAACGGCGTACCGTTTGGGCTTTGTTATTTATGGCTGTGCTGCTTCACGCATCATTCGCAGCATCCAAAAACGCCGTCCCTTCCGTCAACGGCGCAAAGCGGTAAGACGCTGGCGTGCGGCTGAGCTTGACGGGCGCGCCCAGGCCGGTGTAATCGCCCATCTTCACCACCAGCTCGCGGTGCGCGGTGTGCGGCGCTTGCAGGGCTTGCTCTACGTTCAGCACGGGCGCGGCGGGCACGCCGATAGCCATCAGATCATCGGCCAGCTGCACGCCGTCGAGCGAAGCAAAGGCCTGCTCCAGCAGCGGCTTGAGCTGGGCGCGGTTGACCGAGCGTTGGCCGGCGGTGGCGTAAAGCGGATCGTCAGCCAATGTGCCCTGGCCCAGGTGCTGGCACATCAGGCGGAACTGGCGGTCGTTGCCCACGGCCAAGAAGATCGGCGAAGTGCCGGTGTTCACCACGTCGTAGGGGTAGATGTTGGGATGGGCGTTGCCCGAGCGGCCGGGGATTTTGCCGTTCATGAACCAGTTGGCCGCATGCGGATGCAAAAGCGAAATGCCGGCGTCGTACAAAGCGGCATCGACCAACTGGCCTTTGCCGCTGACACCGCGCTCGTGCAGCGCCAGCAATACGCCGATGACCGCGTTCAGGCCCGTCACCATGTCCACCACCGGCAAGCCGACGCGCAGCGGATCACGGTCAGCTTCGCCGTTGATGCTCATCAGCCCGGCCATGGCCTGAATGGCCGCGTCATAACCGGGCAAGCTGCCCAGCGGGCCATCGGCGCCAAAGCCGGTGACGCGGCACCACACCAGGTGCGGAAACTCGTGCTGCATCTGCTCAAAGCCGATGCCCCATTTCTCCATGGTGCCGACCTTGAAGTTCTCGATCACCACATCGGCCTGCGCCATCAGCGCCTTGACTTCGGCCTGGCCAGCGCTCGACGAGAGATCGAGAAACTGGATGCGCTTGTTGCGATTGAGGCCAAAGTAGTAAGACGCTACGCCGTCGCGGAACGGCGGGCCCCAGGTGCGCGTGTCGTCGCCTTGCGGGGGTTCGACCTTGAGCACGTCGGCGCCATGGTCGCCCAAAATCTGGCCGGCCAGCGGACCGCCCAGAATGCGCGACAGATCAAGTACCTTGACGCCTTGCAGCGCGCCGGTGTTGGGGATGGAGGGAGGAGTGGGGCTCATAAAGGCTGGTGAGGGGAGACGGTGTTCAATCCAAGGTCACGCCTGACTGCTGGACCACGGTTTTCCACTTGTCCACTTCGGTGGCGATGAAACGGCTCAAGTATGCGGGCGAACGATCGGGCGAGGCTTCGAGCCCTTGTGCGGCGAAGGCTTTTTTCACATTGTCCGAATCGAGCGCTTTGGAAAACGCCTGGTTCAGCACCGCTATACGGTCAGCGGGCGTGTCTTTGGGCGCCACTACGCCAAAGAACACGCTCACGTCGTAACCCTTCAAGCCTTGTTCAGCCACCGTTGGAATCTCGGGCATGGCGCTGGATTTTTGCGCCGTAGCCACGCCCAGCGCCTTAACCTTGCCGGCCTTGATGTAGGGCATGGCGGTGAGGATGTCGGTGAAAGTCATGTCCACCTGGCCGGCCAGCAGATCGTTGAGCGCCGGGCCCGTGCCCTTGTACGGAATGTGCTGCAACTGCGTGCCCGCCAGCCCGTTGAACAACACACCCGCCAGGTGCGAAGAGGCGCCATTGCCCGACGAAGCAAAATTGAGCTTGCCGGGTTTGCTCTTGTCGAGCGCGATCAGCTCTTGCACGTTTTTCACCGGCAGATCGGGCTTGACCACCAGAATATTGGGCAGATAGCCCACGTAGATGACCGGCGCAAAGCTGGTGCGCGGATCGTATTTGATCGATTTGTACAGGCTGTTGTTGATAGCCAGCGGCCCCGAGGTGCCGAACATGATGTTGTAGCCATCGGGCTTGGCGCGGGCCACAAACTCGGCGCCGATGTTGCCGCCCGCGCCGGCGCGGTTTTCCACAATCACGCTCTGGCCCAGCTCCTTGGTGAGCTCGGTGGCCAGAATGCGGGCCATGGCATCGGTGGGGCCACCGGGCGGAAAAGGCACGGTGAACATGACCGGGCGATCAGGGAATTTCTCTGAGGCAACGGCGATGCCCATGCCTTGGGTGCTGAACACGGTGGTAGCTGCCAGAGCCAGCAGCAGGCGGCGGTTTTTCATGGTTTTGTCTCCTGTTTTTTACTAACTCAGCAACGCCGCCGGTGCCAGCCAGGCGGCGTTGTCTGCTTGATTAGCAATAGCTGGGGGCAAGCCGACCAGCTACTGCGCCACGGGCGCTTTACACCCAGTTGGCGGGGATGGCACTGCTGTCCAGCGGATCGCGTGGCAATACGCGGTGCAGCAACACCAACTGCGACAGGCGCAAGCGCTCGGCCGAGCCGGTTTTACCGGCCTCCCAGGCCATGGCGATGGCCGTGGTGCAGTTGTACAAAGCGGTGGCCGCTTGGCGGGCCAGCACTTCGCCACCGTCTTGCGCGGCGCGTGTGGCCAGGCTGCTGGCGCGGGACAGCGCTTCTTCCAGTGCTTTGCGGTAGCCGGTGCTGCATTTGCTGTCGGCCAGCAAGCCCTGCAGGTAGGTTTGCAGCACAGGCAGAGAGCCTTCGCGCTTGATGGCACGGATCACATCCAAAGCGACGATGTTGCTGGTGCCTTCCCAGATCGAGCCCAGGTGCGAATCGCGCACCAGGCGCGGATCGCTCCACTCTTCGATATAGCCGCAGCCGCCGCGCACTTCCATCGCGTCGCCCGTCACCTTGCGGGCGTCGCGGCAGGCGCGGAACTTGATCATGGGCGTGAGAATGCGCAGCAGCGCGTAGGCGTCTTTTTCGCCGGCGTCGGAGCGCATCAGCGTTTGCGCGGTCTGGAACACCATGGTGCGCGCCTGTTCGGCGGGCACACGCATTTTGTCGAGCTGGCGTTGCATCAGCGGCATGTCTTCGAGGCGCTTTTTGAAAGCGACGCGCTCGTGGGCCACGAACTCGGCCTCGGCCACGGCACGGCGCATCATGCCAGCCGAGCGCACGCCATTGGACAAGCGCGAGTTGTTCACCATGTCGGCCATTTGCACAAAGCCGCGGCCTTGCTCGCCCACCAGGTAGGCCAAGGCGCCTTCCATGCGGATTTCGCCGCTGGCCATGGACTTGGTGCCCAGCTTGTCTTTGAGGCGGATGATGCGGTAGTGGTTGGTGCTGCCGTCGTCCAGAATGCGCGGCAGCAGGAACAGCGAGATGCCCTTCATCCCGGCAGGCGCGCCTTCCACGCGGGCCAGCACCATGGCGAACTCAGCGTCCGGGTTGGAGCAGAACCATTTGTCGCCGCTCAGGCGCCAGGTGCCGTCGGGCTGCGCAGCGGCCATGGTTTGGGTGTTGGAGATGTCGGAGCCGGCGGCCTGCTCGGTCATGAACATGGAGCCTTGGGCCTGCGTGTCCCAGTCGAGCGAGAGCAGCTGCGGCAGGTACTTGGCCACCAGGCTGGGCGTGCCGTATTTCTTGAGCGTGCGCGTGAGCGAATCGGTCATCGACAGCGGGCAGCACAGGCCAAACTCCGACTGCACGAACAAGTAGGTGAGCGCGTATTTGACGATAGGCGGCATCTTGCCTTGCCAGCCCAGCATGTCTTCCCGGTGCGAGATGGCTTGCAGCCCGAACTCGCCGTAGGCGATGCGCTCCAGTTCTTCGTAAGCCGGGTGTTTGATGATGCGCTGCTGGTCTTGCCCGGCGCGGCTGCGGTGCTCCAGTGTGGGCGGGTTTTTGTCGGCAATGCCGGCGAGTTCGTCGATCTTGCCGCCAGCCAGCTCGCCCATGCGCTGCAGATAGGGCTGCAGGTGGGCCAGCAGATCGGCGGGCAGGTAGAGCTGGAGCAGGCTTTGCAGCTCTGCATCGGTGCTGTAGAAGTTGGCACCCTGGCGGTCGGGCACCGGGTGGTCGTTGCCGGGGATGGCCTGGGCTACTGCCAGGCGTTGGGCTTTGTCGTCTGCGGACATGGTCTGCCTCCTGAAAAGCGGGTCGCCCAACAGGCCCCAACACAGGGCCTGCCGCGCCAGCGTTCGTCTGATCTGGCTCTATTGCAACAGCCGCACCTATTCGCGTCAAATATTATTAAAATCTTGCTTCATATTTAATGAATATCAATAGGCCGCTGCAGCGTTTCGCCAGCACTGCGCGCGCCAACCGGAGACTTGCCGTGGAGCTGCGCCTGCTCAATTACTTTGCCACCCTGGCCGACGAGCTGCATTTCGGCCGGGCGGCCAAGCGTTTGTCGATTTCGCAGCCGCCGCTGTCGGTGGCCATCAAGCAGCTGGAAGAGCAAATTGGCGCCCAGCTGTTTGAGCGCACCAGCAAGGGCGTGCGCCTGACGCCAGCGGGCGAGCACCTGCTGCCACGGGCCCGCCAAATGCTGGCCTTGGCGCAGCAAGCGGCGCAGGAGACGCGCGATATCGGCCAAGGCGTGCGCGGCCATCTGCGCATGGGCTTTGTCGGATCGGCCTTGTACCGGGGCGTGCCGCAGGCGCTGGCGGCCTTTCAGCAGCAGCACCCCTTGGTGCGCGTGGACATGCTGGAGCTCAACAGCGCCGAACAATTGCATGGCCTGCAACAAGCGCGGCTCGATCTGGGCCTGGTGCACAGCGTCAAGCTGCCAGAGGGCATTGAGAGCGAGCTGCTGATGGAAGAAGCTTTTGTCGCCTGCCTGCCGCAAGGCCATCCGCTGGCGCAGCGCAGCGCGGTTGATCTGGCCGCGCTGCAGCCCGAGCGGCTGATTCTCTTCTCCAGCGAAGTCTCGCCCGTCTACCACCAGCGCATCTACCAGATGTGCATGGCACATGGCTTTGCGCCCGAGATCCGGCACGAGGTGCGGCATTGGCTGTCGGTACTGTCACTGGTGTCGCTGGGCCAGGGCGTGGCCATTGTGCCGGCAGCGCTGCAGCGCGTGGGCATGCCTCAGCTGGTTTTCAAACCCTTGCTCGGAGAGCAGACCCAGTCCGAGCTGCTGGCCCTCTGGCGCAGCCAGCCGCACAACCCTTTGGTGGCGCATTTGCTGGAATGCCTGCAACAAGCGGTAGGCGCCATGGCACAGCAAAGCAGCCGGGAGAGCGCCTGAGCCGCACCGACGCCAGCTTGAGCCAAGCTACGCAGAATGGCCAGTGACGGTGCGCAAGAGCAGCTCGTCCAGCACCGCAAAATCCACCAGCGTCGACACCGGCGGAGCGGCCTGCTCCAGGCGAGCGAGTTCGCGCTCGATAAACGCGTTGATGACGGGCATGGGCTGGCCGTATTGGCTTTCTTGGCTGGCGCGTTTGATGCGCAGCAGCTCTTCAATCGCCGCCCGCAAAGCGGCATCGCTGACCAGGCCGTCCACCAACTCCTGAAAGCGCATGGGCGCCACGCCCCGGCCCTGCTCTACCCACAAACAAGCCAGCAGCGGACGCAGCACGTACAGGTATTTTTTCAAACGCACTGTCTCGCCCTGCAAATACTCGCGGTAGTTTTTGCGAGCCATATGCAGGTAGTGGTAGTGCGTGCGCTCGGGCAAATGCACTTGCTGAGCGGCAGCACGTATCTGCGCCAGAAACTCCAGATCAGCGCGGTACACCACCGGCGAATCCAGCCATTCGATGAGCGTGGCGTTGCCTTTTTTCAGCAGGCCCAGCGCTTTGCGTAGCTCCCAACCGCTGACGTCAAACACGTTGGAGATGGGCAGCTCGATCACATCGCGCTGCGGACTGACCGTCAGGTACCAAGGCAGGCGCTGCACATAGAGAAAGCGCACGTCGTAATCACTGTCGGGCGAGGCAAAGCCCCAGCCACGGCTGCCCGATTCGCAAGCGAACAGCACGCGCACACCAAACTCTGCCTCCACTTCGGTCAGCTTGGTTTCGATAGCGGCGCGCACGGCCGGGTCGATGGGGTGTTCTTGCTGCTGCCAATCTGTGCTGTTGATCACGCCGCCCTCCTGCTGCTTATGACTGCTTGGGCAGATAGCCAAAGTTGAACAGCGAGCGCTGCGGCCCCACGGGCACAACCACCAGCCACACCTCGCCTGCGGCAATTTGCCAATCGGCCCGGGCCGACAGGCCTGCGGGCGTGTCCTTCACTTCGTGGGTGGCCGGGCTGCCATAACGCTGGCGCAGCGTGTCCACCAGCTTGTCAAAAGCCCGCTTGTTGGAAGCATTGTCGTTACCCATCGGGCCCGAGAAATTGACGCGGTGGAACTTGTCGCCCAAAAAGAAAAAGTTGGGTGAAAAATCCAGCCCCACCACACTGACGGGCGCCACGGTCAGCAAGGCTTTGGCCCCGTTTCTGAGCGTGTCGCTGTTACCTGTTTGCGCTTGCGGCACCAGGCGCTTGACTTCGCCCACCGTCATGCCCGCCTTGAGGTCCGTCCACAAATTGGGGTTGGCAGGCGCCTTGTTGGCTAACTGCACGGACGTTGCCGCGCCCTGGCACGCCTGCTGCTGGTAGACGATTTTTCCCCCAACTTCGCATTTGAAAACCTGGGCGTTGCCCAACGCTGGCGCCAGCGCAAATGCTCCACCGAGCAAGAAGGTGAAAACGGCAGCAGAGGCAGAAGGTGCGAGCAGTTGCATGGAACAAAGCGAGTCATCAACCATTCCACCCGCAAACGCGCAGGCAGCCATGGCAGCGCCCCGGATGCTAGCATTGCGCGCCTGCTGTAACAACTGGTGTTTTTAGGCGCTGCACTGGCACCACAGCCATGCAAAGAGACAATAAAAAAACCCGCCGAAGCGGGTTTTTGCAGATTGCGCTGGGCGCTAGCGGCAAGGCTTACACCTTGGCAGCGACTTCCGCGTACTCTTCGATCTGGTCGAAGTTCATGTAGCGGTACACAGAGGCCTTGTCGGCATCGATCACGCCCATTTCCTTCAGGTACTCTTCCTTGGTAGGCAGCTTGCCGATGCGCGATGCAATGGCAGCCAGCTCGGCCGAGCCCAGGAACACGTTGGTGTTCTTGCCCAGACGGTTGGGGAAGTTGCGGGTCGAGGTGGAGATGACGGTTGCACCTTCACGCACCTGGGCCTGGTTGCCCATGCACAGCGAGCAGCCGGGCATTTCGGTACGGGCACCGGCGGTGCCGAAGGCGGCGTAGTGGCCTTCCTTGATCAGCTCGCTCTGGTCCATCTTGGTGGGCGGAGCCACCCACAGCTTGACAGGAATGTCGCGCTGGCCGCCCAGCAGCTTGGCTGCGGCGCGGAAGTGACCGATGTTGGTCATGCACGAGCCGATGAAGGCTTCGTCGATCTTGGTGCCGGCCACGTCGGACAGGAACTTGGCGTCGTCCGGGTCGTTCGGGCAGCAGACGATCGGTTCCTTGATGTCGGCCAGGTCGATCTCGATGACGTGGGCGTACTCGGCGTTCTTGTCGGCTTCGAGCAGGTCGGGCTTGGCCAGCCAGGCTTCAACCTTCTCGATGCGGCGCTCCAGCGTCTTGGCGTCGGCGTAACCGTCGGCGATCATGTTCTTCATCAGAACGATGTTCGAGGTCAGGTATTCCTTGATCGGCTCAGGGTTGAGCTTGATCGTGCAACCGGCGGCAGAGCGCTCGGCCGAGGCATCAGACAGCTCGAAAGCTTGCTCGACCTTCAGGTTGGGCAGGCCTTCGATTTCCAGGATACGGCCCGAGAATTCGTTGATCTTGCCAGCCTTGGCCACGGTCAGCAGACCTTGCTTGATGGCGTACAGCGGGATTGCGTGCACCAGATCGCGCAGGGTCACGCCGGGCTGCATTTCGCCCTTGAAGCGCACCAGGATCGACTCAGGCATGTCCAGCGGCATCACGCCGGTAGCAGCACCGAAAGCCACCAGGCCGGAACCGGCCGGGAACGAGATGCCGATTGGGAAACGGGTGTGCGAGTCGCCACCGGTACCGACGGTGTCAGGCAGCAGCAGGCGGTTGAGCCAGCTGTGGATCACGCCGTCGCCAGGACGCAGGGCCACGCCGCCGCGGTTGCTGATGAAAGCAGGCAGTTCGCGGTGGGTCTTGACGTCCACGGGCTTGGGGTAAGCGGCCGTGTGGCAGAACGATTGCATCACCATGTCGGCCGAGAAGCCCAGGCAAGCCAGGTCTTTCAACTCGTCGCGGGTCATGGGGCCGGTGGTGTCTTGCGAGCCCACGGTGGTCATGCGGGGTTCGCAGTAGGTGCCGGGGCGAATACCTTGGCCTTCGGGCAGACCGCAGGCACGGCCCACCATCTTTTGCGCCAGCGTGAAGCCGGCGTTGGAAGCAGCAGGCGCCTGGGGCAGACGGAAAGCGGTGGAAGCTGGCAGACCCAGGGCTTCGCGCGCCTTGGCGGTGAGCGAACGGCCGATGATCAGGTTAATACGGCCACCGGCTTGCACTTCGTCCAGCAGGACGTCGCTCTTGAGCGAGAAGTCAGCAACCTTGGCGCCGTTCTTCTCGATCTTGCCGTCGTAGGGGTAGACGTCGATCACGTCACCCATTTCCAGCTTGGACACGTCCACTTCGATAGGCAGAGCGCCCGAGTCTTCTTGCGTGTTGAAGAAGATGGGAGCGATCTTGCCACCCAGCGTCACACCACCAAAGCGCTTGTTGGGCACAAAGGGGATGTCCACGCCGGTTGCCCAGATGATGGAGTTGGTTGCCGACTTGCGCGAAGAGCCGGTGCCGACCACGTCGCCCACGTAGGCCACGAGGTGGCCCTTTTTCTTCAGGTCGTCGATGAACTGCATCGGGCCGCGCTTGCCGTCTTCCTCAGGCTTGAACTTGGCGTCGGGACGCGTGTTCTTGAGCATGGCCAGGTAGTGCAGCGGGATGTCAGGGCGGCTCCAGGCATCGGGTGCGGGCGACAGGTCGTCTGTGTTGGTTTCGCCAGGCACCTTGAAGACGGTGACGGTGATCTTTTGCTCGACCTTGGGACGCGAGGTGAACCACTCGGCGTCCGCCCAGCTTTGCATCACTTCCTTGGCCTTGGCGTTGCCGGCCTTGGCCTTGGTAGCCACGTCGTTGAAGTAGTCGAACATCAGCAAGGTCTTCTTCAGACCTTCGGCGGCGATGCCGGCGACTTCGGCGTCGTCGAGCAGCTCGATCAGCGGATGCACG
This sequence comes from Comamonas trifloxystrobinivorans, assembly GCF_043359985.1. NCBI lineage: Bacteria > Pseudomonadati > Pseudomonadota > Betaproteobacteria > Burkholderiales > Comamonadaceae > Comamonas > Comamonas trifloxystrobinivorans. The sequence goes on from NZ_JBHZGV010000001.1 coordinate 250,160, forward strand.
TTGTAGCCACCCACCATGGTGCCGAGCAGCTCGGTGGCCTTGGCCTTGGAGATCAGGGCCACCTGGATGTCACCGTGGGCCACAGCGGCCAGGAAGGAGGCCTTGACCTTGGCTGCATCATCCACGCCCGGGGGCACGCGGTGCGTCAGCAGGTCCAGCAGGAAGGCGTCTTCGCCAGCGGGCGGGTTCTTGATCAGCTCGATCAGCTCGGCGACCTGCTTGGCATCCAACGGCAGCGGGGGGATGCCCAGTGCAGCGCGTTCGGCCACATGGTCGCGGTAGGCTTTCAACATACGTTCTCCGGTTCTCTGTTTCAATAGTGGGGCGCTCGCCGTGCCTGGGTCAGTCGCTCCGCCGATGGGGATCAGCGGCCGTTGCCCTCAAACAAGGTAGCGGGTGGGTTTTTCTTGATGGCTTCGGCCACCTGGTGTTGCTCGGGGCTCATGCAGTCATCGGCCATGCGCTGGCCGAGCTTGCGGTTGATCAGCATCGACTTGTTGGCCACTTGCAACCACATGGCGCCTGCGTGCTGGTCTTCCAGACGCACGGTGCCGGTGGAGGTGGCCACGGGAGCCATGTGGTACTTGAAGCCCTTGCCTTCGATAAAGAAGTAGCCGGGGTTGACCGAGTCACGGGCGATGTTCACCGTGGCGCCCAGTTCGCAATTGATGCGGCCTTGGTAGACCTGCTCGGCAATGGCCAGCTCGGCGGGCGTCAGAGTTTGCTGGGTGGGGATGGCTGCCGCAGAGCCAACGGCCACTGCACCGGCGCCAGCGGCTACCGCAGCGCCCTTCTTGGCGGTGGATTTTTTGGCCGTGGCCTTTTTGGCAGGGGCCTTGGCGGGAGCCTTGGCAGCACTCTTTTTGGCGGCGGTGGCCGCCGGCTTGGCCGCTTTTTTGTCTGTCGTCTGGGCTTGCACCTGGGTTAGCGCCAAAGCCGGCAAAAGAACCATCAAAGAGATCACACGATTTTTCATAACAACTCCCGCGATACGACGCAAGAAACAGGAATAAAGCTGCCCGGAACTGGTTACAGCCATTCCCTCACTGTACCCGGCAACGGCACACCTGTTTGTGCGGCACGTTCCAAAACTTGCCAAAAGTAACGATAACTGGCTCGGTCATGCAACACCCCGTCAACGCTGATGGGCGCCCATTGGGCATCGGCGGCAGCTCGCACAATGCGCGCGGCCAAGGCCACTTCGGCCTCGGCAGGCGCAAAAGCCTGCAAGATGGGGCGAATCTGCGCCGGGTGAATGCTCCACATGCGCGTGTAGCCAAACTCACTGGCGGCTTTATGCGCAGCCTGCTGCATGGCATCGGGATTTTTAAACTCTGTTACCACGCAATGCGACGGCACCTTGCCGTAGGCATGGCAGGCGGCGGCAATTTCGAGCTTGGCGCGCACCACCAGCGGGTGCGTGAACTGGCCTTGCACGCCCATGGCGCTGGAGGGGATGGCGCCACCGTGGGCCGAGACAAAATCCATCAGCCCGAAGCTGATGCTTTGCACGCGCGGGTGGGCCGCAATCTCGAAAGCGCGGTGTACGGCTTGCGGCGATTCGATCAGCACATGCAGCGGCACTGGCGCTGTGGTGGCGCGCTGCAGCAGGGTTTCGGCGCGCACCACGTCGTCCACCGATTCCACCTTGGGCAGCATGATGTGGCAGAGCTTGTCGCCAGCTTCGCCAGCGATGATGGCAATGTCTTCGGCAAACGAGGCGTGATCGACCGCGTGCACACGGGCGGCGACACGCGCACCTTCGGCGGCCGCGTTGACCAACGACACTACCAGCTTGGCATGGGCCTGCTCTTGGCCCACTGCAGCGCCATCTTCGCAATCGAGCGTGACGTCGAACACGCAGCGGCCGAACTCCTGCATCATCTCGGCCTGCAGAGCCAGGCTTTTGCGCATGCGCTCTTCCACGCCGCTGTAGTGGTCGCACACCGGCAAGGCCTGGCTGCCGCCTTGGGCACCAAGCAGAACCTGTGCGGGATGAATTGCAGAAACGCTCATGTCAGCTATCAAATGGGGCGCTGCGCCACCAAAAACAAGCGCGGGAAAGCAAGCAGGCGCTTGCCGTCGCTGCGCTGGTCGTAGGCCGCATCGATGCGGCGGGTGTATTCGGCCACAAAGCTGTCGGCCAGCTGCGGGCTCAGAGGCTGGAGAAACGGCCGCAGGCCGGTTCCACGAACCCATTGGACAATGGCCTCGGCACTGTCCATTGGGTGCTGGTAAGCCGTACGCCAGGCATCTACCTGCGCATGACGGGCCAACAAATCGTAGTAGTGGTTGAGCGTGAGCAAATCAGTGCGCACTGCGTTGGGATCGCCAATCTGCGCGGCCCAGGGCTGCTCGCTGGCGACGGCACGCATCAGGCGGTGCGTCGGCTCTTCGCGGTTGTCGGGCATCTGCACGGCCAGCACACCACCGGGCGCGAGCATGTTCAGCAGGCGCGGAAACAGGGTTTCGTGCTCGGGCACCCATTGCAGGGCCGCATTGGCAAAGATCAGATCAGGCAGGCGGCCGTTGATTTTTTCGGCTTGCCAGCTGGCGATATCTGCGTACTCAAAACGGCAATTCGCAAGCCGCTCGCGGGCAGCCACGAGCATGTCTTGCGAATTGTCTATACCCAGCACTTGCGCATGCGCAAAGCGCCGGGCGAGCAGCTCGGTGGAGTTGCCAGGGCCGCAGCCGATGTCGACCACATAGGCGGCATCATCAGCCAGCGGCACGCGCGCCAGCAGCTCGGCGGCCGGGCGCGTGCGCTCGTCCTCAAAGCGGCGGTAGAGCTGGGCGTTCCACTCAAGCATGCTTTTCTCTGCGACGGATTACAGCAGGTGCTTGACGCCGTCTTGCTCGCCTTGCAGCTCGGCCAGGGTCTTGTTGATGCATTCTTGCGAGAAAGCATCGATTTCCAGGCCTTCGACGATCTTGTATTCGCCGTTTTCGGTGGTCACAGGGAAGCCGAACACGATGCCGGCAGGAATGCCGTATTCGCCGTTCGAAGGCACGCCCATGGTGACCCATTCGCCCTTGGAGCCCAGAGCCCAGTCACGCATGTGGTCGATGGCAGCGTTGGCAGCCGAAGCAGCCGACGACAGACCACGAGCGGCGATGATGGCGGCGCCACGCTTGCCCACGGTGGGCAGGAACACGTTGGCGTTCCACTCTTGGTCGTTGATCATTTCCTTGACCGACTTGCCGTTCACGGTAGCGAAGCGGTAGTCAGCGTACATCGTGGGCGAGTGGTTGCCCCACACGGTCAGGTGCTTGATGTCGCCCACGGCGAAGTTGGCCTTGGCAGCCAGTTGCGAGGCAGCGCGGTTGTGGTCCAGGCGCAGCATGGCGGTGAAGTTCTTGGCTGGCAGATCGGGAGCCGACTTCATGGCGATGTAAGCGTTGGTGTTGGCAGGGTTGCCAACCACCAGCACCTTGACGTTGCGCGAAGCAACGGCGTTCAGTGCCTTGCCTTGGGCGGTGAAGATCTGGGCGTTGGCAGCCAGCAGGTCAGCACGTTCCATGCCTGGGCCACGTGGGCGAGCACCCACGAGCAGAGCGTAGTCGGTGTCCTTGAAAGCTTGCAGCGGGTCGCTGTGGGCTTCGATGCCGGCCAGCAGAGGGAATGCGCAGTCTTCCAGCTCCATGATCACGCCCTTCAGAGCGTTCTGGGCCTTTTCGTCAGGGATTTCCAGCAGTTGCAGGATGACGGGCTGGTCCTTGCCCAGCATTTCGCCGGAGGCGATACGGAACAACAGGGCGTAACCAATTTGACCAGCGGCGCCGGTGACGGCAACACGTACGGGCTTCTTGCTCATGGGAAAACTCCAGAAAATAGATGAGGGGTGTCCATCCAGGCCAGCACCGGTCAAGCATGTCGCTTTACGGCTGGCAGTGCCCCAGTTACGGGCCTGTAAACAGCATGCAAGTGTACTCTTGAACAGATCACTCAGTCAATTTGTCTTATGTCTTATATAAGATATGATTGCAGCTTCGCTTGCTACAATGTGGCCAACGAAATTCGAATCGACAGGCGCCACTCCAGCAGAGCGGCGCCACGGAGAGTAAAGCTCTCCAGAGACAAGCGCATGACATCCTCCACCCCCAATGCAAACGATAACGGCATCGCGTCCGCGGGCGAAGGCGTGGGCGGTGGCGCTCCCGCCTTCAGCCCGCTCTACCAGCAGATCAAAAGTCTGATCCTGCAAAGCCTGCAGGCCGGCGCCTGGAAACCTGGCGAGATGATCCCCAGCGAGATGGAGCTGGCGGCCCGCTACCGTGTGAGCCAGGGCACGGTGCGCAAGGCGATTGACGAGCTGGCCGCCGAAAACCTGCTGCTGCGCCGCCAGGGCAAGGGCACTTTTGTGGCCACCCACGCCGAGCGCAATGTGCAGTACCGCTTTTTGCGCCTGCTGCCCGACAGCGGCGACCGCAACGAAGAAGGCCCGACGCAGCGCAGCATTATTTCGTGCCGCAGCGTCAAGGGCCACAGCGAAATCTGCAAGCTGCTGCAACTGCCCACCGGCGAATCGCTGATCCATGTGCGCCGTGTGCTGGTGCTCGCTGGCACCCCCGCCATCTTGGAAGACATCTGGTTACCAGGCAGCAACTTCAAGGGCTTGACCGCCGAGCAGATGCGCGATTATCCCGGTGCCACTTACGCGATGTTCGAGGTGGAGTATGGTGTCCGTATGGTGCGCGCTGAAGAGAAGCTGCGCGCCGTTCTGCCTGACGCCGCGCAGGCCAAACTTTTGCAAATTGAAACCAGTACGCCGCTGCTCAGCGTTGAGCGCGTGGCATACACCTACAACGACGTTCCCATGGAATTACGACGAGGCCTTTATCGCACGGACACCCACCACTACAGCAATACCCTGAGCTAGTGCGCCGGTCAAGCCAGAGCGATCACCCCGGGGGTTACTGAGAAACCCTTAGACCTTCGCGCTGCATTGCAATAAAATTTTGCCGGTTTGAGCAACCCGATTACATAGCAGTTACATCCACGAAAGATTCATTACCATGTCAGACACCACGAAAAAGCGGCCAGAGTTCCGTAATATCAACGCGTTAACGGACCTTCCGAGCTACCGCCTGCCGGTGGCCGCCAAGCTGTCGATCCTGCACCGCGCCAGCGGCATGATCATGTTCCTGTTGCTGCCTTTTGTGGTCTGGCTGCTGGATACCTCGATTTCGTCGGAATATTCCTACGCCCGTTTTGCCGCCGCCTTCAACACAGGTGCCGGCATTTTTGCTGGCTGGTTCATCAAGCTGGTGGTGTTGGTGCTGATCTGGGCTTACCTGCACCACTTCTGCGCCGGTCTGCGCCACATCTGGATGGATGTTTCGCACAAGTCGGTGAACAAGGAATTTGGCAAGAGCTCGGCCCTGGCCTGCTTTGCCATCAGCCTGATCCTGACCGTGGCCCTGGGCGCCAAGCTGTTTGGCCTGTACTGATCGCTCGCGATAGCAACGAATAACTGAGAAAGGATTCCCCCATGTCCGTCAATTACGGCTCCAAGCGCATCGTGACCGGTGCCCACTACGGCCTGCGCGACTGGCTGGCCCAGCGCGTCACCGGCCTGCTGATGGCTCTGTTCACCGTGGCCTTGCTGGTGCAAGTGCTCATGATCAAAGGCCCCATCGGCTACGAACAATGGGCAGGCATTTTTGCCCACCAATGGATGAAGTTCATCACCGTGGGCACGCTGGTCGCCCTCGCCTACCACGCCTGGGTGGGCATGCGTGAAATTTTCATGGACTACATCAAGGCCGCGGGTCTGCGCATCGTGCTGCAGGTTTTCGTGCTGGTGTGGTTGGTTGGTTGCCTCGGCTGGGGTCTCCAGGTTCTGTGGCGTCTGTGATCCCTGCGATTGAAAGAGAACAATGAGCTATACAAAAGAGAACATCACGAAGCGCAAGTTTGACGTTGTCATCGTCGGCGCTGGCGGTTCTGGCTTGCGCGCTGCCTTGGAGCTGTCCAAGGCCGGCCTGTCCGTGGCCTCCCTCTCCAAGGTCTTCCCTACCCGCTCGCACACCGTAGCGGCGCAAGGTGGCGTGTCCGCCTCGCTGGGCAACATGTCGCCCGACAACTGGGAATGGCACTTCTACGACACCATCAAGGGCTCGGACTGGTTGGGTGACCAGGACGCCATCGAGTTCATGTGCCGCGAAGCACCGAAGGTGGTGTACGAGCTGGAACACTTCGGCATGCCTTTCGACCGCAACCCCGATGGCACGATCTACCAGCGTCCGTTCGGCGGCCACACCGCCAACCACGGCGAAAAGCCGGTGCAACGCGCTTGCGCTGCGGCTGACCGTACCGGCCACGCCATGCTGCACACGCTGTACCAGCAAAACGTCAAGTCCAAGACCAACTTCTTCGTGGAGTGGATGGCGCTGGACCTGATCCGCGACGAAGCGGGCGACGTGATCGGCGTGACCGCCATTGAGCTGGAAACCGGCGATCTGTACGAACTGCACGCCAAGGCTGTGCTGCTGGCTACCGGCGGTGCTGGCCGTATTTTCCAAGCGTCGACCAACGCCTTCATCAACACCGGTGACGGCCTGGGCATGGCCGCTCGCGCTGGCATCCCGCTGCAAGACATGGAGTTCTGGCAGTTCCACCCCACCGGCGTGGCCGGTGCCGGCGTGCTGCTGACCGAAGGCTGCCGCGGTGAAGGCGCCATCTTGCGCAACAGCGAAGGCGAGCGCTTCATGGAGCGTTATGCACCGACCCTGAAGGATCTGGCTCCCCGCGACTTCGTCTCGCGCTCGATGGACCAGGAAATCAAGGAAGGCCGTGGCTGCGGTCCCAACAAGGACTACATCCTGCTGGACATGACCCACCTGGGCGCCGACACCATCCACAAGCGTCTGCCTTCGGTGGAAGAAATCGGCCACAACTTCGCCAACGTCGACATCACCAAGGAACCGATTCCTGTGGTGCCCACCATCCACTACCAGATGGGCGGCATTCCTACCAACATCAACGGCCAGGTCGTGGTGTGGGACGGTGAGAAGAACAACGTGGTCAACGGTCTGTACGCCGTGGGCGAATGCTCTTGCGTGTCGGTGCACGGCGCCAACCGCCTGGGCACCAACTCGCTGCTCGACCTGCTGGTGTTCGGCAAGTCGGCGGGCAAGCACATCGTCAACTTCGTGCAAGGCTACGGCGAGTTCAAGGACATGCCGGCCAATGCGTCGGACTTCTCGCTCGAGCGCCTGAACAAGCTCGACGAATCGAGCAGCGGCGAATACGCACAAGACGTGGCCAACGACATCCGCACCTGCATGCAGCAACACGCTGGCGTGTTCCGTACGCAAAAGAGCATGGACGAAGGCGTCAAGAAGATCGCCGAAATCCGCGCCCGCGTCGGTGGCGTGACCTTGAAGGACAAGTCCAAGGTCTGGAACACCGCCCGCATGGAAGCGCTGGAAGTGGCCAACCTGATCGAAGTGGCACAAGCCACCATGGTCTCGGCCGCAGCGCGCAAGGAATGCCGTGGCGCCCACACCGTGGACGACTACGAACACCCCGCAGACGATCCGAAGTACCCACTGGGCCGCAACGATATCGACTGGCTCAAGCACACCCTGTGGTACAGCGCCAATAACAGCCTGGACTACAAGCCCGTGCAACTCAAGCCACTGACCGTGCCTTCCGTGCCTCCCAAGGTCCGTACGTTCTAAATCCACGCAGCCCACGAAAGAACATCCAAATGAAGCGTACTTTCAAAATCTACCGTTACGATCCCGATAAAGACGCCAAGCCTTACATGCAGACGGTTGAGGTGGAACTCGACGGCCACGAGCGCATGTTGCTGGACGCCCTGGTCAAGCTCAAGGCCATGGATCCTTCGATCTCGTTCCGCCGCTCGTGCCGCGAAGGCGTGTGCGGCTCGGACGCGATGAACATCAACGGCAAGAACGGTCTGGCCTGCCTGACGAACATGAACACCCTCAAGGGTGACATCGTCCTGAAGCCCCTGCCCGGCCTGCCCGTGATCCGCGACCTGATCGTGGACATGACCCAGTTCTTCAAGCAGTACCACTCGATCAAGCCGTACCTAATGGCCGACAGCTTTGTCGCCAACGACAAGGAACGCCTGCAGTCGCCCGAAGAGCGCGAAGAGCTCAACGGCCTGTACGAGTGCATTCTGTGCGCGAGCTGCTCGACCAGCTGCCCCTCGTTCTGGTGGAACCCCGACAAGTTCGTCGGCCCCGCCGGTCTGCTGCAGGCTTACCGCTTCATCGCCGACAGCCGCGACGACCACACCAGCGAGCGCCTGGACAACCTGGAAGATCCGTACCGCCTGTTCCGTTGCCACACCATCATGAACTGCGTCGACGTGTGCCCCAAGCACCTGAACCCGACCAAGGCGATTGGCAAGATCAAGGAACTGATGGTTCGCCGCGCGGTGTAAGAACCAGGTAAAGCAAATGATGGATAACGAACTGCTGGATGAACGGGCCCGTGATCTGCTGCGCTGGCGCAGCCGACGCGGCTTGGTGGAGAACGACATCTTCATCGAGCAGTTCTTCCACACCTACGGAGCAAGCCTGAATGTCCGCCAGGCACAAGGGCTGACCGCTTTGATGAACCTGTCTGATAACGACCTGCTGGATCTCCTGCTGCATCGCAAGGAGCTCACAGGAGATCTCGACAGGGCGGATGTTCATGAAGTATTGGGGATGCTGCGCAGCCGTCAACACCGCGCATCCCTAGCGGACTAACTCGATAAGGAACCAGTTATGAAACTCGCAGACAACAAGGCCACGCTATCGTTTAGCAATGGCGCACCCAGCATCGATCTGCCCGTCTACCAGGGCAGCGTTGGCCCAGACGTGGTGGACATCCGCAAGCTGTATGCGCAAACGGGCATGTTCACCTATGACCCGGGCTTTATGTCGACGGCAGCTTGCCAGTCGGCCATCACCTACATCGATGGCGACAAGGGCGAACTGCTGTACCGCGGCTACCCGATCGAGCAATTGGCCAAGAATTGCAACTACCTGGAAACCTGCTACCTGCTGCTCAACGGCGAACTGCCCAACGAAGCACAGAAGGCCGACTTCGAAAACCGCGTGACCCAGCACACGATGGTCAACGAGCAAATGCAGTTCTTCCTCCGTGGCTTCCGCCGCGACGCACACCCCATGGCTGTGCTGACCGGTCTGGTGGGCGGCATGTCGGCTTTCTACCATGACAGCACCGACATCCATAACCCCGAGCACCGCGAAATCGCCGCGATCCGCCTGATCGCCAAGATGCCTACCCTGGTTGCCATGGCGTACAAGTACGGTGTGGGCGCACCTTACATGTACCCCAAGAACGACCTGTCGTACGCTGGCAACTTCATGCGCATGATGTTCGGCAACCCTTGCGAAGAGTACAAGGTGAACCCCGTGGTCGAGCGCGCGCTGGACCGCATCTTCATCCTGCACGCTGACCACGAGCAAAACGCGTCGACCTCGACCGTGCGCCTGTGCGGCTCGTCGGGCACCAACCCGTTCGCAGCCATCGCTGCCGGCGTGGCCTGCCTGTGGGGCCCTGCCCACGGCGGCGCCAACGAAGCAGCCCTGAACATGCTGGAACACCTGCAAGCCAACGGCGGCGTGGCCAAGGTCGGCGAGTTCATGGAACAGGTCAAGGACAAGAACAGCGGCGTCAAGCTGATGGGCTTTGGCCACCGCGTGTACAAGAACTACGACCCCCGCGCCAAGCTGATGCAGGAAACCTGCAACGAGATCCTGGCCGAGCTGGGTCTGGAAAACGATCCGCTGTTCGCTCTGGCCAAGAAGCTGGAAAAGATCGCCCTGGAAGACGACTACTTCGTGCAACGCAAGCTGTACCCCAACGTCGACTTCTACTCCGGCATCGTGCAGCGCGCCATCGGCATCCCTGTCAAGCTGTTCACCGGCATCTTCGCCCTGGCTCGCACCGTCGGCTGGATCGCCCAGCTCAACGAGCAAATGGCTGACCCCGAGTACAAGATCGGCCGTCCACGCCAGCTGTACACCGGCTCGGTGGCTCGCGACGTCAAGCCTCTGGCCCAGCGTTGATCCACGCCGCCCGGTGCTCTGTGCACCGGGCTCCGCTCAAAAACCCGCCGCTGGCGGGTTTTTTCATGGGCGTTTCATTAATGCCGTGTTAAGCCAGGCCGGCAACCATGGCTGTTATGAAATGGTTTGCCCGGCTCTCCGCCTCTCCCTCGATCCACCATGCGGCAGGTTCCGTGCTTGGCGGTCGCAGCGCCTCTGACAGCTTTTCGCTGACCTCCGCCGCCCACGGGCGCGCAGCTCTCAAAGTCTGGCAAGCGGCGTTCTTCATCAGCCTGTGGCTGGCCACGGTGGGCAATCTGGCGCTCTGGAAAACCATTGCCAACCTCGGCAGTCTCAGCCTGGGCGGGCGCTGGGCGCTCGGGCTGAGCCTGGGGGCCGCCATCACCTGCGCTTGCTGGGCCATCACCAACTTGTTCAGCTGGGGGCGCGCCAGCAAAGCCGTCATGCTGCTGCTGTGCTGGGTGGCGGCATTTGCGGCCTATTTCATGCTCAACTACGGCATCGCCATTGATGCCAGCATGCTCACCAACGTGCTGCAAACCGACCTGCACGAAGCCGGCGACCTGCTGCATTGGAGCCTGTTTGTCACCGTGGGTGCCATTGCCATTCCGCCCACCTGGTGGCTGAGCCGGCAAAAACTGCAACGCAACGGCTCGTGGAAGGCGCTGCTGCGCCAGCTGGGCATGGTCTTGCTCGCAACCGCCGCTATGGTGCTGGTGGTGCTGGCGGGCTTTGCGCCTATTTCCTCGGCCATGCGCAACCACACGCAGCTGCGCTTCATGATGAACCCGCTGTCCAGCCTGTACGCCGTTGGCAACCTGGTGGCGCAGCAGGTCCACCGTCGCGACACCACCATCTACCCTATCGGCGAAGACGCCAAGCTCGGCGCCAGCTACGCCAGCCAGGCGCAATTCCCCATCTACGTGCTGGTGGTCGGCGAAACCGGCCGGGCGGTGAACTTTGCCGTCAACGGCTACGAGCGCCCCACCACGCCCGAGCTCTCGGCCCGCAAAGACCTGGCCGTGGCGCAAAACGCCTGGGCTTGCGGCACCAGCACCGCCGTCTCGCTGCCCTGCATGTTCTCGCACCTCGGCCGCGCCGGGCAATCGGGCAGCAAATCCTATGAGAACCTGCTGGATGTGCTGCAGCGCGCCGGCCTGGCCGTGCTGTGGGTGGACAACCAGTCGGGCTGCAAAGGCGTATGCACCCGTGTCAACAGCGCCAGCACCATGACCAACCCCAAGACCCCAACAGGCAGCAACGCCAGCATTGGCCTGTCGGCCGAACAAGTTGCAGCCCTGTGCAATGGCGGCGAGTGCGTGGACATGGCCCTGCTGGATAACCTGGACAACCGCATCAACGCCCTGCCCGCCGACCTGCGCGCCCACGGCGTCGTGCTGGTGCTGCACCAGATGGGCAGCCACGGCCCGGCCTACTTCAAGCGCTCGCAGGCGCAAGACAAGAAGTTCGGCCCCGAATGCACCAACGTCGCCCTGCAATCCTGCGAGCGCCAGGCAGTGGTAAACGCCTATGACAACAGCATTGTCGCCACCGACCGCATGCTGGGCGGCCTGCTCCAATGGCTGGAGCACAAGAGCGAACGCCAGCCCACGGCCATGATGTATGTGGCCGACCACGGCGAATCGCTGGGCGAGAACAACATCTACCTGCATGGTCTGCCCTACTCGGTGGCGCCCGATGTGCAAAAGCACGTGCCCTGGATCACCTGGCTCTCGCCGCTGATGCAGCAGCGCATGGGCGTGAGCACCGCCTGCCTGCAGCAATCGGTGGCCCAGGCCAAGATCAGCCACGACAACTATTTCCACTCGGTGCTCGGTCTGGCCGATGTGAAGACTGCGCTGCACGACCCCAAGCTCGACATCTTCGCCAGCTGCGCAGGCAGCATGCGAGCAGCTGCACCGCTGGCACAGACTGCCGAGCCGGCTAAAACAGCTCCGTCTGCTGCTGCCCCGGTCGGCTTGCTGGCCGCTGCTGGTGCTGCTGCCACGCCTCAAAGCGCGCCCAGTCCAAAACCGTTCGCTCCCGCCCAAAGCCCAGCCGCTCGCAAGCCCGTGTAAAACGCTGGCGCACCAGATCGGCCCACAGGCCCTGGCCTTTCATGCGTGCGAAAGACTGGCTGTCGTAACTCTTGCCGCGCTGCCGGTCGGCCTCGCTCACCTGGTGCAAATCGCGCACCCGCTGCATCACCCGCGCCGCCCTGTCCGGGTAATAGGCTTGCAGCCACTGCTGGAACACCGTGTTCAGCTCCCACGGCAGGCGCAGCACCGTGTAAAAAGCGCTGCTTGCGCCGGCTTGGCGTGCTGACTCCAGCACTTGCTCCATATCGTCGGTCAGAAACGGGATGTGCGGCGCCACGCTCACCCCCACCGGAATACCCGCCGTCACCAAGCGCTCGATAGTGCGCAAACGCCGGTACGGCGCAGCCGCGCGTGGCTCCAGGCGGCGCGTCAACTCGGCATCCAGACTGGTGATGGTGATGTAGACAGCTGCGCCCTGCTCTTGTGCCGCCGCGGCAATCAAATCGATATCGCGCTCCACCGTGCTGCTTTTGGTGATGAGCGAGAAAGGGTGGCCAGCCTCGCCCAGCACTTCGATCACCTGGCGCGTCAGGCACAGCTCACGCTCAATGGGCTGGTAGCAATCAGTGGCCGAGCCAATATTGAGCGATGCCCGCTGGTAACGCGGGTGGCTGATCTCGCGCCGCAGCACCTCGGCAATATTCGTCTTGGCAAACAGCTTGGTCTCGAAATCGAGGCCTGGCGAGAGATTCAGATAGCTGTGGTAAGGCCGCGCATAGCAATAAATACAGCCGTGCTCGCAGCCTCGGTACGGATTGACCGAGTGGTCGAAGTAAATATCGGGTGAGTCGTTGCGCTGGATGGCGCTGCGGGCTTTTTCCTCGCGCACCTCGGTCACCGGCGCAGACTGCGCAGCGGCCCAGCCACCGCCCTCATCTGCTGCATCCGCTCCATCAGCCTGCGCACCAGCTGCCTGCGCTTGCCAGCCATCATCCAGCCACTCGCGCTGGTCGCGCGCAAACCGGTGTGGCGGCGCGCTGACTGCACCCCGCCCTTTGTACAGCGGCAACACCGGCAGCTGCACTGCGGGCACAGGCTCCACTTCTTCCGCACTGCGCTGCCAAGCCAAGCTCTCTGGCTTTGCAGTACTTGCTTGAGAAGGTGTACGGGCTGGCGACATATCTGTTTATTTATACAGTACTTTGCGCCAAATACTGGGAGAAATCGGCTTTTTCCACGAGCACAAAAGGGGAAAAAGCGCTGCGCCTGCAAGAGCGCTCTATTCGCACCAAGTTGGTGCGAGATTGCGAATCGCCTACAGTCGGCTTTTCACCATCCGGAGGAAGTTTTGATGTCTCGCAAGCCCCATCTCATCTTGTCGTCGTTGGACGTGGATCGCCTGGAGGCTTTGCTCGCGCAGATGTCGCCCACCGCTTTCCCTGGAAAATCCGACCTCGAAGCCGAAATTGCCCGTGCCGATATCGTTGAGCCCAGCGACATTCCGCCCGATGTGGTGACGATGAATTCCACCGTCACCTTCGACATGGCCGAGTCCGGTAAACAGTTCCAGCTGACCCTGGTCTACCCCAAGGATCTCGATGGCAGCGCAGACAAGGTGTCGGTTTTCGCGCCCGTGGGCAGCGCCCTGCTCGGCCTGTCGATTGGTGACGAGCTGGCCTGGCCGTCGGTCGGCGGCAAGAACATGACGGTGCATGTCACCGGCATCGTCTACCAACCCGAGCGAGCCGGCGAACTGCACCGCTAAAGCGCCCGGTCAACAGCCAGCCTGGCTGAGCCCACAAACTGAAAAGCACGCCGAGGCGTGCTTTTTCAATGGGCGCTGGGATTCAAAGCGCGAAACGGGCACTCACCAGACTCACCAGCAAACCGGCGCTGATAAAACCCAGCTCCCAGCGGGCGACACCGCGCAGGCTCGGCGTTCTGGCTTCGACAAAATGGTAGAGCAAGCGCCCGGCCAGCAGCGACAGCGCAAAGGCCACGCACATGCCCAGCCAGTTGAGCCAAGGCTGGTCCGGAATCAGCTTTGCCGCCACCGCGTTGCACAGCACCACGATGGAAAAGTGCACCAGAAACACCGAGTAGGAGAACTGGCCCAGCGCTTGCAGCCAGCGTACCGGCGCCACATGGCTGAGCAGCCAATTGCCGACGCGGCCGTCGGAAGGCACGCGCATCAGCCACAGCAAGCTAATGGCGCTGACCAGCGCTACGGCGATGCGCAGGCGGAACTCCACCTCAAAAGACACCAGGCCCAGCACCAGCAGCAGCGCTGTCCAGGCCCAGGGTTTGGCGCTGCTTTTGCCCCAGTAGGCCAGCATACCCATGCCGTAGGCGCCCAGGAAGTAGACAAACCACATGTCCAGATCGCTGTTGCGGTTCAGGTGCCAGAGCGACAGCGCGGTCAGCCCGATCACCAGGTACTGGCCAGCAGACAGGCCCAACCAGCGCTGGCCCCAGTTGCGCAAAGCGGCAAACAGCAAGGTGACAGCGGCAAACAGCTGGAAATCGATGGCCACATACCAGACGCCGGCCGACAGGGCGCCTTCGCCGGTAATGTCTTGCAACATCAAGGCATTGGCTATCAACTGGTGCCAAGTGGGCTCTTCGGGCACGGATTCGTGCGCAAACCAAGGGCGAATAAAAGCCGCCACCAGCACCGCAAACAACAAGGCCACCGAGTAAGGCGCCAGCAGGCGCAAGGCCCGTTTACCAATTTTCTCCAGCGGCTGGCCGCTGCGGGCCACGCCTTGGGGCGCCAGACTGGCGGCGGCCAGATAGCCGCCCATGACCAGAAAGATCTGTACGGCAATACGGGCGTATTCGGACAGCCAACCGATGATGCCGGGCGTGACGCGGGCGGCCACATCAGACATGGGGCCGTAAAAAGCCATGTGATGCCAGACAATGGCAGCACAGCAGGCCCCTTTGATGACGTCCAGCCACAGATTGCGGTTGTTATGCGTTGTTGTTGAAGACAAGGTCGTCAGGTCGGCAGCACGGCACGGCGGGCTTGCGCCCACTGCGCAGGATGTCGGCAGTGGTGAAACAGTTTGCGCTCCTGCACAGACAAGAACGCACAATGTTTAACGAGCCCCGCCCAAGAAGGGTTGACGGCCTGCAGCGAAAAAACTGCCCACTTTACACAAGCGCACAGCAACGGCGGCGCCCGCTTCCACCTTGTCAGTCGTATGGGTGGTCTGGCCACGATAGTTCAGCATTTTCTGAAAAGACCGATAATCCCTGCCATGAAAACGTCTGACTCTCCGCTGCCTGAACTCACCCGCCAATTCGTATCGCACTTTGGCGAAATGGGCAGCCGCTGGGGCATCAACCGCA
Source organism: Comamonas trifloxystrobinivorans (assembly GCF_043359985.1). Classification (NCBI taxonomy): domain Bacteria; kingdom Pseudomonadati; phylum Pseudomonadota; class Betaproteobacteria; order Burkholderiales; family Comamonadaceae; genus Comamonas; species Comamonas trifloxystrobinivorans. Next base: position 265,615 of record NZ_JBHZGV010000001.1, read on the forward strand.
CGGTCGGGCAAATTTATGCGCTGATTTTTCTCTCGCCACGCCCTATCAATGCCGACGAGATCGCCGAAGGCCTGTCTTTTTCGCGCTCCAATGTGAGCATGGGCCTCAAGGAGCTGCAGTCGTGGCGCCTGGTGCACATGCGCCACCAGCCCGGCGACCGGCGCGAGTATTTCGAGGCGCCCGCCGATGTTTGGGAGATATTCCGCACCCTGGCCGAAGAGCGCCGCCGCCGCGAGATCGAGCCCACGCAATCCATGCTGCGCTCAGCGCTCTTGCAAGAGGCCAACTCCGAAGACGAAAAATACGCCCAGCAACGCATGCAGGAGATGTACGAGCTGATCGACCGCCTGATGAAGTGGTTCGACGACGTACAGCGCCTGAACCCCGAAACCGCCATGCAACTGATGGGCATGGGCAGCGCCGTCACCCGCGTGCTCAACCTCAAAGACCGGCTGACCGGCAAATCACCCGCCAAGAAAGAGGCCCGCAAAGAAGCCGGCGAATAAGCGCCTTCAAGGCTGTTTGGCGTTGTTGTTGGCCGCCGTTTTGGGTGCCAGCACAATGCGCAGCTCGGCAGCTTGCACCTCGATGCGCTGCACCGTATAGCCCAGGCCTTGCAAAAGCAAGCGCTGGCTGGCGGGCAACTCGTACACCACCAAACCATTGAGCACCTGCTCGGCCAAGCTGGGTGCATAGGTTTGAAAAAGCGGCTGGTATTGCTGAGGCACACCTTGCATCTGCAGTTGCTGCACGCGCACGCGGTGCATGCGGATGGTGGCGTCTTCGTCACGGTAATACAGGCCAAAATCCAGCGCCAGCTGGCCGGGGTATTCGCCGCCCATCAGCTTTTCGGTCAGCCACACTTCCAGCGCCGCGCGCAAGCTGTTGCTCTCGGCCTGCAACTGCACCGCCGGTTTTTGCAGCTGAATTACCACCATGCCTTGCCAAGAGCGGGCCAGCGGGAACTGTGCCGCCACCGCGCTTTGCAGTTGCGCTTGCGGGATACGGATGCTGCGCTCGCCGGCAGCCTGCGCCCACGGCGCGGCCGCGCTCGCCGCCACGGCCAACAAGCCGGCCAAACACTGGCGGCGCAACCACAGAGGGTTGGGAGATGGGGAATCCATAGGCATACAAAACAATAGCAGCTAGCGCTTGTTGGGAGAGCGCTAGCTGCTAATAGTTCTGCTAACAGGCGGGAATATTGGTATCGGCGCGTTACGCCGCTACCGCCCTCTTCGCTGGCCGGCTCAGGCCGGAACCAGATCGGGGCGCACCGCCGCCGTACGGGCTGCCAACTCGTCACGCGCAGCAAAATACTCTTGCTGCAGGCGTGCCACCAGCTCGGCAGCGGGCACCACCTGTTTGATGGCGCCAATGCCTTGGCCGCTGCCCCAGATGTCTTTCCAGGCCTTGCGCTCCTTGCCAAAGCTCATCGAGCTCGGGTCAGAGACGGGCAGGTTCTCCGGGTCCATGCCGGCGCGGCGGATCGACGGACTGAGGTAATTGCCGTGCACGCCGGTGAACAGATTGCTGTAGACGATGTCGTCCGAGTTGGAGCTGACGATCATCTGCTTGTACTCTTCCACCGCACGCGCCTCTTCGGTGGCAATGAAGGCAGAGCCAATGTACGCAAAATCCGCACCCATGGCCTGGGCGGCCAGGATAGAGCGGCCGCTGGCAATGCTGCCTGAGAGCGCCAGCGGGCCATCGAACCACTCGCGGATCTCTTGCACCAGCGCAAACGGGCTCTTGATGCCAGCGTGACCGCCAGCACCGGCTGCCACGGCGATCAGGCCATCAGCGCCTTTGTCGATGGCTTTGTGCGCAAACGTGTTGTTGATGATGTCGTGCAGCACCACGCCACCCCAGTTGTGCGCGGCCTGGAAGACATCTTCCCGTGCGCCCAGCGAGGTGATGAGGATGGGCACCTTGTACTTCTCGCACAGCGCCATGTCGTGTTCCAGGCGCTCGTTGGTGCGGTGCACGATCTGGTTGATGGCGAAAGGCGCGGCCGGCTTGTCCGGGTTGGCCTGGTTGTAGGCGGCCAGCTCTTCGGTGATCTCGGCCAGCCAGTCGTCCAGCTGCTCGGCCGGGCGGGCATTGAGCGCCGGCATGGAGCCGACGATGCCCGCCTTGCACTGCGCGATCAGCAGTTTGGGGTTGCTGATGATGAAGAGTGGCGAGCCGATCACCGGAAAAGGCACGTGTTGCAACGCGCCGGGGAGTTGAGCCATCGAGGTCTCCTTAACAACAAAAGCTGTTTGCGCCCAGGTGTTGCGCAAACAGCTTGTTCCAACAAAACACCAGGCCGCCAGCGGCCTGGATGCACGCAGCTTTAGAAGCTGTCCAGCGGCAAAGCCATCACCGAGGCGCCGCCATGCAGAATTTCATCACGCAATGCCAAGGTTTTTACCAAAATATGCTCGCCGTAGAAACGGGCGGTTGTCACCTTGGCTTCCATGAAGGCCTTGTCGCTGTTGCCTGCCGTGATCTGCTCTTGCGCAGCCAGCAGAGCGCGGCCCATTTGCCAGCCCGCGACCAAATTGCCCGCCAGCATCAGGTAAGGCACGCTGCCGGCAAACACCTCATTGGGCGCCTGCTTGCTTTGGGCCACGACAAAATCCACCACGTCCAGGAAAGCCTTGCGTGCTTTTTCCAGGTTGATCGCCAGTGATTTGGCACCGACCGTGTCGCTGGCGATCAGCGCCTTTTCGGTGGCCTCGATCTGGCTGGCAATGCCCTTGGCCGTGCGGCCGCCTTCGCGCGCGGTTTTGCGGCCCACCAGGTCGTTGGCCTGGATGGCCGTCGTGCCTTCGTAGATGGTCAGGATTTTGGAATCACGGTAGTACTGCGCGGCGCCCGTCTCTTCGATAAAGCCCATGCCGCCGTGCACTTGCACACCCAGACTGGTCACCTCGTTGCTCATCTCGGTGCTGTAGCCCTTGATGAGCGGCACCAGAAATTCGTAGAAAGCCTGGTTCACCTGGCGCACCTCGGCGTCGGGGTGGTGGTGGGCGGCGTCAAACGCGGCCGCACCCGTCAGCGCCATGGCGCGGCAGCCTTCGGTGTAGGCGCGCATGGTCATCAGCATGCGGCGCACATCGGGGTGGTGGATGATGGTGGCGCTGCCGGCCACGCTGCCGTCGACCGGGCGGCTTTGCACGCGCTCTTTGGCGTAAGCCACGGCGTGCTGGTAAGCGCGCTCGGCAATGGCCACGCCTTCTACGCCCACGGCGTAGCGAGCGGCGTTCATCATGATGAACATGTACTCCAAGCCGCGGTTTTCCTCGCCCACCAGATAGCCCACTGCGCCGCCGTTGTCGCCGTACTGCAGCACGGTGGTGGGCGATGCCTTGATGCCGAGCTTGTGCTCGATCGACACGCAGTACGCATCGTTGCGGGCGCCAAGCGAGCCGTCTTTGTTGACCAGGAACTTGGGCACGACGAACAGGCTGATGCCCTTGACGCCTTCGGGCGCGCCCGCCACACGGGCCAGCACCAGGTGGACGATGTTGTCCGCCATGTCGTGCTCACCGTAGGTGATGAAGATCTTGGTGCCGAAGATTTTGTAGGTACCGTCGGCTTCTTTGTCGGCACGGGTTCGCACCAGCGACAGGTCCGAGCCCGCTTGCGGCTCGGTCAGGTTCATGGTGCCGGTCCACTCGCCGGAAATCAGCTTTTCCAGGAAGGTCGCCTTGAGCTCGTCGCTGCCAGCGGTGAGCAAGGCTTCGATCGCGCCGTCGGTCAACAGCGGGCACAGCGCAAAGCTCATATTGGCGCTGTTGAGCATTTCAATGCAGGCTGCCGCAATCGTCTTGGGCAGGCCCTGGCCGCCGTAATCGGCCGAGTGCTGCAGGCCTTGCCAGCCGCCTTCCACGTACTGCTTGAAGGCTTCTTTGAAGCCCGGGGTCGTCGTGACTACGCCGTCCTTGAAGCTGGAGGGGTTCAGATCGCCCGGCACATTCAGCGGCGCCACTACTTCCTGGTTGAAGCGCGCGCACTCCTCCAGCACGGCCTGCGCGGTTTCCAAGCCGGCATCTTCAAAGCCGGGGATCTGCGCGACCTGGTCGATACCTGCCAGATGCTCCATGGCAAACAGCATGTCTTTCACGGGTGCGACGTATGTCATAGGGATTCCTTTTTATCCAGAGAAACGGGTAAGCGCCAACAGCACGCAGCGCTCCTTATTGCGTGATGCGGCCGAGGTTGTTGACCATCGACAGATCCACATACTTCGAGCCAATCTGTGATCCGCCAGCATAGCCCACCCAGTAGCCGCCAGCGTCAAAACCGTCGAGGCTGCGCATGGTTTGCGCCAGGCGCTCGGGCGTCAGCGGCTTGGTGCGGCGCATGGCTTCGACAATGACTTTGGCGGTGACAAAGCCCTCCATCATCGTGAAGCTCACGCCCACATCGGCCGGCTTGCCAATGCGGGACAGGGTGTCCTGAAACTCCTTGTTCAGACGGATCGAAATCTTGAAAGGGTTGGGCACGACTTGCGCAATGGACAAGCCGCTCATGTACTGCGTGGGCAGGCGCGTGGCCAGTTGCTCGGCATCGGCCTCGGCCAGGGCGTAGACCTGCGAGCGCCCGCCATCCATGCGGTAAGTCTCGACAAATGCCGCTGTCGCCGCGCTGGAGGCCACTACCAGCACCGATTGCACATCCAGCTTGGGCTGGAGCAGCTCGGTCACAGCAGCATCCACCTCACGCTTGCGGCCTGCACCCAACGGCTGCACGCTCACCAGCTGTACCCCGGCACTGGCCAGGTTGATGGAGGCCAGATCGGCCAAATCCTTGGCATCGGGGCGCTCGTCGTGCACCAGCGCCACGCGTTTCTCGCCCACCACGTTCATGTGCGCGGCGATCTTGCTCACTTGCTCGCGCAAACCGGCGCGGGTGCTGAACAGTGCGGGCGCAGACTGCACCCGCGTATCCGTGCTCTGGTAGCCCACTACGGGCAAGGCCGTGTTGTCGAGCAGCTTGCTGTCGAGCAAAGCCTGCACATTGCGGTTGCCCATGTAGCCGGCCAGCAGCAGAGGTTTCTTGTCGCGCAGCAGCGCACGGGTTTTCTCGACGGTGTCCGTCGCCTGGCCGGCGTCATCCATGGTGACCAGCTCGATGTTGCGGCCCTGCACGCCGCCGTCCAGGTTGACCTGGTCGAAATACAGCAGCATGCCTTGCGCATAAGCGCGGCCTTGTTTGGCAGCCGGGCCCGAGAGCGGAGCCACCTGGCCCACCACCCAGTCGGCAGCCTGGGCCGCGCCCATGGTTGCCACCAGCGCCAGCGCAGCGCAGCGCCCGCCCAGCCGCAAGCCTTTGTGTTGCATGTTTTGTCTCCTGGGATGTGTCTCGCTGCTCCGGCGGCAGCGGCCATCCTTTTTTGGGAATGATGCGGGTTGTCAAAGGCACAAAGAAAAAAGAGAGGCTGGATGTTCCTCTCTTTTATAGCTGTGCAAGATTACAGCGACCTGACCATCTCCGGCACGGCCTCAAACAGATCAGCCACCAGGCCATAATCAGCCACGCTGAAAATAGGCGCTTCTTCATCCTTGTTGATCGCCACGATCACCTTGGAGTCCTTCATGCCTGCCAGATGCTGGATGGCGCCCGAGATGCCGGCTGCCACGTACAGCTGAGGCGCGACGATCTTGCCGGTTTGGCCCACTTGCAGGTCGTTGGGTGCGTAGCCTGCGTCCACTGCAGCGCGCGATGCGCCGATGGCAGCGCCCAGCTTGTCGGCCAGAGGCGTCATGACTTCCTGGAACTTCTCTGCCGAGCCCAGCGCGCGGCCGCCAGAGACAATGATTTTGGCGGCCGTCAGTTCGGGGCGGTCGTTCTTGGTCACTTCGCGGCCGATGAAGGCGCTCTTGCCGCTGTCAGCCACGGCTGCCACGGTTTCGACGGCAGCGGAGCCACCGGTGGCGGCTGCTGCGTCAAAGCCGGTGCCGCGCACGGTGATGACTTTCTTGGCGTCTGCGCTTTGCACGGTGGCGATGGCGTTGCCGGCGTAGATGGGGCGCTCGAAGGTGTCAGCCGAGACCACCTTGGTGATGTCGCTGATCTGGCCTACGTCGAGCTTGGCTGCCACGCGGGGGGCCACGTTCTTGCCGCCTGCCGTCGCTGGGAACAGGATGTGGCTGTAGTTGCCAGCGATGGCCAGCACTTGCGCAGCTACGTTTTCTGCCAGGCCGTCCTTCAAGGAGGCGCCTTCGGCCAGGATGACTTTGGTCACACCGGCGATCTGTGCTGCGGCTTGGGCTGCAGCGGCTGCGCCTTCACCGGCTACCAGCACGTGCACATCGGCATCGCACGCCTTGGCGGCGGTGACGGTGTTGAGCGTGGCGGTTTTGATCGATGCGTTGTCGTGTTCTGCAATAACGAGAGCGGTCATGTCTTTGTCCTTTCTTTTCTTGTTGTTGTAGTTAGATTACTTTGGCTTCATTTTTGAGCTTGTCGATCAAGGTGGCCACATCGGGCACCTTCACGCCAGCGCCGCGCTTGGCAGGCTCAGCGACCTTCAAGGTCTTGATGCGGGGAGCGACGTCGACGCCCAGATCTTCAGGCTTGACGGTGTCCAGCTGCTTTTTCTTGGCCTTCATGATGTTGGGCAAGGTGACGTAGCGGGGCTCGTTCAGGCGCAGGTCGGTGGTGATGACGGCTGGCGTGTTCAGGGCGATGGTTTCCAGGCCGCCGTCCACTTCGCGGGTCACATTCACTTTGAAGCCGTTGACTTCGACCTTGGAGGCGAAGGTGGCTTGGGGCATGTCGGCGAGAGCCGCCAGCATTTGGCCGGCCTGGTTGCAGTCGTCGTCAATGGCTTGCTTGCCGCAGATCACCAGGCCCGGTTGCTCTTTGTCGACCAGGGCCTTCAGGAGCTTGGCCACCGCCAGGGGCTGCAGCTCTTCGGTGGTTTCCACCAGAATGCCGCGGTCGGCGCCAATGGCCATGGCCGTGCGCAGCGTCTCTTGGCATTGCGCCACGCCGCAGGAGACGGCGATGATTTCGGTGACGACGCCCTTTTCCTTCAGACGCACGGCCTCTTCCACCGCGATTTCGTCAAAGGGGTTCATGCTCATCTTGACGTTGGCGATGTCCACGCCCGTGCCGTCACTCTTGACGCGCACTTTGACGTTGTAGTCCACCACGCGCTTGACGGGTACCAGTACTTTCATAGACCAAGGCTCCTGAGTTGTATAAACAGACCGGCGCCAGCGTGGCGCAGACGCGCCGCCGCTGGTCGCAGCAAACAATCAAACCATCATCGCATACCGCCGCAGCGTGGCAGCTGCGGTACCCGAGCGATTTTTCAGACTTGATTATCTGCGCTCGGAGGCACGCCTCCAGGCATTTTCTGCGAACTCGGCAACACTTCTTTGTTGCTGTCCGTATTTGCACCATGGTTGCTGGCCTGGATATGCACTACGCGTTGTGGTGAAGGAATGTCGACACCGGCCTTGCGCAAACCTTCGAGCATGGCAATGTGCACGGCGGAGCGCACATTGATCTGGCCATTGCTCGGGTCGTTGATGTAGTAGCTCAGACTGAATTCCAGACCATCAGCAGCAAAATTGACCAGATAAGCCGCCGGCGCCGGCTTGGGCAGCACGCGCTCCTGGGCCAGGGCGGCGTCTTGCAGAATTTGCTGCACCTGGGCCACGTCGCAGTCGGATGCCACGACGATATTGCTGGTGAGGTTGAACTTCTGGTCGAAATCGGTCAGGTTTTCCACCGGTTGGGTGATCAAGGTCTCGTTGGGCACGATGGATTCGCGGCCGTTGCCAGCACGGATCACGGTGTAGCGCGTGCGAATATCGGTAATACGGCCTTCAAAACCGGCCACGCGCACGTTGTCACCAATCCGCAGAGCGCGCTCGATCAGCACCAAAAAGCCGCTGACGTAGTTGGAGGCAATCTTCTGCATGCCAAAACCCAGGCCCACACCCATGGCACCGCCGAGCACGGACAAAGCAGTCAAATCCACGCCTACCATGGACAGCGCCACCAGCAGGCCGATGGTGATGAGCACGATGCGCGTCAGATTCACCGCCATTTTGCGCATCGACAGGTCGCTGACCATGTCGTCGATCACGCGCTGCTCGAAGGTGGCCGAAATCCACAGCACCACAATCATCACAATGCCTACCGACAAGGCACCTTGCAGCATGTCGAGCACCGAGATCGAGGTTTTGCCAAAAGCAAAGCTGATGCTGTTCAGCTCGGCCGTGACCATGGGCAATACGCCCAAGATTCCCAGCACCGCCACCACCCAGGCCAGCCAAGAAAAAATGCGCTCAATCAGCCGCACTAGGGTGGAGTGGGGAAAGGTTTTAGCCAGCACCCGCGCCACCAGGCGAATCACCGCCAAGGACAGCAGAATCTGCACCGCCAGCCGCAAGAGGAACACCGGCTGAGAATGCTCGACCACCATGCGCGCACCGGCCGTCAAAGCCAAGGCCAGCATGGGGAACAAAGCGCCACCTATCGCGGTATTGCCAAACCAGACCGAAGGCTCGTCACTGCGGTAGCGCTGGAAGAGCGCCCGCGCCAGCAACCAGGCTACCAGCAGGCAAGCGGCCAGCACGCCCAGCTCCAGCATGGTGCTGGCCTGGTGAAACTCGTCGAACAAGCTGTCAAAAACATTCATAAATCCGTCTTGGCTTTCTTCTGGGTAGACCTCATCCCGAGCCGGCACCCGCCGCCCCGACCGGGCCAGCCCCCGATTTTGCCGTGGCCGGCAGCGCCCCGCTGTCGGACAAGGAGAAGCGGCGTAGTGAGCGACAAGAAAATATCGCTCCTTCTCGGATCACCGGCACACTTCCGCTCTTCACGACGGTGGACTGTTTTCTGCCATGGCTTGTTAACGCTGAACGACAGGCAGCCACCGTACGCAGCTCATGCAGGCTGTTGGCTGTTGGCTGTTGGCTGTTGGCTGTTGGCTGTTGGCTGTTGGCTGTTGGCTGTTCAGGATGTCCCCCACCCCTTTCAGCCAGCGCCTGCGATCGGAGTAAACGGCGGCGGTTTGGCTGCCGAAGGACAGCCAAACTTCGTGCTCTGACTCGCAGACGCTGTTTGAACGGAGCGCCTTGGCGCGCAGTGAGTTCGTCTGCGCGCCGGCGTTTACTCCGAGCGCAGGTTGCCCCGAAAGATTCGCCACGCGAAGCTTTCGGGGACGCTGGATGTAGGGCACGTTTTTTCCCCTAGCTTTTTGTCGTGCAACAAAAAGGTAGGTCGCTCGCCGGGGCGAGACCCGGCCAGCTGCAGCATGCAAGCCCCACCAACGCCAGTTAAAAAACTGGCCTGCCACAAGCCGCCCGCGCAGGCCAGCGCTCAACCCCTCCACCATCGCCAGAACACGAAAATTCCAGCCAACACCATCCCCCATTTGCGGGATGGCGCCACACCGCCCAACTCAGGACACTGCACAACAGGCGTAAGGAAACTGGAGGCGCACTGTGTGGCTCCGCTTCGACGCCCAGTAACCCACCCTCGAAAGGCGGCTCCCCATGAACTCCCGGACATTGCGACATTCCACCCTCATGCTGTGCGCTCTGGTCGCGCTCACCGCCTGTGGCGGTGGCGGCAGCGACGACAACAACGGCAGCACCCCGGCACCAGCGCCCGCGCCAACACCGGCTCCTACGCCTGCCCCCACCCCAGCGCCAACGCCGGCTCCAACTCCTGCACCTACGCCAGCACCCACGCCTGCACCAACCCCCGCTCCTACGCCAGCGCCCACGCCGGCACCAGCGCCTGTGGCCAGTACGCTGGAGCGGGTACAAAAATACATGGCCGATTCCCAGCAAGTGTTCGCCAACGGCGTGCCAAGCACGGGAGCAGCCCGCTTTGCTAGCTACGATTCCTGCTACCTCGGCGGTGGCCGCAGCAAAACCTTCCAGATCAGCAACTGGGACAACAATCTGGAACAGGCCAAGATCAGCAATGCCTACCTAGTGGGCCGCGTGTTCAGCAACATCGAGATTGTGCAAGAGCGCAAAACCACCAACGCCGATGGTTCCGAGCGCCTCGAAGTCGATGTGCGCTTCGATACCCTGTACAAAGACGGCACCAAGGCCATCGGTACCGTCGACACTCTGGTTGCCGGCAGCACCAGCGGCACCTGCGCCACGCCCCAAACCGGCACGGCCATGCGCTTTTTGGGCAACCAGCAGAAGTTTGGTGTCGAGTTGACGGCGCGCAACCGCATCGAGGTCTATCGCCAGTTGGCAGACGGCAGCCTCCCTGCCGCAACGGCTAACCAGTTCCGTATACGCCGCGAAGTGGCATTTGGCGTCACCGACCCCAACCAGATGGCCACCTACGCGGTGGTCAGCTGGGGGACGAAGTCGATGAAGCTGCTGTCGCCGCGCCTCTTGCGGGACGCACCTGAGATGAAGGAATCCCCTGGCAGCGGCACCTTCCTCGATACCGCCGCTTTCCGCCAATGCCGCACCAGTGCTAGCAACACCGAGGCCAATGCAGCCATTGCCGATTGCGTCAAACTGGGCACACAAGGCGAAATCTGGGGAACCGGTGGCGGCTACAACAAAACCGATGCTGCGAGTCTGGCAGCCATCGATACCGCCTATGAGCAGACCGGTCTGGCCCAGGGCACGGAAGTCACCTTTGCCATTTATGCCGATGATGGTTGGAAAACCATCAACGGCCAGCAAGGCAAGACACCGATTGCCACTTACAAGCGCACGCTCAAAAACATTTCGTACCCGGCCGCGCAAATGTCTGTGGACATGTACCCGATGATCAAGACCATCAGCCCACTGGAGCCCGGCCTGGCGGCCAGCTTCAAGAGCACGGGCGGTACCGCCACGGCCAACCTGCAAGCCGGAAAAGCACCTGCTGGCGGGCTGCCTGTGGCACTGAACCAGGTATTCTCGTTCCGTCAAGGCGTCAAATCCGACTCCACCTCGGGCAACTACCTGATCCGAGCCAGCAAACCGGCGGCTTTCGATACCGGTGCCACCACGGTCACGATTCCGTTTGACGGCGTTCCTACCGGTGCCAAGTCCACCAACTACGGCGAGTTCACCATCGTCTACGCCGACCGCAACGGCCGCGAGCTGTACTACGGTCTGCAGTTCCGTTGAACACAGAGCGAGGGAAGCGACAGCGCTGGGCTTTGGCCCAGCCCATGGCGGGCTGGGTCAGACCCCAGCGCTTCGCATTTTTTACCGGCCCGCAAGGGCCGGCTTTGTTAGAGCGTGTTGACGATCTCTACGCTCTTAGAGGCGCTCAACCCAGCTGCAAGGCCTGCAGCAGTTGCACCAATTCCAACTGCCGGTGGCAGCCGGTTTTGCGCATCAGGTTTTTCAGGTGCGAGCGGGCGGTGTGCCAGCTGCAGCCTTCGACGGCGGCAAAGTCTTTGACCGATTTGCCCGCCACCAGCAGCAAGAGCAAACGCGCCTCGCTGGGCGAGAGGCCCAGCATGTCGCAAACCACGCGGTGGTCCAGCGCGCTGATGGCGCCGGGCACCACCAGCACCACCAAGGCCAACGGTTTTTGCCAGCTGCTGCTCAAGGCATGGCTGGCTTTGAGGGGCAAGACGGTTACCACCAGGCGCGTGGCCTGGGAGCTGCCCATCAACGAATCAAACGCGCCCGCCTGTGCCGGGCTGGCGCAGGCCTTGGCCAGCAACTGCTGCAAGCGCGCCTGCAATACCGGGTTGCGGCACAGCAAGCGCCCTTGCGCTGTGCCCATGGGGCTGGGCAACTGCGTCAAGCGCTCAGCGGCCGCGTTGGCGTAGTGGATGCGGGCTTGCGCATCAACCACCGCAATGCCTTGGGCCAAGGTCTCCAGCGCCGCCATGCCCAAGCTGGCTTGGCGCGAGAGAGTGGCCATGTGGGCACGCAAACGTGCAGCGCCCATCAAGCTGGGCATCAGTTGCTGGATGAATTGCTTTTCTCGGCTGCCGTACTGTTTGTGATCGGCCGGGCGGATAAGACCGATGAAATCCCGTACCCCATTGTCATCGCGCACCAAGGCACCAACGGTGTACTGAAATCCGGCTGGACGCAAAAAATCGGCATACACCGGATGGCGTGCGATATCGCGCGCACTGATGCGCTCGTGGTCACACATCACCTCGCCCAATGGCATGCCCATCAGCACCTGCATGCGAATATCGGTGTCGATCAAATGCTCCTGATAGTCGCGCAATTTGTCGGCCAGCGCACCCACCTGCCCCAAGTTGTCCACACTGTCCAGCACGCCAGCACTTCCGCTGCCGAGCGTGAAAAAATTAAAGAAGCCGGCACCCAAAGCGTTCCGCATGGCATCCAGGCCCGCATACCAGTCTTCTGCCGACAACACACCGTCGTATAGCTGGCTCGCAATGGTGTCGATCGGCTGTTTCATGGCGCTTACCCCAGCTGCAAAGCCTGCAGCAATTGCACCAATTCCAACTGCCGGTGGCAGCCGGTTTTGCGCATCAGGTTCTTCAGGTGCGAGCGGGCGGTGTGCCAGCTGCAGCCTTCGACCGCAGCAAAGTCTTTGACCGATTTGCCCGCCACCAGCAGCAAGAGCAAACGCGCCTCGCTGGGCGACAAACCCAGCATGTCGCAAACCACACGGTGGTCCAGCGCGCTGATGGAGCCGGGTACCACCAGCACCACCAAGGCCAGCGGTTTTTGCCAGCTGCTGCTCAAGGCATGGCTGGCTTTGAGCGGTAAGACGGTTACCACCAGGCGCGTGGCCTGGGTGCTGCCCATCAGCGAATCAAACGCGCCCGCCTGGGCCGGGCTGGCGCAGGCCTTGGCCAGCAGCTGCTGCAAGCGCGCCTGCAATACCGGGTTGCGGCACAGCAAGCGCCCTTGCGCTGTGCCTATGGGGCTGGGCAACTGCGTCAAGCGCTCAGCGGCCGCGTTGGCGTAGTGGATGCGGCCTTGCGCATCGACCACTGCAATGCCTTGGGCCAGGGTCTCCAGCGCCGCCATGCCCAAGCTGGCTTGGCGCGAGAGAGTGGCCATGTGGGCACGTAAACGCGCAGCGCCCATCAAGCTGGGCATCAGTTGCTGGATGAATTGCTTTTCTCGGCTGCCGTACTGTTTGTGGTCGGAAGGGCGGATAAAGCCAATGAAATCGCGCACGCCGTTGTCATCGCGTACCAAGGCGCCCATGGTGTTCTGCAAGCCAAGTGGGCGCAAAAACTCGGTATAGACCGGCTGGCGAGAAATTTCGCGTGTATTGATGTGCTCGTGGTCACACATCACTTCACCCAGCGGCATATCCATCAAGACTTGCATGCGGACATCCGTCCGAATCCAGTGGTCCAGGTAATCACGCATCTCCTTGACCAGGCCGCCTACCTGCTCTTGGTTGTCCACACTGTCCAGCACTCCTGCGCTGCCACTGCCCAGGGTAAAAAAATTGAAAAGTACAGCCCCCAACTGGTTGCCTATGGCATCGATGCCCGCATACCAGTCTTCTGCATTCAACACACCGTCATAAAGCAAAGCAGCGACCTGCTGTCGCTTGCTTTCTAGACCGCTGGCACTGTTTTTCATGGTTCTGCCCTGGTCGTGGCTGGTGGGCGGATTGTATTTACACAAAATTTAAGTAACTTTACAGAGTAACCCTCATTCCGTGTCGACCACCAAAGTGCTAGCGCGGCCTGAGGCCATAGCGAGTGCTGACATTGGTCAAGGTTTTTTGTGCAACAGCCCAGCCGCCGGACAGCTACCCGACCCGGCCATGGCCACGGCGCCCATGCGGCCATCTGCCCGCCGTTGTTGCCGCCAGGCATCAGCCCAAGCCCCAGCAAGCGGCTGCGACAAGGGCGGGCTTTGTAGAATGCGGCTTCCAGCCCCTGGATATACACCATGCAACGCTGCTCAACACCCCCACTTTCTGCCCCTTCCACCAGCCGCTTGCGCCGCGCCAGCTGCGCTGCGGCTGCCGCCCTGGTTTTGGGCCTCGGCGCGCCCGTTCTGCCCAGCTTTGCGCAGACGGCCACCTTCGCACCTTTCCAAGGCTCGGTACGCGCATTTCCCAAGCACGCGCTGCGTGGCACCTTGGTGGTCACCAGTACCACCCAAGGCACGATCGACGGCAACCAGGTGTTGCTGGCGCCCGCTTTCAAGCTGTACAACCAGAAAAACATGATGGTGCGCCAAGGCACCGTGCTGGGCGAACAGCTGAACGTGAACTACGTGATCGAAAAAACCAGCGGCCGCGTGCATGCCGCCTGGGTGTTGAACAGCGAAGAAGCCGCCCTCAAGCGCGACCGCGCCGACAACGGCTTCTGGAGCAACCTGCTCAAGTAAGCAGGCCCCCCCACTCTCTTCATTTTTATAACTGCCGGCGCTGGGCTCCAGCGCGGCAGGCTTTGATGACCACGGCCTCTGCTGCAGAGCCCGTGGCGCTATGGATTCCACGATGAGCAAAAAAGTCTTTATCAAAACCTTTGGCTGCCAGATGAACGAGTACGACTCGGACAAGATGGCCGATGTGCTGGGCGCCGCCCAGGGTTACGAGCCCACGCAAGATGTGGAAGAGGCCGACCTGATTCTGTTCAACACCTGCTCGGTGCGCGAGAAGGCGCAAGAGAAGGTGTTCAGCGATCTGGGCCGCGTCAAGCACCTGAAGGAAAAAGGCGTGCTGATTGGCGTGGGCGGTTGCGTGGCCAGCCAGGAAGGGGCCGAGATCATCAAGCGCGCGCCCTATGTGGACGTGGTGTTTGGCCCGCAAACCCTGCACCGCCTGCCCGAGCTGCTGAACGAGCGCGCCGCCAAGGCCAAGCCGCAGGTCGATATCTCTTTCCCCGAGATTGAGAAGTTCGACCACCTGCCGCCAGCGCGTGTGGATGGTGCGACGGCGTTTGTGTCGATCATGGAAGGCTGCTCCAAGTACTGCAGCTACTGCGTGGTGCCCTACACCCGTGGCGAAGAAGTGAGCCGCCCGTTTGAAGACGTGCTGGTAGAGATTGCCGGCCTGGCCGACCAGGGCGTGAAAGAGATCAACCTGCTGGGCCAGAACGTGAACGCCTACCTGGGCAAGATGGGCGACACCGCCGAGATTGCCGATTTTGCGCTGCTGCTGGAGTACGTGGCCGAGATTCCCGGTATCGAGCGCATTCGCTACACCACCAGCCACCCCAACGAGTTCACGCCGCGCCTGATCGAGGCCTACGCCAAGATCCCCAAGCTGGTGAACCATTTGCACCTGCCCGTGCAGCACGGCAGCGACAAGATTCTGATGGCCATGAAGCGCGGCTACACCGCTATGGAATACAAGAGCACCGTGCGCAAGCTGCGCGCCATCCGCCCCGATCTGGCGATGAGCAGCGATTTCATCGTGGGCTTCCCCGGCGAGACCGAGGAAGACTTCCAGAAGATGATGAAGCTGATCGACGACGTGCGCTTTGACAACAGCTTCAGCTTCATCTTCAGCCCGCGCCCAGGCACGCCCGCCGCCAACCTGCCCGATGACACGCCCTACGAGGTGAAGCTGCGCCGCCTGCAAGAGCTGCAAGCCGTGATCAACCGCAACATCAAAGAAATCAGCGAAGAGCGCCTGGGCACCGTGCAGCGCCTGCTGGTGGAAGGCAAATCCAAGCGCGACAACGGCGAGCTGATGGGCCGCACCGAATGCAACCGCGTGGTCAACTTCCCCGGCCAGGAGCGTTTGATCGGCCAGCTGGTGGATGTGCGCATCACCGAAGCCATGGCCTATACGCTGCGCGGCGAAGTAGTGATAGCGCAGTAAGCCACGCCGCCCAACACCGAGCCGCCTGCGGGCGGCTTTTTTCTTCATCACTGATTTTCGAGGTGCGCAAGCGTGGTGACGAAAGCAGCCGCAATGCTCACGTGGAGAGTCTTCGTCTTGGGGTGGCGATATGAGCCCCTATGCGTTGTTGCTGCGGGGCAGGCCATTCTGGCCTTGCCGTACATTGGCGCAACTCCTGCAGGCTGTTCGGCTGTTCAGGATGTTCTCCCCACCCTTTCAGCCAGCGCCTGCGATCGGCGTCAACGCCGGCGGTTTGGCTGCCGAAGGACAGCCAAACTTCGTGCTCTGACTTGCAGACGCTGTTTGAACGGAGCGCTTTGGCGCGGAGAGAGTTCGTCTGCACGCCGGCGTTGACGCCGATCGCAGGTTGCCCCGATTGCCCCGCTTCGCGGGGCGGTCGGGGACGCTGGATGCAGGGCAGATTTTTCGCCTCCCTTTTGGCTGCTCAAAAGGGAGGTCGCCTGCCGGGGCGAGTCCCGGCCAGCAGCTGCCAGCAAAGGCCACTAACACCAGTTAGAACAAGAACCAGCAGCAGCGTCGCGCCCGACGCCCTCAAAACAATTGCTAACAAATAGCAACATCAGCTAGCTAGCAATATTGATAGCAGCCAACGCCTTTTCCACTTGGCTTTTTACGCGTTTTCAAAGCGCAGAAAACGCGCCAAGCGCCACGCCGCGCTATCGAGATGCATGCCGAGCCATTAGCATGCTGTCTGCGCACAGGGGATGCGCAGACCAAAAGCTACAGAAAAAGGGCAACACCGATGGCTTCCGTTTCCGATTCGTCCACCGCCTTGCATGGCGACTCACTTGACGCCTACCTTGACCAGGTGGAAGCCATTTACGACAGCGAAGACGAGGAGCAACAGCAGGAATGGAGCGCGCGCCAAGCGGCAGCCAACGAGCGCCTGGCGCAGCAAAGCATGCTGCCCGACGACCTGGACCAGCTGCGCCGCCTCTACCGCCTGTGGGCCATGGGCGGCCAGCCCGCGCAAGCCCTGGCCAGCGTGCAAGAGCACCAGCCGCGCCTGCTGAACGACCTGAGCCACCTTGCGCAGCGCGACGCCGCGGTGACCATGGCGATGATGCAAGCCGACGTGGCCGAAGACGTGCCCGAGATGCCGCCCGAGCAATACCGCGCCGTGGTGCAGAACGCGATCAGCGCCGTCGACCAGTGGGGCGAGCAAGGCGACCCGGAGCGTGCCTGGCGCTTTCTGGCGCGGCACGCACAGCAGGCCAAGGCTTTTGATCTGCAAGAGCAGATCTACCGCAAGCAGCACCAACACAAATCGCGCCAGCCCGAGCGCGCCAGCTTCCGTGCCTGGGACGACGCCGTGCTGGCCACGCGCCTGGGCGGCATCGAGGCGGCCAAGGGCAATGCCACATCGGCCCGCGATTTTGGCCACTACGCTTTTGCCAAGCTGCAGCAACCCGGCGCAGGCCAGGACATTGATACCGACGATTGGCTGAAGCTCGCCGACGAGGTAGTAACGCTGGCGCCCGATCTGCAAACCGCTTACAGCGACCACACGCTCGCCAGTCTGCCGCCCAGCGCATCGCCCGCAGCGCGGCGCGACACCTTGGCACAACTGGCGCGGGTGCAAGCGCGCAGCCTGTACCGCCAAGGCCAGATCGACGCCGCCATTGCCAAAGGCCTGGAAGGCCGCTTTGCACTGACGCAGGACAGCAGCGACGAGATGAGCGCCCAGCTGATCGACTGGCTGGTGCAAGCCGGCCGCCTGCCCGAGGCCGCGCACATGGCTTTCGAGAGCACGTTGCACAGCCGTGGCACATCGAAACAAGCGGGCGCACGCCAAGCGCTGGCACACCTGGGCGAAAACGCCGGCGCGCCTTACTGGGCGCTGTGCCTGATGGCCGCCAGCCAGGACGACGAGATGGGCGAGTTTCTGCCCGCCGGCATGGAGCCCGAGCAGGCCTGCGCGCACTTCAGCGCCATCGTGCAGCAGCAATCGCCCAACCATCCGCTGTGGCGGGTGCTGCAAGGCAACACCTTGTTTGTGGCTGAGCGGTACGCCGAGGCGCTGCCGCTGCTGGAGACTTTGCGCGACCTGCCGCAGTACGCGAACGGCGAGTTGAGCTACCGCCTGTTTGTCGCCCGCGCGCGCAATCTGGGCTTGGCGGCTGCGCTGCAAACGCCGTACATCCGCACCGATGCCGCCAGCTGGTGCTATGCGATGGGTGTGCATCTGGACGATGACTGGGAGCTCAAGCAAGCCATTGGCGTGCCCGGCGAAGAGCTGCCCGAGGACTGGCCTTATGACGAGCTGCTGCGCTGGATCAAGCACTATTACGAGACCGGGCAGGCGCGCTTCGAGCACTGGTTTGCCACCGGCCAGGGCAGCTACAAAGATGGCGATCTGCACGACTACTCGATGCTGTGCAACAACCTCGCCATCAAGTACCGCTACAACGACGAGAACTACGACGGCGCACTGGCACTGCACGCCAAAGGCATTGCCACCAGCCCGTTTGCCGAGCACTACAACGGCATCGTCTCCACCTATATCGCCACCGACAACTACCCGCAGATCATCAGCGCCGGCGAGCAGCTGTGGCACTACAGCAAGGAAAACGGCTACGGCCGCCACGACCCGAGCAGCTATTTCCCCAAAGTGGCCTATGCGCTCTACCAGCAGAACCGCAATGTGGAGAACAGCATCTGGCTGGAGCGCCTGGACGAATGGTGGAGCACGCTGGACGAAGAGGAGCAGAGCGAGTCGCGCTACGACTACCTGAGCAGCCTGCTCAACCAGCTCGATTACTACTCGGCCACGCATGGCGCCGAAGTGCTGCCACGCCTGCAAGCCTTGCTGCCCGAGCTGGTGAAGCGCAAAAACGCCTACCTGCTGCGCCGCGCTGGCGATGCCATGCAAACCTCGGGCAGCGCCACCCAGGCCATGCAGATTTACCAGGACGCGCAACGCTTTTCTGCCGACAGCCACCCCGACGAGCGCCAGCGCCTGGAAGAGAGCATTGCCGAGCTGCGCCCCCAGCTGAGCAAAGCCGACAAAGCCAGCCTGGCCAGCAGCAGCGCTGCCAGCAACGCGCCCAACGCAGGCGGCAGTGGCAAGCCGTGGTGGAAGTTCTGGTAACGCCATGAGCGAGCAGGCGGTATACCAGGCGCGCAATATGCTCAACGCGCCCGAGATCAAGGCAGCCATTACCCGGCGCAGCGAGCAGCGCGGCGACAACGCCGAGATCAGCGCCTGGCTGCAAAACCATTTTTACCGCTACCTGGTGGGCAACTTCCGTGCGCCGCCGCCAGCGCTGCAGCCCATTACCAGCATGGACGAGCTGCAACAACGCTACCGCAACGGCCCGCCGCCTTGGGCCGTTGCCTTGCTGGCGCGGGCGGGCAGCCGCAAAGACAGTGACGAGCCGCTGCTGTGGTTCATCAACCCCGGCGACGAAGCGGTGCTGGCGTTGGAAACCAGGCTGATCGAGTTCTTGCAAACGCGCAAAGGCACATCGCTCGAAGGCAAGCTCATGCGCATCAACTGCCCGCAGGCGCTGGAGCGCTGGGAGCAAGAGCACCAGGCCTTCGCCACCAAACAATTGGCCGGTTGGCGCGAGCACAACCCGCAAGCCACCACGCCGCTGTGGCAAGGCAGCAATGGCGAGTTTGTCGAGCTGCTGCCCAGCAGCCAGGCGCTGCGTGCCGAGATGGCCTACGAAAGCCAGATGATGCGCCACTGCCTGGGCCAGTTTGCCAACCGCCGTTTTCTCACCGGAGGCTACGGCGAGCACTATGCCGAAAACTGCGAGCAAGGCCGCATGCGCATCTTCAGCTACCGCACCGGCCAGCAGCAGCCGCGCATCACCATCAGCGCCTGGGTGCAAGACGACGGGCGCTTGCGCATTGACCAGATCAAGGGCAAGCAGAATCGCCCGCCGATCGACCGCTACCGCAGCGATGTGCTGGGCTTTCTGAACCAGCTGCCCAGCGCCGAAACATCGCCTGACGATGCGCTGGCCATGCGCCTGGTGCGCGTGGCCGAAGGCTGGCGCGCCGTGGAAGAGCTGGTGACAGAAGCCGAACAACTGCAGCTGTGGCAGCGCCAGCCCGCGCTGCTGGCCCATGTGCGCCAAACCACGGCCTTGGTGCAGTGGCTGGCTGCGGCACGCGACAGCTCGGTACTGGCCGGGCAGCAGATTTCGCCGCCGCTCGCCTACGCCTTGCAGCAAGCGGGCAAGCCCGTGCCGGCGCAAAAGCGGGCCACGCCATGATCCAGTTGCTGTTTTTTGCGCTGGCGGTATGGCTGGTGTGGAAGTGCGTGAAAGCATTTGGCCAGCAGTTCGGCAAAAACGCCAACCCTGTGGGCGCTGCCAGTGCTGCGAGCCAAACCTACCGCCTGCAGCCCGAGCAGAACTGGGCGCTGGCGCTGGCCCACCCCATGGCTTTCCACGCCATCAAAGGCGGCTTTGCCGACAGCGATCTGCCCGAGCCCACCGACGAGCTGGCCGCCTCGCTGCGCCCGATGGCGCTGCACGAGTTTGGCCTGCGCACCGACCTGGACAACGCCAGCGTGCGCCAGCAATTGCCCGATCTGCTGCGTACGCGCTGGTGGTGTTTTGACCTGGACAAGCTGCAACCCGGCGACGACCCACGCGCCGCCATGGCCTTTGCCTGCGCACGCATCAGCTTTTTTGTGCGCACAGCCGCCATGCTGGGCTGGCTGCCGCCCGAACAGCAGTGGCTGCTGCTGCAGCTCAACGCCGCCCGCGCCCGCGATTGTTTTGCCAGCTGGCAAGACTTTGGCCAAGCCTACGTGCAAGGCCGCGCCCAGTGGGTGGCCACGGGGCGCGCTGACGCCATGGGGCGTGCGCTCAGCCAGGAAGAGCTGCAGGGCTGGTTGCTGAATCCGGCGCATCCATGGAGTGCGTTTGCTTGGCGGTGACGGTTGGATATTTGTGCTTTGCGCGGATGGTGTGCAGGCTGTTTTCTCACTGGCGTTGTGCTGCTTGGCTTGCAGTTGCTGGCCGGGTCTCGCCAGCAGAAGTAGCCAGTTGGCGCAACTCTCGCAGGCTGTTGGATATTCCGGCTGTTTGGCTGTTCCACAACCCCTTCAGCCAGCGCCTGCGATCGGAGTAAACGCCGGCGGTTTGGCTGCCGCAGGACAGCCAAACTTCGTGCTCTGACTTGCAGACGCTGTTTGAACGGAGCGCCTTGGCGCGGAGAGAGTTCGTCTGCACGCCGGTGTTTGCTTCGAGCGCAGGTTGCCCCGAAAGATTCGCTCCGCGAAGCTTTTGGGGACGCTGGATGTAGGGCACGTTTCTTTGCTGACTTTCTTCTGGGCCGGCACACCGGACGTGCAGCAAGAAAGTCAGTCGCCTGCCGGGGCGAGACCCGGCCAGCTGCGGCAAGCAATGCCAACTTGCTGCAAGCATTGCCAGCCCTACTCCGTAGGCAACTGCGGCCTTGCCTCAGCCCGCAAAGATCGTTCTAGCTTCCGTAAAACGCTTGGCGAAATAAGGGTTCGCCAGACTCACCGTTTTGACAATGCCGCCGCTCGATGGCGCATGCACAAACTGGTTGTTGCCGGCGTAGATGCCCATGTGCGAATAGCGTCCGCCCAAGGTGTTGAAGAAGACGAAATCGCCGCGCTGCAGTTCGCTGCGCTCAATGGGTGCGCTCACGCCTACCCATTGCGAAGTGGAGCGTGGCAGCTTGCGCGTGGTGATGCCGGCAATGGCGTACTGGATCAGGCCGCTGCAATCGAAGCCGCCTTCCGGCGTATTGCCGCCATAGGTGTAGGGCGTGTTCACCACCATCATCACGCGGGCGTAGAGCGCTTCGCGCAGATCGGCGTTCAGGTTGAGGCCTACGGGGGCGACCGAGCCAGCTGTGCCGGCACCGCCAGGCACACGGCCGCTGCTGGCGCCCGAGGCGCTGGCGGTGCTGCTGGGTTTGGAGGCACAGCCGGCCAGGAAAGCCGATGCCGCCAGGCCAGCCAGCAAGAGGCGGCGGCGCAAGCGGGTCTGAGGTGTAACAGCACTGTCGGCCAATACAGCAACTTTACTTTCGCCCTGAGCGGGCGATACGGGCAGTTCACTCATAAAGCACATTATTCACTAAATACCGCAAGCCTGTGAATTTGATTGGTTTTATGAAATTTCTGCGCCACAAAGCCCTTTTCACCAAACAGTCAAATCTGGTGGATAACCACAATGGTCAACTTATTCCTGTATTGCGTTATGGCAATTACAATTCCGCCGGTAAATAGCTAGATAAAAGCATCCTTCTTGAGAAAGGACAATCCCATGGTGCAATTCTCCAGGCGCCAGTTCATGAAAGTGACTGGTACGTCCCTGGCAGGATCCAGCCTGGCGGTGATGGGCTTCTCGCCCGCCACCGCGCTTGCTGAGGTCCGCCAGTACAAACTGGTCGGCAGCACAGTGACACGCCAGACGTGTACCTACTGTTCTGTCGGCTGCGGCATTTTGATGTATTCGCTGGGCGATGGCGTGAAGAACGCCAAGCTGTCGGTGTTCCACGTCGAAGGCGATCCCGACCACCCGGTCAACCGTGGCACGCTGTGCCCCAAGGGTGCTTCGCTGCTCGACATCGTCAAGAGCCCCAACCGTCTGCTCTACCCCGAATACCGCGCGCCCGGCTCCAACGAGTGGAAGCGCCTGTCCTGGGATGAAGCGCTGACCCGCATCACCAAGCTGCTCAAGGAAGACCGCGACGCGAACTTCCTGGAAAAGACCGATGCCGGCCTGACGGTGAACCGTTGGACCTCGACTGGCATGCTGGCCGCTTCGGCCTCCAGCAACGAAGCCGGTTACATCACCTACAAAGTGGCCCGTTCATGGGGCATGCTCGCATTCGATAACCAAGCCCGTGTCTGACACGGCCCGACGGTGGCAGGTCTTGCCCCGACGTTTGGCCGTGGAGCGATGACGAACCATTGGGTCGACATCAAGAATGCGGACGTTATTTTGATCATGGGCGGCAATGCCGCTGAAGCCCACCCTTGCGGCTTCAAATGGGTGACCGAGGCGAAGGAGCACAACAAGGCTCACTTCATGGTGGTGGACCCGCGTTTCAACCGATCGGCATCGGTGGCGGATTTCTACGCCCCTATTCGCTCGGGCAGCGACATCGTGTTTTTGGGCGGCATGATCAACTATCTGCTGACCAACGACAAGATCCACCACGAGTACGTGCGCAACTACACCGACTTCACTTTCATCGTGAAGGAAGATTTTGCGTTCGACGAGGGCATTTTCTCGGGCTACAACCCCGAAAAGCGCACCTACGACAAGGCCAGCTGGGATTA
This sequence comes from Comamonas trifloxystrobinivorans, assembly GCF_043359985.1. Lineage (NCBI taxonomy): Bacteria > Pseudomonadati > Pseudomonadota > Betaproteobacteria > Burkholderiales > Comamonadaceae > Comamonas > Comamonas trifloxystrobinivorans. The sequence continues at coordinate 288,659 of NZ_JBHZGV010000001.1, forward strand.
CGAGTTGGGCGAAGACGGTTATGTGAAGACCGACCCGACGCTGCAACACCCCCGCTGCGTGTACCAATGGCTCAAGCGCCACTACGCCAGCTATACGCCTGAGAAGGTGGAGAGTGTTTGCGGCACGCCCACGGACAAGTTCCTGCACGTGTGCGAGAAGTTCGCCTCGACCGCGCAAGCCGGCCGCGCCGCGACCATTCTGTACGCGCTGGGCTGGACGCAGCACTCGATCGGCGCGCAGATTCTGCGTACCGGCGCCATGGTGCAGCTGCTGTGCGGCAATATCGGTATCGCCGGTGGTGGCATGAACGCGCTGCGCGGTCACTCCAACATCCAGGGCCTGACCGACCTGGGCTTGCTGTCCAACGCGCTGCCCGGCTACCTGACCCTGGCCAACGAGGGCGAGCAGGATTACCAGAAGTACATCGACACGCGCACGCAAAAGCCTTTGCGCGCCAACCAGATGAGCTACTGGCAGAACTATCCGAAGTTCCACGTCAGCCTGATGAAGGCTTTCTGGGGCCCGGCCGCCACCAAGGACAACAACTGGGCCTACGACTACCTGCCCAAGCTCGACAAGCAGTACGACATGCTGCAGGTGTTCGAGCTGATGAACCAGGGCAAGGTCAACGGCTACATCGCCCAGGGTTTCAACCCGCTGGCGGCGTTGTCCAACAAGGACCGCGTGCGCGCCGGTCTGGCCAAGCTGAAGTTCCTGGTGGTGATGGACCCGCTGGCTACCGAGACCTCGGAGTTCTGGAAGAACCACGGCGAGTACAACGACATCGACACCGCCTCGGTGCAAACCGAAGTGTTCCGCCTGCCCACTACCTGCTTTGCCGAAGAAGATGGTGCGGTGGTGAGCTCGTCGCGTGTCTTGCAGTGGCACTGGAAAGCGGCCGAGCCGCCCGGAGAAGCCAAGACCGACATCGCGATCATGTCGGCCCTGCACCTGCGCATGAAGGCGGCCTACCAGAAGGAAGGCGGCAAGTTTGCCGACCCGATCCTGAACCTGTGGTGGCCTTATGCACAGCCTGCGCACCCCACGTCCGAAGAGCTGGCCAAGGAGTACAACGGCCGTGCGCTGACCGATCTGACCGATGCCGAAGGCAAGGTGCTGCGCCCTGCGGGCCAGCAGCTGTCGGGCTTTGGTGAGTTGCGCGACGATGGCTCAACCATGAGCGGCTGCTGGATCTGGACCGGCTGCTGGACCGAGGCAGGCAACCAGATGGCCCGCCGCGACAACAGCGACCCTACGGGTATCGGCAACACGCTGAACTGGGCCTGGGCCTGGCCAGCGAACCGCCGCGTGCTGTACAACCGTGCGTCGGCCGACCTGGAAGGCAAGCCTTTCAACCCGAACCGCACGCTGGTCAAGTGGAACGGCAAGGCCTGGGGCGGCGCGGACGTGCCCGATTACGGCGCGGCCATCAAGCCCGAAGCCGGCACCGGTCCGTTCATCATGAACCCCGAAGGCGTGGCGCGCTTCTTTGCACGCAAGGGCATGAACGAAGGTCCGTTCCCGACGCACTACGAGGCGTTTGACAACCCGCTGGGCTACAACCCGATGTACCCGAAGAACGACAAGGCCGTCAGCAACCCTGCCGCCCGCGTCTTCCCGGGCATCTGGGACACCTTCGGTAAGGCGAGCGAGTTCCCGCACGTGGGCACGACCTACCGCCTGACCGAGCACTTCCACTACTGGACCAAGCACGCCTTGCTGAACTCCATCATCCAGCCCGAGCAGTTCGTCGAAATCGGCGAGGCCCTGGCCAAGGAGATCGGCATCACGACCGGCCAGATGGTGAGGGTGAGCTCCAAGCGCGGCTTCATCAAGGCAGCGGCGGTGGTGACCAAGCGCATCAAGCCCATGCAGATCGAAGGCAAGACGGTGCACCACGTGGGTATTCCTATCCACTGGGGCTTCAAGGGCCTGACCAAGCCAGGCTTTTTGGCCAACACCCTGACGCCTTTTGTCGGCGACGGCAACAGCAACACCCCAGAGTTCAAGACCTTCCTCGTGAAGGTTGAGAAGGCCTAAGGAGCAGCGATGTCATCTCTACAATCTTTGGATATCAAGCGCCGCTCCGCCACCACCACCCCATCGCCGAGCGTGCGCGAAGCGCATGCCGGCGAGGTGGCCAAGCTGATCGATGTCTCCAAGTGCATCGGCTGCAAGGCCTGCCAGACCGCCTGCATGGAGTGGAACGATCTGCGCGATGACGTGGGCACGGCAGCCGCCGGCGTCTACGACAACCCGACCGATCTGACGGCCAACTCCTGGACCGTGATGCGCTTTGCCGAGTATGAAAACGAGGCAACGGGCAACCTGGAATGGCTGATCCGCAAGGACGGCTGCATGCACTGTGAAGACCCCGGCTGTCTGAAGGCCTGCCCCTCGCCTGGCGCGATCGTGCAGTACGCCAACGGCATCGTGGACTTCCAGGAGAGCAATTGCGTGGGCTGCGGTTACTGCGTGACCGGTTGCCCCTTCAATATTCCGCGCATCTCCAAGAAGGACAACAAGGCCTACAAGTGCACGCTGTGCTCGGACCGCGTGGCCGTGGGCCAGGAGCCGGCCTGCGTCAAGACCTGCCCGACCGGCGCCATCATGTTCGGCACCAAGACCGGCATGCAAGAGCGCGCTGCCGAGCGCGTGGCCGACCTGAAGGAACGCGGCTTTGACAAGGCTGGCCTGTACGACCCGCAAGGCGTCGGCGGCACGCACGTCATGTATGTGCTGCACCATGCGGACAAGCCTTCGCTCTACCACGGCCTGCCGGACGATCCCAAGATCAGCCCGATGGTCAGCCTGTGGAAGGGCGTGGCCAAGCCGCTGGCGCTGGCCGCCCTGGGCGTGGCTGCCGTGGGCAGCTTCTTCCACTACGTCACCAAGGGCCCGCTCGAAGTGCCCGAGGAGCTGGAGGAAGAAGAAGCCCGCAAGGCGCGCGCCGAATCCGGTGCTGACAACCGCAAGGAGGCAGGACGATGAAGCACAACTCCCGTGACATTCAGCGTTACAGCGCTGGCGAGCGTGTCAACCACTGGGTCGTGGCCATCAGCTTTGTGCTGCTGGCGCTGTCCGGCCTGGCGTTCTTCCACCCCTCGTTCTTCTTCATGACGAACCTGTTCGGTGGCGGCCCCTGGACGCGCATTCTCCACCCCTACATCGGCCTGGTGATGGCCTTTGGTTTCCTGGTCATGTTCTTCCGCTTCTGGCAGCTGAACATCATCAAGGACCGCGATGTGGAATGGCTCAAGAACGTGCCCGCGCTGCTCGATGGCGACCACGACAAGATGCCGCCGGTCGAGAAGTACAACGGCAGCCAGAAGGTGCTGTTCTGGCTGCTGGTGCTGTGCATGCTGGGCCTGGTGGTGACCGGTGTGCTGATGTGGCGCGCCTGGTGGAACCTGCCGGTGACCGTGGTGCGCGCTGCCAGCCTGGTCCACGCCATCTCGGCCTTCGGCCTGATCGGCTTGATCATGGCGCACATCTACGCGGCCATCTGGACCAAGGGCACGATCCGCGCCATGACGCGCGGCACCGTCACCCGCGCCTGGGCCAAGTTCCACCATCCGCTGTGGTACCGCCGCATGACCGGCGAAAAGGACTGAGGGGCGGGGCACGATCACAACGTCTGATACATCGTTGCTGACACTCGCCGTAGCGTTGCTACTGTCTTCGTGCCAGCGCCTCGTCTCAAACGCCGTGATCGCGCCTTGATCTACCTGGGTTTTGGACGCCCAATGCATACAAACGCCGATAGCCCCGCAAGGTCTATCGGCGTTGATTTTTGAGAGAATTCCCGCATGCAACGCATTCTTCAACCGGGCGAGATCGAATCGCTCGACCACACCAGCTTCCCGCGCGTGCTGCTGCCCAACACCAGCAGCCTGTTCCTGGAGCGCGCCAGCCGCATCCGCCAGCTGGCCGAAGGCAACCCGATTGCCGATTACCTGAACTTCATCGCCAGCCTGGTGCAAGCCCAGCACCACGCGGTGCAAAACCTGCAAGTGGCTGCGCCCGATGCGGCCGCCATGGCACAGGCGCAAGAATTCTCGTCGCCCCTGCTGCCAGCGGCCGACCACCTGGACCCGGTCTGGCACCAGGTGCTGGACGGCATGCTGGAGCAGCTCTCCGTCGCCGACGGCCTGCCTGCGCCACTGCAGCCGCTGCTTGCCGAGCTCAAAGCCAGCAACACCGAAGAGCGCAACGCCCTGGCCAAGCGCCTGCTGAGCAAAGAGCTGGCGGCCCGTGATGTGGGCATGGCGCCGTTTGTCATGGCCGCGCTGCAAGTGGTGTTTGCGCGCCGCGCCAGCCAGTTGAATGTGGCCGATGTGCCGTACACCGACCCGGCCACCATCTGCCCGGTCTGCGCTACCGAACCGGTTGCCAGCGTGGTGCGCATCGGCGGCAAAATGGCCGGCCACCGCTACCTGCACTGCGGCTGCTGCGCCACCGAATGGCACATGGTGCGCGTGAAATGCTCGCACTGCGAATCGACCAAGGGCATCCACTACCAGGGCCTCGAAGGCGGCAAAGACGTGGTGCTGGCCGAAACCTGCAGCGAATGCGGCAGCTACCGCAAAATCGTCAACCAGGAGAAAGACCCGCTGGCCGAGCCACTGGCCGACGATCTGGCCAGCCTGATGCTGGACCTGCTGATGAGCGAAGAGACCCAGTTCCAGCGCGCCAGCGGCAACCCGCTGCTGTTCGTGGCCGTGGCTGAGCCGCAAACCGGCAGCGAAGCCGCAACGGTGCCCGACCTGCACTGAGCCCCTCTGCGTCCATCGCTCCCGCACGGCTGCCCAGGCGCCGTGCCATACTGCACGATGGCTGCCCACCAGCAGCCATCGTTTTTTGTTTTTCAGACTTTGCATTGCCATGAGCACCGCCTTCCACCTGCCCTCTGTCGACAAACTGCTGCAACACCCGCGCACCGCCGAGCTGCTGCAGCGCTATGGCAAAACGCAGTGCACCGACGCCATCCGCGCAGCGCTGGCCGAGGCGCGTACGCATTGGCTGGCCAACAAAGACAGCGCACAGGCACCCAGCGCCGACAGCCTGCTGAGCGCTGCCGAGCGCCAGCTGCAAGCCCTGTTTGCGCCGCGCCTCAAAGCCGTCTACAACCTCACCGGCACGGTCTTGCACACCAACCTGGGCCGCGCCCTGCTGCCGCAAGAGGCGATTGACGCGGTTGCGCAAGCCCTGGCCACGCCCAGCAATCTGGAATACGACCTGGCCGACGGCGGCCGGGGCGACCGCGACGATCTGGTGGAAGACCTGGTCTGCCGCCTGACCGGCGCCGAGGCGGCCACCATCGTCAACAACAACGCGGCCGCCGTGCTGCTGGTGCTGTCCACGCTGGCGCTGGGCAAAGAAGTGGTGGTTTCACGCGGCGAGCTGGTAGAGATTGGCGGCGCCTTCCGCATCCCCGATGTGATGACCCGCGCGGGCGCTCAACTGGTAGAAGTGGGCACCACCAACCGCACGCACGAGAAAGACTATGTGGCCGCCATCGGCGAGCACACCGGCGCGCTGATGAAGGTGCACTGCAGCAACTACGCCATTACCGGCTTCACCAAAGCCGTGGCCGACGCCGATGTGGCCTGGCTGGCGCACGAGCACGGGCTGCCAATGTTTGTCGACCTCGGCAGCGGCACCTTGATCGACATGCGCGACTGGGGCCTGCCCTACGAAGTGACAGTGCGCGAGACTGTGGAAGCCGGCGCCGACATCGTCACCTTCAGCGGTGACAAGCTGCTCGGCGGGCCGCAGGCCGGCATCATCGTCGGCAAAAAAGCGCTGATCGCCCAGATCAAAAAAAACCCGCTCAAGCGCGCATTGCGCGTGGGCAAGCTGACCCTGGCCGCGCTGGAACCTACGCTGCGCCTGTACCTTCACCCCGAGCAACTGGCCGAGCGCCTGACCACGCTGCGCCTGTTCACCCGCCCGGCCAGCGCCATGCAAGCGCAAGCACAAGCGCTGCAAGCCGCCCTGCAAAACCGCCTGGGTCCGCAGTATGTGGTGGAGCCCGCCGCCATGAGCAGCCAGATCGGCAGCGGCGCCCTGCCAGTGGAAAGCCTGCCCAGCTTTGGCCTGTGCATTCGCGCCGCCGAGCGCAAACACGCGGGCCGCCTGCTGCAACAACTGGAAGCCGGCCTGCGCCAATTGCCCAGGCCCGTAATCGGCCGCCTGCGCGAAGATGCGCTGTGGCTGGATTTGCGCTGCCTCGAAGCAGCCGACCAAGCCGCCTTTGCCGACAACTGGCAACAGCTGCAGTTGGCGCAAAACTGAGCAGCAACAAAACGCCATGGCCCAGGCATTCAGCGACGAAGACCGGCAGGTAGACCTGCAATCGCCTGAGCTGCCGGCGGCCGTCCGCCAGGCCGCGCTGGCGCAGTGGAGCCCGGGCGACAGCCTGTGGCGCTGCCCGCGCCTCTCGGCCCGCCAAGGCGTGCTGGGCTGGCTGGGTTTTGGCAAGCAAAGCGTCGTCATCGAGTGGTGGCATATCGACGCTGACGGCGAACTGGTTGATGCCTATTGGCAGCAAGACTGAACAGCGCAGCAGCAGTGAACAAAAAACTATGATCATCGGAACCGCAGGCCATATCGACCATGGCAAAACCACCTTGGTGCGGGCGCTCACCGGCGTCGACACCGACCGCCTGAAAGAAGAAAAAGCGCGCGGCATCTCCATCGAGCTGGGCTACGCCTACGCGCCGCTCGCCAACGGCGATGTGCTGGGCATCATCGACGTGCCCGGGCACGAAAAATTTGTCCACACCATGGCCGCGGGCGCCGTGGGCATCGACCACGCTTTGCTCGTGGTGGCCGCCGACGACGGCGTGATGCCGCAAACTCTGGAACACCTGGAAATTCTGCAACTGCTCGGCATTCGCCAAGGCACAGTAGCACTCACCAAGGTGGACCGCGTAGCGCGTGAGCGCATCGACGAGGTGCGAGACGAGATCAACGCCATCCTGTCGCGCAGCAATTTGGCTGGCGCGCCGATCTACGAAACCGCTGCTGCCCTGCCCGACGACAAAGGCGTCTGGGCGCTGCGCCAGCATTTGCATGCCATTGCGCAAACCATGCCGCAGCGTGCGCAGCAAGGGCTGTTCCGCCTGGCGGTGGACCGCGTCTTCAGCCTGTCAGGCCAAGGCACGGTCGTCACCGGCACAGTCTTCAATGGCCGTGTAGCCGTGGGCGACAGCCTCGTGCATTCGGCCAGCGGCAAAACGGTGCGCGTGCGCAGCATCCACGCACAAAACCAGGCGGCCGACAACGGCGTGGCGGGCCAGCGCTGCGCACTGAACCTGGCCGGCATAGGCAAAGAAGACATCAGCCGCGGCGATTGGATGCTCGATGCCCGTCTGCTGCAAACCACGCAGCGCATTGACGTGCGCCTGCATCTGCTGGCCGACGCGCCTGCCCTCAAGCCCTGGGCGCCCGTGCACTTGCACCTGGGCACCATGCGCTGCACCGGCCATATTGCGCTGCTGCAAGACGGCGAACTCGCGCCCGGCACCGAAGCACTGGCGCAACTGGTGCTGGACGAAGCCGCCGTGGTGCAACCGGGCGACCGTATCATCGTGCGCAACGCGCAGGCCAACCGCACCATCGCCGGCGCCATGGTGCTGGACCCGTATGCGCCTGCCCGCAAACGCCGCAGCGAGGCGCGCCTGGCCTATTTGGCAGCGCTGGAACACTGGGTCACCACACAAGACAGCGCACCGCTGCTGGCCGAAGCGCCGCACGGCTTGCCGCGCTCGCAGCTGCTGCGCCTGACCGGCCTGGCGCAACCGCCCGTACCTGCAGGCAGCATGGAACTGCCCGCCGCCGATGGCGATGCGCTGCTGCTGGGCAATGAGGCATGGCAAAGCTTGCAAAACCAGGTCTTGCAAGCGCTGGAGCGTTTTCACAGCGTGGCGCCGGACGAACCCGGTATCAACGCCGCTCGCCTGCGCCGCATGGCTTTGCCCAGCTTGCAACACGGCGTACATGACGCGCTTTACAGCGGCCTGCTCGATACCTTGCTGGCTGGCGGACACATCAGCAGCACCGGCGCCTGGCTGCACCTGCCCAGCCACAGCGTGCAACTGAGCGCCGCCGAACAGGCACTGGCGCAAAAGCTGCTGCCCGCTATTGCAGCCGGCCGCTACGACCCGCCTTGGGTGCGAGATTTGGCACGCGACCACGGCAGCGCCGAAGAGCTGGTGCGCCAGTTGCTGAAAAAACTGGGCCGCCAAGGCGCTGTTTTCCAGGTGGTGAAAGACTTGTTCTACGCTGCCGCGCAAGTGGATGCGCTGGCCGCCCTGATCGCCGAGCTGGCCGCGCAAGCCGAACGCGGCGAAGTGGAAGCCGCCGCCTTCCGCGACGCCACCGGCCTGGGCCGCAAACGCGCCATCCAGATCCTGGAGTTTTTTGACCGCGTCGGCTACACCCGCCGCGTGCGCGACAGCCATGTGCTGCGCCCCGGCGTGCGCTGGGCGGCTGGGGCCGGGCGCTGATGCTCTAATGCGCTCGCGCCTGCGCTTTCGCTCAAGAACATTTGCTTCCACGCCGCGCCAGACTGGCTACAATCAGCGCTCTTCTGCAAAGGAAGGCAATCGTGCCCGGTGGTGCGGCCGGGCTTCAAACCCGGTTAGGGGTGTCAGCCACTCCTAGGTTAGTTCGACTCTAGCTGCTTTCCGCCCCATAAGTGATACATGCCCATGACACATCTACCCCAGGACCTCCCTACTGGAGAAGATGAGATGGCAACAGTTGAGGGTCTTAACCTCAGGGGCTCCCGCTACTACCTGCGGGTGCTCATCCCAGAGGACCTCCAAGCACACTACGGCAAGCCCAGAGTTAACCCGTCCCTACGCACCAGCGACAAGGCTGAGGCAGTCCGAAAGGGTCTCCGCTTGAGAGCCGAATGGCTTGAGGAGTTTGAGACCAAGCGAAAGGCACTAAGCCCCCAGGCTCTGGAGGTCATCACTCCTGAGCTATTGCAAGTCCTGGCCGCAGGAGCCCGTAGGCGTGTCCTCCAGGCTGACCAGTACCGAAGGGAAGGGAAAGACCCTACCCTCCGAGCACTTTCCCTAGTGGGTCTACCGCTGATGCGGAGCCCAGATGGATCTATCCCGCTGCCCGAGAGAAGCCCTCTGGAGGGCCTCAGTGACTGGGAGCTGAATGTACTGACCACCCTCAACGCCACGGAGTCCAAGGCTGCCGGGAGGGCTCTAGCAGGTCTGAACCTTCGGACTGTCCTTCCGCTCCTCCAGGCTGATGCGCTGGCGCTGGGCTTCACCATCACAGAGCAGACCGATGGACTACCGGAGGCCCTCAAGGCTTACCTGAGGTCATACCGGCAGGCGTGGCAGGACGCCTCTAGGATGGACGCTGGAGAGCTTTTAAGCACAGATAGCCACCTACCCATTACCCAGACCCCAACAGTCCCTCCTGAGGCTCCTATGGGCGTTCTCGGCACTCCCTCAGCCGCCCCAGCTCCAAGCAAAAGCCACACCCTGAGGGAGATACGGGACCTCTGGCTGAAGGCTGCCCCGAAGTCTAGCGACGCCACGCAGGCCAGCTCTCGGGCTTTGGGTCTCGCTGAGGAGTGCTTGGGCTCACCCCTGTTCATCCAGGAGGTCAGCAGAGCCCACGGGAACGCGTTCAAGGCGTGGCTACAAGAGCCCGCTAGACCCTTCGGCCCTAAGACTGCCCAGAACCATCTGATGTACGTCTCCTCCTTGCTGCGGTTCGCCGCTCAGGAACTGGAGGTCATCCAGAGGAATCCCTGGGAGAAGCTCTCCATTGAGGTCCCCAAGAAGGTCACACGAATTCCATGGAAAGACCATGAGCTGGAGACGCTATTCAGTCAACCGCTTCACCAGTCCTATGCGCTACCACCAGAAGACCGCAAGGGAGGAGGACCAGCAGCCTACTGGCTACCTATCCTCGGTATCTACACTGGAGCCCGAATGGGAGAGCTGACCCAGCTACTGATCCCAGACATCACCGAGGTGGATGGAATCCCGGTCATCCGAATCACCGATGAGGGGGAGGGCCAGAGCCTGAAGTCCGAAGCCGCGCGGAGGTCTATCCCTATTCACTCCGAGCTGATCCGGCTGGGCCTCCTGGACTATGCAGAGGAGGTCCGCAAGGCAGACCCCAAGGGCAGTCTATGGCCGCTCCTGAACAGGAATACCGCTAGCTCATGGTTCAGCGAATACCGAAAGAGCTTCCCCGGCCTGGAGGCCAAGTGGCTGGATTTCCACAGTTTCCGGCATACGGTCAGAACCCGACTAGCTAAGGCTGAGGTCTCAGAGAAGACTATGGAGGTCATCATAGGGCACGAGCCTAGTGGATCCACAGGCCGTAAGGTCTACACGCACCTGGACATGGAAGACCTCAGAAAGGCCATCCAGAAGCTCTCCTACGGCTCCATGGACCTCCCGAAGGTCTACCCACGCTAGAAGCCTCTAACCACAGGCAAGACCAGGGACGCCAGCAGCGGGCCTATAGGCGTCTCCTGAGGGTATCTCTTGCTGGCGCTGGAGGAGTGTGCCCATAGGTTACCGATAGGGTCACAGATAGACCAATTAACCCACACCAAATACTCCCCCCCCCGGTCTCCTATGGGCTCTCCATTGGGTCTAGACTCTCCTCTAGTGATGGTCATCTCTGTATGGTCATCTCTCTATAGGGCTCCTATGGACTCCATTGGGTCTCTGTAGGTCTCTCCTCTGGACTACGGGCCCTCCTCAGGACTGACTAGCTTCATCTGATGATGGTCATTCTCTACAGGGACTCCGGTGCCTTTGGGCTCCTCTGGAAGGGTCTCACGCCTACCAATGGTGTGGGTTAATCGAAGCAGGCTAAAAGCCACCAGGAGCACCAATGGCCGTGCATGCAGGCAATCCCACCAGCCAGACCGCAGAGCCTCACAGGGAGCCTCTGGTGACCTCCAGCGGGGCTGTTTAGATCGCCTCTAGATTACCCTGCCTGATCCGCATCACGGTCTGCCGACTGGTCCCCATAGCCCTAGCGATTGCGGCTACAGCTTCACCAGCAGCAAGCCTCCTGAGGACCTCCTGAGTCTCCTCATCGGTCAGGCTCTTGGGCCTCCCCAGGCTCTTGCCCTCAGCCTTCGCTCTCGACAGCCCTGCTTGAGTCCTCTCGATGAGCAGGTCTCTCTCAAACTCAGCTACAGCGGCAATAACCCCCATGGTCATCCGACCCGCTGGGCTCGTGAGGTCCATCCCACCAAGAGCTAGGCAATAGACCCGAATGCCCTCAGCAGCAAGACCGTCCACAGTCGTCCTGACATCCATGGCATTCCGCCCTAGTCGATCCAGCTTGGTGACCACCACCACATCCCCAGCCTCCAGCTTGGCGACCAGGGAGGCCCATCCAGGGCGCTCAGAGGCCGCTACAGAGCCGCTAACGGTCTCAGTGATGGCTCGCCTAGGGGAGACCTCAAAGCCCGCTCCAGCGATCTCCTGTAGCTGATTGGAGGTAGTCTGGTCTGAGGTAGAGACACGGCAGTAAGCGAAGACTCTAGGGGTGCTGCTGACGCTAGTGGACATCGAAAGGGGCTCCTCTGGTGTACTAAATGGATGTACGGAATGTACACCATGTACAGAACACTGTCACCCTATCTTTTGAACACCCCCAGGACACCCTGACCGTAAACGACCGATTGTGGTCACCCCATCAACTATCCAGCATTCAGACAGGAGGCTACTTCTGGATTGCCGCTTTACAGGCTAGGAACTGAGGTCTAGTGAGAATCCCTGCTTGCCTGAGCATCTCCATGGCCTGAAGGGCTTTAGCCGTCTGATCGGCAGGGCCATCCTGAGCTGACTGCTTAACAGGGGCCACCTTTGGAGCTGAAGCCTTCCCAGAAGACCTAGCCTTAGGCTCATCCCCAAAGTTGATATGAGCGGCATGCCAAGGGGCATATCCAATGGCGGCTGCATCGGCTATGTCATCCGCAGAATAGCCCTTGTGATGCATGTCATGCAGAAAGTCCCAATCACTCATCTTGAGTCCTATAGTTATGTGTCTCAATAGATTACCGGATGAATTATGGACAGTCAAAGTGTGCGATAGCTCACACAGCTATGGAGACCTCCAAGGCAGTAGAACAAGACCCCGTCCCCCTTCAGCCCTCCGGAGCCCTCCTCAGGACCGCGCACGGGGGAACCTGAGCCCAAGGTCTTATTGAGATGCCCTCAGAGAGTTTTTCCAAGATTTCTCACTTGGGGCACCTACAATGGTCAGACACACACACCACAGATGTGACATGCAAGTGATACAGGAGGAGCACCTCCAGAGTCCTCAAGAATCATACAAGACATTGATTCAAAAGGATTCTTCACTTTAGAAAGGGAAGCTTTCCCGGTTGAAAGCTCGGGCTTCAAACCCGGTGAGGGGTGTCAGCCACTCCTGGGTAGGTTCGACTCCTGCTGCTTTCCGCCATCTTGCCCGCCCCCATGCTCCAGTAACACAGCTGCGCTAAACATCAGCGCGGGCAGCGGCATTGCCGGGCTGCGGATAATAGCGCTGCTGCGCGCCCTTGGCGCTGCGCTTTTTCTTGTCGTCACCACCAGGATTCCCGAATGAACGCACCGTCCACGCCCACCTCCACCACCCCTCGCCTGACCTCGCTCTCGCACGGCGGCGGCTGCGGCTGCAAGATTGCGCCCGGTGTGCTGTCCGAGCTGTTGAGCAAGAGCGCCGTGCCCAAGCAGTTCTACGCCCAGTTGCTGGTGGGTACGGAGACGGCCGATGACGCTGCGGTCTTCCAGATCAACGACGAGCAGGCGATTGTGGCGACCACCGATTTCTTCATGCCGATCGTCGACGATCCGTATGACTTTGGCCGCATCGCCGCCACCAATGCGCTGTCCGACATTTACGCCATGGGCGGCACGCCGGTGATGGCGCTGGCGATTGTGGGCATGCCGATCAATGTGCTGCCGCACGATGTGATCGCCAAAATTCTGGAAGGCGGCGAATCGGTGTGCCAGGAAGCCGGCATTCCGCTGGCGGGCGGCCACTCGATCGATTCGGTCGAGCCGATTTACGGCCTGGTCGGCATTGGCATCGTCAACCCGAAAAACCTCAAGCGCAACAGCGACGCGCAAAGCGGCGACGTGCTGATTCTGGGCAAGCCCGTGGGTGTAGGCATCCAATCGGCCGCACTGAAAAAAGGCCTGTTGGGTGACGCCGATTACGCCGCCATGGTGCATACCACCACCCAGCTCAACCGCCCCGGCACCGTGCTGGCGCAGATTGACGGCGTGCATGCGCTGACCGACGTGACCGGCTTCGGCGTGCTGGGCCACACCTTGGAGTTGGCCCGCGGTGCCGAGATGACGGCCTGCATCGACAGCAAGCTGGTGCCGCTGCTGCCTGGCGTGCGCGCCCTGGCCGAACAAGGCATTGCCACCGGCGCATCGGGCCGCAACTGGGCCTCCTACGGCACCAGCGTGGAACTGGGCGAGAACGTGTCCGACGCCATGCGCGCGCTGCTGACCGACCCGCAAACCTCGGGCGGCCTGCTGGTCTCGTGCCAGCCCGGCGCCATCCAGCAAGTGCTGGAAACCTTCAAAGGCCACGGCTTCGCCGACGCCTGCGTGATCGGCCGCATGCAGCCAGGTGAGGCGAAGGTGGTGGTGGCGTAAACAAGCGCAACGCCCCAAGCCACAAAACAGCCCGGATCACCTCCGGGCTTTTTTGCGGCTATTGCCCGCACACCTCACGGGACAAGGTATTGGCTGTTGGCTGTTGGCTGTTGGCTGTTGGCTGTTGGCTGTTAAGAACAACACGCCTACGCAGCGAGCAGAGCGCTCGATCTCAGCACCCCAATGGCAAGATGGCCGCTCAGACGCGACGCGATGACGCAGACATTACTTTGGTAAGGCAAGGCATCGCAACAAAGTATGAGCGGCCATATTGCCACCGCCGCACGAAAACTCTTTTTGCCCGCGAACCCAACAAGTCCGTCACAGCACCCGCAAACAAAGAAACAAGGCAAAAAAAACCGCCTGCAGTCATAAAACCACAGGCGTTTCTGTTCAGATCAGGGCTTGTCAGAACGGGAGCTTGGGCATTCCTCCTCCGCCCATCATCCCTTTCATGGCCTTCATCCCGCCCATCTTCTTCATCATCTTCATCAACCCGCCGCCCTTCATCTTCTTCATCATCTGCTGCATCTGGTCAAACTCGTTGAGCAGGCGGTTCACCTCTTGCACTTGCACGCCGGCGCCCAGGGCGATGCGTTTCTTGCGCGTAGCCTTGATGAGCTCAGGCTTGGCGCGCTCCTTGGCGGTCATCGAGCAGATGATGCCTTCCTTGCGGCGAATTTCGCGCTCGGCCTTGTCCATGTCGACCTGACCGGCCTTGCCGGCCAGCTCGGTCGGCAGCTTGTCCATCAGCGTGGACAGACCGCCCATCTGCTTCATCTGCTGGAGCTGGCCGAGGAAGTCGTTCAAATCAAAGCCGTCGCCGGATTTGATCTTCTCGGCCATCTTCTGCGCGGCTTCCATGTCCACGCCCTTGGTGACCTGCTCGACCAGGGCCACGATGTCGCCCATGCCCAGCACGCGCTGTGCGTGGCGCTCGGCGTCGAACACTTCGAGGCCGTCGATCTTCTCGGAGACACCGGCAAACTTGATCGGCGCGCCGGTGATCTGGCGTACCGACAGCGCTGCACCGCCACGCGAATCACCGTCGAGCTTGGTCAGCACAATGCCGGTCAGCGGCAGCGCTTCCTTGAAAGCCTTGGCGGTGTTGATGGCGTCCTGGCCCTGCATGGCGTCCACCACGAACAGCGTCTCGACCGGCTTCAGGGCGCCGTGCAGTTGCTGAATTTCCTGCATCAGCACTTCATCGATGGCCAGGCGGCCGGCCGTGTCGACCAGCAGCACATCGAAATAGTGCTTTTTGGCGTAATCAAGCGCGGCGTGGGCGATGTCGAGCGGCTTCTGGTCGGGCGAGCTGGGGAACCATTCGGCGCCGGCCTGCTTGGTCACCGTCTTGAGCTGCTCGATAGCGGCGGGGCGGTACACGTCGCCCGAGACGGTCAGCACCTTTTTCTTGCGCTTTTCGATCAGATGCTTGGCCAGCTTGGCAGTGGTGGTGGTTTTACCCGCACCCTGCAGACCGGCCATCAGGATGACGGCAGGCGGCTGGGCGTTGAGGTTGATGTCGGCCACGCCCTCGCCCATGGTGGCGGCGAGTTCCTTGTTGACGATGGAGACCAGGGTCTGGCCGGGTTTCAGGCTGCCCAGCACTTCCTGGCCCAGCGCTTTTTCCTTGACGCGGGCAATGAAATCGCGCACCACGGGCAGGGCCACGTCGGCTTCGAGCAAGGCCATGCGCACTTCGCGCAGCATGTCTTGCACGTTGGATTCGGTAATGCGGGCCTGGCCGCGCATCTCTTTGACGAGGCGCGAGAGTTTGTCGGTCAATGCGGAAGCCATGGGCAGGGATCTCGTAGGTGGGCAATGCAAGGCCCTGCGGGGGCCGCGCTTGCAGCGCCCCAGGGCGAAACGGCCATTTTACCCGCCTCGCCCAGGCAGCGTGCCCAGTGCGCCATCGCGCCCACGGGCAGCCATCGGTATCTCCCCCAAGCCGCAGGCCGCGACAAGGTTCGACACACCCGGTAACATCTAGCCTGCCCGCCGCCGCTGTCGGCGGCAGCCTGCTCGCCACGCCGTTGGCACCTCCTACAGAAGGTTTGCGATGTCCGATGCGTTGTACCGCCAGTTTCTTGACCACTTTGCGGACGACTTTTTTCTGCACGACGACCAGGGCCGCATCCTCGATGTGAACGCCCAGGCCTGCGCCAGCATGGGTTACAGCAAGCACGAGTTGCTGCGCATGTGTGTGCAGGATTTCGCGCTCGACTTCAAGAGCGAAGAGCTCGTCAGCGCCTGGCGCGGAATTGCTCCTTTCACCAAATTCGTCGCCACCAACACCCACCAGCGCAAGGACGGCACGCGCTTTCCGGTGGAAGTGCATATCTCCTGCCAGATCTATGAGGGGCGCAAGTGCTTTTTCACGATGGCGCGCAATATCACCGAGCGCGTGCGCGGTGAGGAGCAGATCCGCCAGCTCAATGCGGCGCTCGAGCGCCAGGTGCAGGAGCGCACCCAGCAGTGGCAGGATTCGACCCGCTTGCTCAATGCGGTGATGCATGGCACCTCGGACATCGTCTTCGTCAAAGATCTGCAGGGCCGCTATGTGTTTGGCAACCCCGCGGCCGACCAGTTGGCTCAGGTGCCGCCGGGCGGCCTGGTCGGCCGTACCGACGCCGAGCTGCTGGGCGGCGACAACGGTTTTGCCGACGACGATGCCCAGGTGCTGACGAGCGATACGCCGGTGGTGTCGGAGACATTTGCCGTGGTCGATGGCGAGCGCCGGCTGTTTCAGTCGATCAAAAGCCAGTACCGCGATGAGGACGGCCAGGTGATCGGCCTGCTCGGCATCTCGCGCGACATCACCGAGGTGCGGCGTGCCGCGCAAGAGCTGCGCATGAGCTACGACTCTTTGCGCCGGGCCGAGCGCCAGGCGCGCATTGGCAGCTGGACGCTGGAGCTGGCCACGGGCGAGTTCAAAGCCTCCGAGATGATGTACGAGATGAACGGCGCCGACCCACAAGGCCCGCTGCTGACCCCGGCCGATCTGCAGCGCATGCTGCGCCCGGACGACCACGCGCGGGTGCTCGCCGCCATTCAGCGCTGCGCCCAGACCGGCCAGGCCTACGATCTGGATGTGATGCACCTGTCACCCCAGCATGGCTGGTTTCCAGCCAGCATCCGGGGCCAGGCCGACCGCGATGCCGAGGGCCGCATCGTCAGCGTCAGCGGCACGGTGCAAGACCTGTCCGAGCGCGTGGACGCCAAGCTGCGCCTGGAAACCCTGGCCGACAACCTGCCCAACGGCGCCATCTACCGCGTCGAGGGCAAGACCAAGGAAGATGTGCGCATGACGTACATCAGCGCCGGTATCGAGCAGCTGATCGGCCTGAGCGCCGACACCATCACCTCCGACCGCGCCGCCTACCTCCGCGCCATCCACCCCGAGGACCGCGAAGCCTATGTGCACAAGGCCTTCCAGGTGCACACCCGGCGCTCGGATTTCGACCACCGCTTTCGCATCATCCACACCAATGGCAGCGTGCGCTGGCTGCATTGCCGATCGGCGCCGCGCAGCAGCGACCAGGGCACCACCTGGGACGGCATCATGCTCGACATCACGCGCGAGGTGGAAGCCGAGCAGGCCTTGCAAGCGGCCAAATCGGCAGCGGAGGCGGCCGAGCGCGCCAAGTCGGATTTTCTGGCGACGATGAGCCACGAGATCCGCACACCGATGAACACCGTTATCGGCATGACGCGCCTGGTGCAGCAAACGCCGCTGACGCCCAAGCAGCGCAATTACCTGGAGAAGGTGGAGCTCTCGGCCAATGCGCTGCTGTCGATCATCAACGACATCCTCGATTTCTCGAAGATCGAGGCCGGCATGCTGGCGCTGGAGCAAACCGATTTCCGCCTGGACGATATTTTGGAGACGGTCTCGGCCGTCACCAGTTTGCGCGCCGAGGAAAAAGGCATCGAGGTGGTCTACGCCATGGCGCCTGATGTGCCGCGCCAGCTGCGCGGCGACCCGCTGCGCCTCGGCCAGGTGCTCAACAACCTGGTGAGCAACGCCATCAAGTTCACCGAGCAAGGCGAAGTGGTGGTGTCCATCGGCCTGGCGGCAGCGCCCAAGCCAGTCCCAACAGGCCAAACGCTGCTGTCTTTCAGTGTCAAAGACACGGGCATCGGGCTCACGCAGGCGCAGATCCAGCAGCTCTTCCGCCCCTTCTCACAGGCCGATAGCCAGACCACGCGCCGCTACGGCGGCACCGGCCTGGGCCTGGCAATCTGCAACCGCCTGGTAGAGCTGATGGGCGGCGAGATCGACGTGCACAGCCAGCCCGGCCAGGGCAGCGTGTTCCATTTCACCGCCGCATTGCAGCCCGCGCACGAGCCGCAACCGCAAACCGCATTGGCGCCGCTGGCCTCGGGCGAACGCGTGCTGATTGTTGATGACAACGCCAGCGCGCGCGAGATTCTGTGCAGCATGGTGGGCGGCTTTGGCATGCGCGCCGACGCAGCCGACTCGGGCGAACAAGCGCTGCAACTGCTGCATGCGGCCTCGCGCAGCGGCTCGGCCTACGGCCTGGTGCTGATGGACTGGCGCATGCCGGGCATGGACGGGCTGGAGGTGGCACGCCGCATTCGGGAAGAAGAAAACCTGGCCACCACGCCCGCGGTGCTGATGGTGACCGCCTACGGCCGCGAAGAAGTGCAGCGCCGCGCCGAAGCCCTGCGCCTGCAAGGCCTGCTGATCAAGCCGGTGACGGAATCCGTGCTGTTCAACGCCATACTGGAAATTCTGCAAAGCCACGGCAACCCGGCGCAGCCTGCCAAAGCACCGCTGTCGATGCCGCCCCTGCAAGCCATGGCGCAGCTCTACCCCACGCTGCGTGGCACGCGGGTGCTGGTGGTGGACGACAACGCCCTCAACCGCGAAGTGGCGGCCGATTTCCTGGCGCTTGCCGGCGTGCAAGTGCAGATGGCCTGTGACGGCGTGCAGGCGCTGCAACTGCTGAAAACGCAGAGCTTTGATGCCGTGTTGATGGACGTGCACATGCCGCACATGGACGGGCTGGACGCCACCCGCGCCATCCGCAACGAGCTGGGCCTCGGCACACTGCCGGTGATTGCCCTGACCGCGCAGGCCCGCCCGGAAGACCGCGCCCGCATCGAGGCCGCCGGCATGAATGCCCACCTGACCAAGCCGATCGACGACCACCAGCTGTACGCCACACTGCAAAGCTGGATCAGCGGCACGCCCGCTGCAGCCCAGTTGCCGGCCAGTGGCGAGCGTTTGCGCCAGCGCCTGCAACACCGGCCCGAGCGCATGCAACGCATCTTGCAAGGCTTTGTGCGCGACTTTGTGGCCGCGCCCACACAGCTGCTGGCCTGTTGGCAACAAGGCCGCTGGGCCGATCTGGGCATGCTGGCGCACACGCTTAAAGGCTCGCTGGGCTATCTGGATGCACCCGCCCTGGTGGCGCAGGCTGCCACCGTCGAACAGCATGCGTACCAGTTGGAACCCATGGCAATTGGCAGCGATGCAGCGGCCACGCTGCAAGCACAGTTGGCCGCAGGCGTCCCTACTTTCTCTGCAGCACTGCAGCAGTTGCTGGAGCAGCTCTCCGCCTCGGCCCACAACACCAATCTGTCTTGCCCTGCACCAGGCACCGCCGCCAGCGCCGAGCATTGGCAAACCCTGCTGGACGAATTGCGCGCCCTGATTGCCGCCGGCGACTACGCTGCCGTCGAAGCGCTGGAGGCACTGGGCCGGCAATTGGGCGACCCTGCGGCGCGCAGCATTTTTCAGGATATTCAACAATACACCGAGGACCTGGAGACCGAGGCCGCACTGCAAGCCTTGCAGCGCCTGCAAACCCTGTTGTGCCCGCCCGGCCTGCAACGCCACTGAGCAAGCACCATGTTAGAAGCGCCCCAACAAGAACAACCCACGGTATTGATCGTCGATGACGAGCGCGTCAACCGCTTCATGCTAGCCGAGCTGCTGGGCCAGCAATACCGCGTGCTGCTGGCCAAGGACGGGCCCAGCGCCATCGCCACCGCGCAACGTGAAGCCCACCGGCTGCAGCTGATCTTGCTGGACGTGAGCATGCCTGGCATGAGCGGCTACGAGGTGCTGACCGAGCTGCGCAAGCACGAGAGCACGGCCGGCATTGCGATTGTCTTCATCACCGGCCAAAGCGACGCGGCGGCCGAGGAATACGGCCTGCGCCTGGGCGCGGCCGATTACGTGTCCAAACCCATCCGGCCTGCGGTGGTGAGCGTGCGCGTGCGCAACCAGATCGACCTGGCCTTGCAGCGCCACGCCCTGCAACACCTGGCCCAGGTCGACGGACTGACCAATCTGGCCAACCGCCGCCATTTTGACGACATGTTGCAGCGCACCTACCGCATGTGTCTGCGCCGCCAGGAGCCACTGGGGCTGGCGCTGATCGATATCGACCATTTCAAACGCTACAACGACTGCTATGGCCACCTGCAAGGCGACGAGGCGCTCAAGGCGGTGGCCAACACCTTGGCCGCGCACGCCCGCCGCCCTTTTGACCTGGCGGCCCGCTTTGGCGGCGAGGAGTTCGCGCTGATTCTGCCCGGCCACGCCGACCCGGCCGCGGTGGTAGAGCGCTTTCGCGCCGATGTGCAAGCATTGCAAATTCCGCATGCACATTCGTCCACGGGCGAGTTTTTGACCGTGAGCTGTGGCGTGCTCTCCATCCACTGCGAAACCGACAGT
This sequence comes from Comamonas trifloxystrobinivorans, assembly GCF_043359985.1. Lineage (NCBI taxonomy): Bacteria > Pseudomonadati > Pseudomonadota > Betaproteobacteria > Burkholderiales > Comamonadaceae > Comamonas > Comamonas trifloxystrobinivorans. The sequence continues at coordinate 309,054 of NZ_JBHZGV010000001.1, forward strand.
GCGCCCGACAGCTGGTTGCTGCACGCCGACGAACTGCTCTATGCCGCCAAGAGCGCCGGCCGCAACCGCCTGCAGACCGCCCAGCACGCGGCCATGCTGGCGCCGGACTGGGCGCCGGGGCGCTGAAGCGGCCTTGCCACCGCACTTTCGGCAGCCACAGTACTGGCCGGCCGCTATCATAGGCGGATGCTCGTTTCCTCTTTCACAGCAGCCAGCACCGGCCTGATGGACTGGCTGTTGGCGCTGGCAGCAGCCATCGCCTACGCTTTGCCGGCCTTGGCTGGCCACCGTCTGCCCAACCGCAGCGCCAAGCGCCTGCTGCTGCTCGCCTGGGCCTTGCACGCCGCCAGCCTGGTCTGGGGCCTGGCCGGGCAAACACCCCGCTTTGGTTTTGCGCCGGCACTATCCGTCACCGCCTGGCTGGTGCTGACCGTCTATGGCGTGGAGCAGCAACGCTACCCGCAAATGCGCTCGCGCTGGGCACTGGCCGCGCTCGGCAGCCTGGCCGTGCTGCTGGCGGCCGTGTTCCCGGGCACGCCACTGCATGTGAACGCCTCGCCTTGGTTGCCTTTGCACCTGGCCTTGGGCATTGCCTCCTATGGTCTGTTTGCGGCGGCGGTGGTCCACGCCGTGCTCATGACCCGCGCCGAACGCCAGATGCGCCAGCAAGGCCAGCACGACGGCGGCCTGCCACTGCTCACGCTGGAGCGCTTGACTTTCCGCTTTGTCGGCGCCGGCTTTGCGCTGCTGACCGCCACGCTTGCCGCCGGCTGGCTGTTTGGCGAAGAGCTCTATGGCAAGGCCTGGATCTGGAACCACAAATCGGTCTTCTCGCTGCTCTCGTGGCTGACGTTTGCGGTGCTGCTGTTTGGCCGCAAGCGTTTTGGCTGGCGCGGCCAGCGCGCCGTCCACATGTTGTACGCCGGCTCGCTGCTGCTGCTGCTGGCCTATGTCGGCTCCCGCTTTGTGTTGGAAGTCATTTTGAAGCGCTGACGCATGAAGTATTTATTGCTTGCCCTGGTCATCGGTATCGCCTGGCATCTGTGGCGCAGCAAGCGCGTGGCCGACACACCAGCACCACAGCGCAAACCCCTGCCCCAACCTGAAACCATGGTGCATTGCGAGCGCTGCGGCGTGCACCTGCCGCAATCGGATGCGCTCGGCCTGCGCGGGCGCTATTACTGCTCAGCCGCCCACCTGCCCGGTGCCACCGATACGCCGCGCCAACCATGAACAGCCTGATCGACCTGCGCGAAACGCCTTTTCAGCGCCTGTGGCGGGTCTACCTGGCAGCACGGGTGCTGGTGGCGCTGTTGTTGGCTGTGGGCGCCCTGCTGTGGACGCCACCACAGGCGCGCCAGCTTTTACCGCAGCTCGCCATCTTGGCCATCTACGCTGCGTTGGGCATTGTCTACGCAGCTATCAGCAAGCAGCCTCCGCCCAAACGCCGTGTCTACGCCTGGCTGCCCACCATCGGGCTCGATCTGCTGCTGATCTCACTGCTGGAGGTGATCAAGATTGGCGCCTACACGCTCACGCCTTTGTTCGGCCTGACCGTCTTGTTCGCTGGCACCCTCGGTGGCTGGATGGTGGTGCTGGGCTCTTGCGCTTACATCAGCATCTTCCTGATCAGCCACGCACTGACCATCGTGCCGTCGGTTGTCGACCCGGATGCCACCCAAAGCGTGGTGCAGGCAGCGCTCACCGGTGCAGCCTACTTTTTCGTCGGGTCCCTGGTGCGTTTACTCGGTGGTCGTGTGGAGCGAGAAACCCTCATCGGTCTGCGCGCCGCTGCCAGTGCCAACCAGCAAGAGCAGGTGAACGCGCTGATTTTGCAAAACCTGCCCGATGGCGTGCTGGTGGCCGACCAATACCTGCAAGTGCGCAGCGCCAACCCGGCCGCCATGGCCTTGCTCCAGCACCCGGCCATGCCCGTACAACTGCGCGCTTTGCCAGCCTGGCTGGGCGTGGTGCAACAGATTGAGCAGACCTTTCAGCAGCAAAAATCCATCAGCCAGGACCAGGCCTTGATTGCCCCGCAAGCCGCCCCCGTGGGCTTGCATGTGCGCACCTGGCTGACCTACCCTTTGCCGGGTTTGGGGCCCATCGGCAGCAGCGACAACGACCCGCTGTGCCTGGTGTTTCTGCACGATCTGCGCGAACTGGAAGCCAAGCTGCGCACCGAAAAACTCGCGGCCATGGGCCGCATGTCGGCCGCCGTGGCGCACGAGATCCGCAACCCGTTGGCCGCCATCACCCAGGCCAACGCCTTGCTGGACGAAGAGCTGATCGACCCCGGCCAAAAACGCCTGACCTATATGGTCGAGCAAAATGCGCAGCGCCTGGGCCGCATTGCCGAAGACATTCTGGACATCGCCCGCGTGCACAACCAGATCCAGCCTGGCGAGGGCGAGGCCGTGCGGCTGGACGACACCGTCAACAGCATCTGCCACGACTGGATTGCACTGGCCCCGGCGGCTCGCCATCTGGTGCTCGATCTGCAGGCCGGCGACAGCCTGGTGGCCTTCGACACTGGCCACCTGCGCCAGCTGCTGCACAACCTGCTCAACAACGCCCAGCGCTACCGCAGCGAGCGGACTGACGCCTTGCGCGTCAGCACCCATAGCAGCCTGGCCGGCACGGCGACGCTGACGGTTTGGAGCGATGGTGCGCCGATCGAGCCGACCATTGAAAAGCATTTGTTCGAACCGTTTTTCTCGTCCGAGAGCCGCTCCAGCGGCCTGGGCCTGTACATCTGCCGCGAGCTGTGCACACGCCACGGCGCTATGATCCGCTACGAAAGGCAAAGTGCGCGCCAACCACAGCTGGCCGATGGCAATGCCTTTATCGTGCAGTTCCGCCGCGCCGCCAGCAGCGCTGCACCGCCCACCCAAGAAAATCTGCTGCCGACATGAGTTTTGACAACACCTCGGTGCTGGTCGTGGACGACGAACCCGATCTGCGCACCCTCTACGAGCTGACGCTGCTGCGCGAAGGCTACCGCGTGCACACGGCGGGCTCGGTGCAGGAGGCGCGTGGCCTGCTGCAACAACAGCCCTTCGACATTCTGATCACCGACATGCGCCTGCCCGACGGCATGGGCATGGAGCTGCTGCAAGAGCTGCGCAACCAAAATCGCAGCGAGCGCACCATCGTCATCACCGCCTACGGCTCGGCCGAGAACGCCGTCGCCGCCCTGCGCGAAGGCGCTTTCGACTACCTGACCAAGCCCGTCGATCTCAAGCAGTTTCGCCAGGTGGTCGCATCCGCCCGCCAAGGCTTGGATACCCCCGGCACCAGCCCCACAGAAACGCCAGCAGCAGCCCAAACGGCCAGCGCCAGCCACTCACCGACCAGCTCCACGCTCAAAGAACTGGTGGGCCAATCGGTTGCCATGCAACAGGTGCGCGAGCGCATCGCCAAGGTGGCCAACAGCATGGCACCCATCCTGGTGCGTGGAGAATCGGGCACCGGCAAAGAGCTGGTGGCCCAGGCTTTGCACAGCCGCAGCCAGCGCCACAAAGGCCCGATGGTGGCCGTGAACTGTGGCGCCATTCCGGAGGCCTTGCTGGAGGCCGAATTCTTTGGTGCCAAGAAAGGCTCCTACACTGGAGCCAACCAGGACCGCGAAGGCTTTTTCCAGGCAGCGCATGGCGGCACGCTGTTTCTCGACGAGATCGGCGAGCTGCCGCTGGCCATGCAAGCCAAGCTGCTGCGCGCCATCCAGGAGCGCAAAGTCAGACCGCTCGGCGGCCAACAAGAGGAATCGGTGGATGTGCGTATCGTCAGTGCCACGCACCGTGATCTGGCGGCAGACATCCAAAGCGGGCGCTTTCGCCAAGACTTGTACTACCGCTTGAACGTCATTGAGATCGCCATCCCGCCCTTGCGCGAGCGCCGTGAAGACCTGCCCGAACTGTGCGCCGTGCTGCTGCAGCGCATCGCACAAGACAGCGGCGTGCCCACGCCCACACTCAGCCCGCAAGCGCTGGCCACCATCGCCAGCTACCCTTTGGCAGGCAATGTGCGCGAGCTGGAAAACCTGCTACTGCGCTCGGTGGCGCTCAGTGACAGCTCGGCCTTGAACATCGAGCCACCCAGCACGGCAACCAGCGCCGAAACACCTGCGCCTGCCACCCGCCCCGCACCGCCCCCGCCGGCCGCACCCACGCCTGCCGCACTGACACCGTTCTATGCCATGCCAGCGCAAGCACCCGCTGCGCCGGTGGCAACGCCAGCCATGGCAAAGTCATTGGCAACCCCGCCAATGGTGACCCCACCTATAGAGGCCCCGCCTCTGTCCGGTAACAGCTACCCCTGCGACCAGGAATTGCCCCAGGATTTGCAAGCCTGGATGGACGAGCTCGAGCGCGACATTCTGGTACGCGCACTCAAGGAATACGGCTTCAACCGCACGGCCGCTGCTGCGCGCCTGGGCATCAGCTTGCGCCAGATCCGCTACCGCATGGAGCGCTTGCAGATTGCCGATCCCAACGAAAGCGGAGGCCATTGATGCCGGCTGATGCCGCTCAGGCCGATTGGGACACCGGTAGGGACGCCGGTTGGGATGCGGGCTGGTTGCGCAGCGCTACGCACTGCCCCAGCCCCAACTTCGGTCCACGCCCAGAGGCCACCGAGATTGACCTGCTGGTTGTGCATTCGATCAGCCTGCCGCCAGGCCGCTATGGCACGGGCGATGTGCAGCGCCTGTTCAGCAACCAGCTCGATTTTGACGCCCACCCTTACTTTCAGGGCATTCGCGGGCTCGAAGTGTCTTCGCACTTTTTCATCACCCGCGTAGGCACGGTCTGGCAATTCGTCAGCTGTGACGAGCGCGCCTGGCATGCCGGCGTGTCCTCGTGGCAAGGACGCGAACGCTGCAACGATTATTCGATCGGGATCGAGCTCGAAGGCCTGGAAGGCGAGCTATTCAGCGCTTCGCAATACGCCAGCCTGGCCGAGCTGAGCCAGCAGATTCGCTCGCACTACCCCATCCGCCAAGTGGCCGGCCACGAACACATAGCGCCCGGCCGCAAGCAAGACCCGGGTGCCGGTTTTTCCTGGCCCCAGCTGCAGCAAGACCTGGGCTGGCCAAGCGCCATGTTCCCGCCCGACACGCTCTAGGCTTCGCCCCACGCATTTGCCGCTGCCGCGCCATTTCCATGGCGCGGCCGTTTTTGTGCGAGCTGTTTCCGCGCCTGTTTGGCGTGCCTCAACCCTGTTTGCAGTGATGGCGTAGATGCGACAACAGCAGCAAGTCGCACAAATTTTTCCAATCGCCGACATGCGCGCCATTGGCAGCTTGGCGCAGACATTCGTCGGCAACTGCGCGTCAATCCACGTTTTTTTGCCGCCCGCAAAGCTGGCATGCGGCGCCGCCAACATGCTGCAGCGCAGCGCGCGCAGCGCTATCACAATTTGTCACGACTCTCTCGGCACTTTTGAGCGGTACACTATAGGTAGTGTCTCAAGCACTAAAAACCACTACATATAGTGTTTTGAGACTTCTCCCTTACTGCCGCCGCCCCGCCGTGCGACAGCCGTATTTCCGGTATTTCCAGCATCACAGAGAGGACAGACATGAACGTCGATTCGCTTTCCGCCGAGCTTTCGAGCCCAGCTTCCAGCAAGCGTGTGATGGAGGGTTTCACGGTTCTCCCCGACTACCAGATCATCCGCCGCAACGGCGCCGTGGTCCCGTTCGAGCCGCCCAAGATCACCACCGCGATGATGAAAGCTTTCCTGGCCGTGCATGGCACCCAGGGCTCGGCCTCGGCCAGCGTGCGCGAAGTCGTCGAGAACCTCACCCACACCGTCGTGCGCGCCCTGATGCGCTCGCGCCCCGGTGGCGGCACCTTCCATATTGAAGACGTGCAAGACCAGGTTGAGCTCGGCCTGATGCGCAGTGGCAACCACGAAGTGGCCCGCGCCTACGTGCTCTACCGCGAGCGCCGCAACCAGGAGCGTGCCCAACTGCACGCCCAGCACGCACCCGCCCAGCCTGCACTGCACGTGATGGACCAGGGCCAGCGTGTGGTGCTCGACGTGAAAAAGCTGCACGACCGCATTGCCGCCGCCTGCCAAGGCCTGGGCCAGGATGTAGACCCGGCGCCGGTGCTGAGCGAAACCCTGCGCAACCTGTACGACGGCGTGAACGTGGACGAGGTATTCAAGGCCTCGATCCTGGCCGCCCGCACGCTGATCGAGAAAGAGCCTGACTACAGCTTTGTCACCGCGCGCCTGCTGCTGCACACCATCGTGCGCGAGACCATTGGCCAAGATGTGGCCGCCGCCGACATGGGCGCGGCCTACGCCCATTACTTCCCCGGCTTTATCGCCAAGGGCGTGGAGCACGAGCTGCTCAACCCCGACATGCTGAACTTCGACCTGCCGCGCCTGGCCGCCGCCTTGCGCGCCGAGCGCGATCAGCAGTTCGATTACCTGGGCCTGCAGACGCTGTATGACCGCTACTTTCTGCACGTCAAGAAGCAGCGCATCGAGCTGCCGCAGGCTTTCTTCATGCGCGTGGCCATGGGCCTGGCACTGAATGAGGCCGATCGCAACGGCCGCGCCATCGAGTTCTACGAGCTGCTGTCCTCGTTCGATTTCATGTCCTCAACGCCTACGCTGTTCAACAGCGGCACGCAGCGCTCGCAGCTGTCGTCTTGCTACCTCACCACGGTGCCAGACGATCTGGGCGGCATCTACGATGCCATCCGCGAAAACGCCCTGCTCTCCAAATTTGCCGGCGGCCTGGGCAACGACTGGACGCGGGTGCGCGCCCTGGGCGCCCGCATCAAGGGCACGAATGGCGAATCGCAAGGCGTGGTGCCCTTCCTCAAGGTGGTCAACGACACGGCCGTGGCCGTCAACCAGGGCGGCAAGCGCAAGGGCGCGGTCTGCACCTACCTGGAAACCTGGCACCTGGACATCGAAGAGTTTCTGGAGCTGCGCAAGAACACCGGTGACGACCGCCGCCGCACGCACGACATGAACACGGCCAACTGGATCCCCGACCTGTTCATGAAGCGAGTGATGGAGAAAGGCAGCTGGACGCTGTTCTCCCCCTCGGATGTGCCCGACCTGCACGATCTGTTCGGCACCGCTTTTGAGAAGGCCTATGTCGCCTACGAAGCCAAGGCCGCCACCGGCGAGATCGCGCTGAGCAAGACCCTGCCCGCCGTCGACCTGTGGCGCAAGATGCTCTCGATGCTGTTCGAAACCGGCCACCCCTGGATCACCTTCAAGGACGCCTGCAACGTGCGCTCGCCGCAGCAACACGCGGGCGTGGTGCATTCGTCGAACCTGTGCACCGAGATCACGCTCAACACCAGCGACACCGAAACCGCGGTCTGCAACCTCGGCTCGGTCAACCTAGCGCGCCACCTCAAAGACGACGGTCAGGGCGGCAAGCAGCTCGACCACGACAAGCTCAAGAAGACGGTGAGCACGGCCATGCGCATGCTCGATAACGTTATCGACATCAACTACTACGCCGTCGACAAAGCTCGCGATTCCAACCTGCGCCACCGCCCGGTCGGCCTGGGCATCATGGCTTTCCAGGACAGCCTCTACCAGCTGCACATGGCCTACGCCAGCGATGCTGCGGTGCAGTTTGCCGATGAGTCGATGGAAGCCGTCTGCTACTACGCCTACTGGGCCTCGACCGAGCTGGCCAAGGAACGCGGCGTGTACTCCAGCTACCAGGGCTCGCTGTGGAGCCAAGGTATTCTGCCGCCCGACACGCTTGATCTGCTGGCCCAAACCCGCGGCAATGCCGACTACGTGCAAGTGGACCGCAGCGCCCGTCTCGATTGGGATGCGCTGCGCAACAAGATCGCCCAAGACGGCATGCGCAACTCCAACTGCGTGGCCATCGCCCCCACCGCCACCATCTCGAACATCGTCGGTGTCGACGCATCGATCGAGCCCTCGTTCGGCAACCTGTCGGTCAAATCCAATCTGTCGGGCGAGTTCACCGTCATCAACCAATACCTGGTGCGCGACCTCAAACGCCTGGGCCTGTGGGACGACGTGATGGTGATGGACTTGAAGCACTTCGATGGTTCGCTGCGCCCGATCGACCGCGTGCCACACGAGCTCAAGGCGCTCTACGCCACCGCTTTTGAAGTGGAGCCGACCTGGCTGGTCGAAGCCGCCTCGCGCCGCCAAAAATGGATCGACCAGGCCCAAAGCCTGAACATCTACATCGCCGGCGTGTCTGGCAAAAAGCTCGACGACACCTACAAGCTCGCCTGGGTGCGCGGCCTCAAAACCACCTACTACCTGCGCACCACCAGCGCCACCCAGGTGGAGAAATCCACCGTGCAAAGCCGCACGCTGAACGCCGTGCCCAGCGCGGGTGCCGCCCCCACGGCTACCGTTAGCGCGCTCGATGCCGCCGCCGCTGCCGCACGCTCGCAAGCGCCAGCCACCGATGTGAAGTTCTGCGCAATCGACGATCCCGGCTGCGAAGCCTGCCAGTAAACCTATTAGCCATCCACGCACAGCCGCGCTGTGCGTGCAGCAAAACACGCCGATGATGGAGAGAAATTGACATGTTGAGTTTTGAAGACGAATCCCTGGCCACGGCCAGCAGCAACGAGCAAACAGGCAACGCCAGCACCAGCACGCACAAGCGCGTGAATGCGGCCGACAAGCGCATCATCAACGCCAAGACCGACGTCAACCAGCTCGTGCCCTTCAAATACAAATGGGCCTGGGAAAAATACCTGGCCACCTGCGCCAACCACTGGATGCCGCAAGAGGTGAACATGACGCGCGACATCGCGCTGTGGAAATCGCCCAACGGCCTGACCGAGGACGAGCGCCGCATCGTCAAGCGCAATCTGGGCTTCTTCGTCACCGCCGATTCGCTGGCTGCCAACAACATCGTGCTGGGCACCTACCGCCACATCACCGCGCCCGAGTGCCGCCAGTTCCTGCTGCGCCAGGCCTTTGAAGAAGCCATCCACACGCACGCCTACCAGTACATCGTAGAGTCGCTCGGCCTCGACGAAGCAGAGATCTTCAACGCCTACAACGAAGTCAAATCCATCCGCGACAAAGACGAGTTTCTGATCCCCTTTATCGAAGCGATCATGGACCCGAACTTCCACACCGGCACGCCCGAGACCGACCAGACCTTGCTCAAAAGCCTGATCGTGTTCGCCTGCCTGATGGAAGGCCTGTTCTTCTACGTCGGCTTCACGCAGATCCTGGCGCTTGGCCGCCAGAACAAGATGACCGGCGCGGCCGAGCAGTACCAGTACATCCTGCGCGACGAATCGATGCACTGCAACTTCGGCATCGACCTGATCAACCAGCTCAAACTCGAGAACCCGCATCTGTGGACGCCCGCGTTCAAAGACGAGATCAAGGCGCTGTTCCTCAAGGCCGTCGATCTGGAATACGCATATGCCGAAGACACCATGCCACGCGGCGTGCTGGGCATGAACGCATCGATGTTCAAAGGCTACCTGCGCTACATCGCCAACCGCCGAGCCACGCAAATCGGGCTCGAGCCTTTGTTCCCGAATGAAGAGAATCCGTTCCCATGGATGAGCGAAATGATCGACCTGAAAAAGGAGAGAAATTTCTTCGAAACGCGCGTCATCGAATACCAGTCGGGCGGCGCGCTGTCGTGGGATTGAAGTGCTATGAAAGTGCGAACCTAGGAAAAATGTGGTTTTCCTGATAGAAAACTGTGAAATTTGGCGTCAATAGTGAGGTTTGCACTATGACAGTTGCTAGTAGCTGATGCACAATTCAGTCTGCTATCAAAACTTCGTGTCGACTCTAACCAGGCATGAAGTCTGCTTTCTAAATTGACCGAAGGAGAAGAGCATGGCAACGACCAAAGCAAGCAAGAAGTCTGCAGACACCAAGGCAACCGCCAAGAAGCCTGCAGCCACCAAAGCAGCCGCCGCCCCCAAGGCAGCGACCAAGGCCGTGAAGGCCAGCGCTGCAAAACCAGCGGCCAAAAAAGCCACCACCAAGGCCGCAGCAAAACCTGCAGCCAAGGCAGCTACCGCCAAAAAGGCAGCGGCCAAGCCAGCAGCCAAAAAGGCCGCAGCCAAGCCAGCCGCCAAGAAGGCTGCAGCACCTGCCAAGAAGGCCGTAGCCACCAAGGCAGCAGCCAAGCCAGCCGCTAAAAAGGCTGCCGCAAAGCCCGCAGCCAAGAAGGCTGCAGCACCTGCCAAGAAGGCCGCCACCACCAAGGCAGCAGCCAAGCCCGCAGCCAAGAAGGCCGCGACCAAGGCCGTAGCCAAGAAGGCAGCACCCGCCAAGAAAGCAGCGCCAGCCAAGAAGGCCGCAGCCGCTAAGCCCGCAGCCAAAAAAGTTGCTGCCAAGAAGCCTGCCGTAAAGGCTGCTGCCAAGAAGGCTGCACCCGCCAAGAAGGTTGCTGCTGCAAAGCCCGCCGCCAAGGCCGCCGCAAAGCCTGCTGCCAAGAAGGTAGTGGCCAAGAAGGCTGCTGCTGCCAAGCCCGCCGCCAAAGCTGCTGCCAAGCCTGCAGCCAAGAAGGCCGCTGCTCCCAAGAAGGCCGCCGCCAAGCCTGCCCCTGCTCCCGCAGCAGCACCCGCAGCCGCAGCAGAACCCGTGAAGACCGTGCTCAGCACCAACGCTGCATGGCCGTTCCCCACCAGCAACCGCCCTCAATAAGCGGCTCGCTGACTACCCACAAAACCGGCTTAGGCCGGTTTTTGTTTTTGTGCCATTGCGCCGCATGCCAACAAGCCGCAGCCAAGGCTAGCGAGTCGCTGCGCCAGCACCTGCGGCAAACGCAACAGGCCTGCCGTTCGCGGAGGCCCAAGCGGCGAACTTGGCCCGGATACGGGCGACAAAAAACCGGCGCCAGGCCGGTTTTTTGCATGGGTTTCGCAAGCTCCAAAGGCTTGCTGCTGCAGGGCTTTACAGCGCTGCCGGATCAAAATCCAGTTCGTAATTTTGCGGACCACGCGCTGCAATCTTGAGCGCGCCCAGGCGGTTGCCGAGCTGCACGCACTGCTCCAGCGAACGGCCGTTTTCCAGGCCCCAGAGCAGACCGGCGCGCCAGGCATCACCGCAACCGGTGGGGTCTACCACGGCCTTGGCCTGCAGACCAGGAATATGCTTTTTCAGTCCCTGCTCCCACAGCTCGCAACCATCAGCGCCCAAGGTCACCATCAGGCCTTGGACTTGCTGCGAGATCTGTTCGAACGACAGACCCGTGCGCTCGGTGAGCATCTTGCCTTCGTAGTCGTTGACGGTCACCCAGGTGGCCAGCTCGACAAAGCGGCGCAGCTCCTCGCCACTGAACATGGGCAGCGCCTGGCCGGGATCGAAGACAAAGGGAATGCCGGCCGCAACAAACTGCTCGGCGTGCTGCAGCATGGCATCGCGCCCATCGGGCGAGATGATGCCCACGGCCGCACCGATATCGGCCGTGATCTTGTTCTGGTGTGCCATCGACATGGCGCCAGGGTGGAAACCGTTGATCTGGTTGTTGTCGCGGTCGGTGATGATCATGCACTGCGCGGTGTGCATGTCGGCAATCTGTGCCACGTACTTGGTCGAGATGTTCAGGCGCTGCATGCGCTCCAGGTACTCGCCACCGTCATGGCCGATGGCAGCCATGGTCAGCGGCTCGCCGCCCAGCAGCTTGAGCGCGTAGGCGATATTGCCGGCGCAACCGCCAAAGTCACGGCGCATGGTGGGCACAAAGAAAGACACGTTCAGAATGTGGATCTGATCGGGCATGATCTGGTCGGCAAAGCGACCTTCGAAAGTCATGATGTTGTCAAACGCGAGCGAGCCGCAGATCAGCGAAGCCATAGGTCAGTCTTTCAAAAGCAAAAAGCAAGGGTGCGGCACGGCGGCGTGCCGCCCAGTTCAGGGGTAGAACGCCACCACGCGGTAGCCGACGACGGCGCTGCCTTCGGCGACCTGGATGGGCAGCACAGCCGTCCATTCGCCACGCGCTGGCAGCGCTGCAGGCGCTTGCATGTCGGCCGTGCTGAGCACGCGGCGCAGCACCAGTTTTTCGGCCGCATCGTTCAAACTCAGATCCAGCGCAGGCATGGCGACCGCATGGTCAGCCGAGTTGCGCAACACCACGGTGAGCTTGAACTGGCGCGGCCCCAAAGGGTTGAAGCTGGTGCTGTCGATGGACACATTGCCCAGTTCACGCGGCTGCGCCACCTCGCAGGCCGCCAGCTGGCACACTTTCTCCAGCAGCGGGCGCGCTTGCGGGTATTGCACCGCCAACTGGTCACGCTGCGTAACAGCAATTTGGAACAACAACCCCAGCAACAGCAAGAGCGCACACAACGCGGATGCCAGCAATACCGAGGGCTGGTTCCAGAACGCTTTGCGTTTGGCGGCGCGCACAAAGCTGGGCTCGGGCTGCTCGTCACCGGCTGTGCTTGCAGCGGTGGCAGCGGCTGCCGCTGCAGCATCCATTTCAGCCACATAGTTGGGCGGTGCAGCCAAGGAAGGCTCCACCTTGCCGGGCTCGACCACGCGCCCCGCCACCTCGGGCGCAACATGGAGGACGGCGTCTGGCGCAGGCGCTGCACTCATTTCAGGGGCAGCAGAAGCTGGGGCCTTGCTGCTTTTTTCGGCGTTAGATTGGCCGGATGCGCTGGCGGTGATCTGCGAAGCAGCAGCACCCTCTGCCGCCTTTTCCACCACCGGCGGCGGCGCTGGCTGCAGCACCGATTTGGATTCGCTGCTGCTCGAGCGGGAGTCCAAGGCCTGCGTTTCAGCGCGGGATTTTTGCTCGGCGATCGCATCGAGCAGACGGCTTTCACGCGCTTGCAGCTCGGCCAGATCGTCGTGCGCCGAGAAATCGGCTGCGCTGTTGCGCAATGCTTCCGGGCGCTGGTCCTGGCCGGGTTGCCATTCGCTTTCCAGGCCGCTGAAATCTGTCTCGGCCACCTGCGCATCAGCCACTTGCCTAGCACTCGGCCCGGCCTTGGCCGGTGCAGCATCGGCAGGCGCGGCCTGCTCTGGCGCGGCCGCCTCGTCGTAGGCGGACATCCAGGACGAATCCACGTAGCCGGAATCTCCAAAGCCGGCGCGGCGCGGAAACACCAGCACCGACAGCTCGGGCACATTGGCATGCGGATCGACCGCCACCGAGTTGCCTGTGACCAGCACGGCCGCCAATGACTCGGCAGGAGCCGGCGCATGGGCTGCACCCGCTACTGCAGCTGGTGACGGTACAGCAGGCTCGTGCACTGCAGCCGACACCGCAGCCGCAACTGGCGCTGGTGGAGAGACTGACAGGCTTGGCGCAGGGGCCTGCACCACCGGAGCAGGCGCAGGCATGGGCGCCGGTTTGGGCGGCTCAACCACCGGAGCGTCGGCTGGCTCATCGTGGCGCTGCACCAGGTGCGTGCGCGCATCGAAAACCGATTTGCATTTGCCGCAGCGCACCCAGCCGTCGGAGATGCGCAACTGGTCATCCACCACTTTGAAGCGGGTTTGGCACTGGGGGCAACGCGTAATCTGGCTCATCGCAGTCGATTGTAGAAGCAGAAACTCTGGCGCCTGTCGTCGGTGTTGCGGCTTAGCCGCGAGCGGCAGCGCGGTGGGCCGTCATCAGCACCCAGCCGTCTTCGCTGTCGGCCACTTCCAGCGGCAGATAAGGCGCATACGCCTCTTTCAGCTCATCGGCCTGGCGCTCCAAAATGCCGGCCAGCACCAGATCACCACCGGCAGCCACATGGCCGCAAAGCAACGGTGCCAGCACTTTGAGCGGCGTGGCCAGAATATTAGCCAGCACAGTGCGGTATTCGCCTTGCGCCGCATCAGGCAGACCGGCGCGCAATTGCACCTGGTTGGCCTGGGCGTTGTACTCCGTCGACTCCACCGCTGCGGTGTCGATGTCGACCGCATCAATTTCGGTTGCGCCAAACTTGGCGGCACCAATGGCCAAAATGCCCGAGCCGCAGCCGTAATCCAGCACGCGGCCAAAATCGCGGCCAGCGGCGCCATTGCGGGCGATCCAGCGCAGACACATGCGGGTGGTGGGATGCGTGCCCGTGCCAAAGGCCAGGCCAGGATCGAGGCGGATGCTGCGCGTGGCAGCGGCCGGCAGTTCGTGCCAGGTGGGCACAATCCAGAAATCAGGCGTGATGTCGACCGGCGCAAACTGCGACTGGGTCAAACGCACCCAGTCTTGCTGCGCCACTTCGCGGATGCCCAGTACCTGGCAGCCAGCAAAGAAATCCTGCAACTGCAACAACTTTTGTGCCTCGTCGGCGCCAGCGCGCTCCTGGAACAGAGCCACGATACGGCTGCGCTGCCAGCCCTCTTTGGGCGGTGGCATGCCTGGCTCGCCAAACAGGGCTTGCTCGGCATCGGTCTGGGCATCAGCATCTTCGACCGAGACGCTGAGCGCATCGAGCGCATCGAGCGCATCGCTCACGTCTTCGACCCGGTCTTCCGGGCACATCAGGCACAACTCGTACATGACGGGGATTCCTTAAAGCAAAAAGCTGGCATTCCACATGAAATGCCAGCAACTACAGCCATCAGCAATGGGGCATCAACGCTTGCGCGCAGCCAGCCATTCTTCCAGGTAGTGAATATTGGTACCGCCGGCGTTGAACTTGGCGTCCACCATCAGCTCGGTATGCAGCGGGATGTTGGTGGAGATACCTTCCACCGCCGTTTCCAACAGCGCGGTGCGCATGCGGGCAATGGCCTGCTCGCGCGTGTCGCCGTAGACGATCAGCTTGCCGATCATCGAGTCGTAGTTGGGGGGCACAAAGTAGTTCGAGTACACATGCGAATCCACACGCACGCCAGGGCCACCAGGCATATGCCAGGTGGTGACACGGCCCGGCGAGGGGATGAACTTGTACGGGTCTTCGGCGTTGATGCGGCACTCGATCGCGTGGCCGCGCAGCTGGCCATTGATCTGGCGCTGCGTGAACGGCAGCTTTTCGCCGGCCGCCACCATGATCTGGGTGCGCACGATGTCGACGCCGGTGATCCATTCGGTCACCGGGTGCTCCACCTGCACGCGGGTGTTCATTTCAATGAAGTAGAACTCGCCGTTTTCGTACAGGAACTCGAAGGTACCCGCACCGCGGTAGCCGATCTTCTTGCAAGCGGCCACGCAGCGGTCACCGATCTTCTCGATCAGACGGCGGGGGATGCCAGGGGCCGGCGCCTCTTCGATCACCTTCTGGTGGCGGCGCTGCATGGAGCAATCGCGCTCGCCCAGGTACACGGCGTTCTTGAACTTGTCGGCCATGATCTGGATTTCGATGTGGCGCGGGTTCTGCAGGTACTTTTCCATGTACACCGCAGGATTGCCAAACGCAGCACCGGCTTCGGCCTTGGTCATCTGCACGGCATTCACCAGCGCTGCCTCGGTGTGCACCACGCGCATGCCACGGCCACCGCCGCCGCCTGCGGCCTTGATGATGACCGGGTAGCCAATGGCCTTGGCGATGCGGCGAATCAGCGCCGGATCGTCGGGCAACTCACCGTCCGAGCCAGGCACGCAAGGCACACCAGCCTTGATCATGGCCTGCTTGGCCGAGACCTTGTCGCCCATGATGCGGATCGACTCGGGCGTAGGGCCAATGAACTGGAAGCCGCTCTTTTCCACGCGCTCAGCGAAATCGGCGTTTTCGGACAGGAAACCGTAACCGGGGTGAATCGCCTCGGCATCCGTCACCTCGGCAGCGGAGATGATGGCCGGCATGTTCAGATAGCTTTGTGCCGACGGTGCGGGCCCGATGCAGACGGCCTCGTCGGCCAGCTTGACGTACTTGGCGTCGCGGTCGGCTTCCGAATAGACCATCACGGCCTTGATACCCATCTCGCGGCAAGCGCGCTGCACTCGCAGAGCGATTTCGCCGCGATTCGCAACGAGAATCTTTTTAAACATGCGCTAGGCCTTATTCAATGATGAACAATGGCTGGCCAAACTCCACGGCCTGGCCGTTTTCGCCCAGGATCTGCGTGACGGTACCGGCCTTGTCGGACTCGATCTCGTTCAAGATCTTCATGGCTTCGATGATGCACAGCGTGTCGCCTTCCTTGACCTGGCTGCCCACTTCCACAAAGGACTTGGCGCCGGGTGCCGACGAACGGTAGAAAGTGCCGACCATGGGCGACTTCACCGTATGGCCTTGCGCAGCAGCAGGCGCTGCAGCGGGTGCTTCGGCAGCCGCAGGCGCAGCGGCCACGGCAGGGGCGGCCGCCTGAGCGGCGACCATGGGGGCGGCCACCAGTTGCTGCACCACGGCACCGCCGCCCTTCACAATGCGTACCTTGCCTTCTGCTTCGGTGATTTCCAACTCCGACACATTCGACTCAGACACGAGATCGATCAGGGTTTTCAGTTTGCGTAAATCCATGGGAGCTCCAACGGCTAAAAAATCAAACAGGGCGCAAATTTACTCGAAATTCGCCCTATTCAACTCAAAATCTTTGATTTTCAACTCACGGCAGCATTGCCGCACCAGGTTTGCATCGTCTACAGACTTGCCCAGTTTTGCAAGTCAGATGCAAGAAGTTGGCCCATTTTACGATGTTGAACGCGACCGCGCTGATCAAATAACACTGTAAACGGTAGGCCCCCGGCAGAATTACCCAGTTCGCGGCTCAGCGCCGTGCCCTGCATGCCGGCAATCGCGATCGGAAATTGCAAGGGCATGCGCTGCAGAAAACGGGCCACGGCCTCTTCCTTGTCCACCGCCAAACCCAGCACGGTCCAGCCCTTGGCGCGCTGCGCCTGGTAGAACTGGTTGAGCATGGGCAGCTCGTCCACACAAGGCGGGCACCAAGTGGCCCAGAAGTTCAGCAGCAAAGGCTGGCCTTTGAGTGCCGCCATGCGGATGGCGGGCTGGCCCGCCAGTGCCGGAAATTCCTGCTGCCAGATGGCCTCATCCAAGCCCGGCGCAGCATCGCTGAGGCTGTGGCGCCACCAGGCCCAGCCGGCGCCAGCGGCAACCGCGCCCACAGCCACAGCACCTGTCAACCAGTGCCGGCGCGAAGCAGCGGTGGATGCGGGCGGAGTATCTTGCTTCATTGCTCTACCTCAAACATTAGGGGTCTCGGCCAGCAGGCGCCGCAGCGATTCCAGGCTGCCGCGCTGCACGCGGCCCTTGGCATCGGGCTTGAGGGCGCCGCGCAGATCGTCGGCGTCATAGATCAGGTAGTGCACGCCCACCGCCTCACCCAACGGCTTGCAAAAACTGCTGATCGACAGCGCCTCGACCGTGTCGCCATGGAAACCGGTGATCGACGATGCGTCGTAGCGCACGCCATGGTCGATCAGCGCAATCTCGGCCGACTTGGGGTCGTCGCAGAACAACTGTATATATATGTCGGACAGGCGGGTGGCCGTGCCGTTCCAGACAGCGCCGCTCAAATGCGGACGAAAAGCCTGCATGCGCTCCATCCAGAGCAGCGCCCATTCGCGCAAAGCCTGCAACTCGGCCGGCTGGGTGTCGCCACAGAACAGCTCGATGTATTCGCGCACCGCCGCTTCCAGCACCTCGTTGTCGGGCAAGGCGGTGCGGGCGGGCAGGCCCAGTTGTTTGACGGCCCGCTTCTTGGCCGGCCCCCATTCCAGCCCTTCTTCCACCACCATGCGCGCGGCGGTGTTGGCGATTTCCAGAGTAACTTCACTGTGCATAGCGCCCCATTGTGGCCGAATTCCCGCAGCCAGCGCCATTTGCTTGCAATTGCGGCGGGCAGATGGCCAGGCGCCGCCAGGGGGCGCCGTAGAATCGGCGTCCATGCACATTCATATTCTGGGTATTTGTGGCACCTTCATGGGTGGTGTGGCAGCTTTGGCGCGCGAAGCCGGTCACAAGGTCACGGGTTGCGACGCCGGCGTCTACCCGCCAATGAGCGACCAGCTGCGCGCCCTGGGCATTGAGCTGATCGAAGGCTACAGCCCCGAGCAGATGGCGCTGCAACCCGATGTGTACGTGATCGGCAATGTGGTCAGCCGCGCGCGCCTGGCCGACGGCTCGCCCAAGTACCCGCTGATGGAAGCGATTCTGGACGCTGGTGCTCCCTATATCAGCGGCCCGCAATGGCTGGCCGAGAACGTGCTGCAAGGCCGCCATGTGCTGGCCGTGGCAGGCACCCACGGCAAGACCACCACCACCTCGATGCTGACCTGGATTCTGGAATCCGCCGGTCTGCAACCGGGCTTTCTGGTGGGCGGCGTACCGCTGGATTTTGGCGTTTCCGCCCGCCTTGGCGCAGCCAAGCGACCTGGCGCGGCCGACGAGCGCCCGCTGTTCGTGATTGAGGCCGATGAATACGACACCGCCTTTTTCGACAAGCGCAGCAAGTTTGTGCACTACCGCCCGCGCACGGCGGTGCTGAACAACCTGGAGTTCGACCACGCCGACATCTTCGACGATCTGGCCGCCATCGAGCGCCAATTCCACCATCTGGTGCGCACCGTGCCGGCAAGCGGCCGCGTGGTCGCGAACGGCGTGGAAGAAAGCCTGACCCGCGTTTTGCACCAGGGCTGCTGGAGCGAAGTGGTGCGCTTTGGCGCCGCTGTCGACGATTTCCGTGCCGAAGGCGATCCTTCCGCCTTTGATGTGCTCTATAAAGAAGAGCATGTCGGCCGCGTGGAATGGGCGCTTTCCGGCGTGCACAACCAGATGAACGCGCTGGCCGCCATCGCCGCTGCGCAACATGTAGGCGTGGCACCGCAAGTGGCAGCGCAAGCACTGAGCAAGTTCCAGAACGTGAAGCGCCGCATGGAACTGCGCGGCACGGTGCGCGACATTGCCGTGTACGACGATTTTGCCCACCACCCCACGGCCATCCGCACCACCCTGGATGGCCTGCGCAAGCAAGTCGGCGCGGGCAAACGCATCCTGGCGGTCTTCGAGCCGCGCAGCAACACCATGAAGCTCGGCGCCATGAAATCGCAACTGCCCTGGTCGCTGGAATCGGCTGACCTGGCCTTTTGCCACACCGCCGGTCTCGATTGGGACGCAGCCCAAGCCCTGGCCCCCATGGGCGAGCGCGCCCAAACTGCCAACACGGTGGAGGCGATCATTGCCCAGGTCGTACAAGCCGCCCGCCCCGGCGATGTGGTGATCTGCATGAGCAATGGCGGCTTTGGCGGCATCCACGACAAGCTGCTCAAGGCGCTGGCCGGGTGACTCAGCGCCTGCCGATATCCGCCGCCGAAGCATGAAAAAAGCGAGCCGTCTGGGCTCGCTTTTTTGTTGGCCGCTTGGTCGCTCAAAAAGTGACCGTCATCGCCTGTGTGTTCACCACCACCGTGGGCCGGCCCACCGCGCCCACGCTCGCCTTGGCAAACTGGGCCAGCCAGGCCTCGTCACCCAGCAGCTCGGCGCCGGCGGCCTTGGCGACCACCACCACCTTGTCGACGATCAGCACCTTGCCGCTGGCGCGCAAGGGCTCGCAATCCATGCGGATGAACTCCTGGTCCAGCCAGCGGCGGCCCTCTTCGTTGGACATGGCTTCGCTGGCCTCGAAATCGTGGACAAACTCTTGGCCATCGTCCAGCAGCACACGCACTTCATTACGCATGAAAATCCCTTATCGGCAGTAGTGGTTGGCAACCGCTGGCCGGCGCTGCGCCGCCAGCGGCCAAAAGCGCGAGCTTACACGGTTGCGGCGCTGGCTTCCTCGGTGTTTGCGCGCACGCGACGGGCCTTGACGGCCGCCGACAACTCGGCCAGCGTGGCCAGCGAATCGTCCCAGCCAATGCAGGCGTCGGTGATGCTCTTGCCGTATTCCAGCGTGGCCGGATCGTTCTTGCCAGGCGTGAACTTTTGCGCACCGGCTTGCAGATGGCTTTCGATCATCACGCCGAACACGCTGCGCGAGCCGCCTTCGATCTGCTGGGCGATGTCGTGCGCCACATCCTTTTGCTTTTCGTGCTGTTTGCTGCTGTTGGCGTGGCTGCAGTCGATCATCAAGGTAGCGGGCAGATGCGCAGCCTCCAGATCCTTGCAAGCGGCGGCTACGTGCTCGGCGTCGTAGTTCGGCGTTTTGCCGCCGCGCAGGATGACGTGGCAGTTGGCATTGCCCTTGGTGTGCACGATGGCGACCTGGCCGTTCTTGTGCACCGACAGAAAGTGGTGCGGGCGGCTGGCCGACTGGATGGCGTCGGTGGCAATGCGGATATTGCCGTCAGTGCCGTTCTTGAAGCCGACCGGCGCCGAGATGCCCGAGGCCAGCTCGCGGTGTACCTGGCTTTCGGTGGTGCGGGCACCGATGGCGCCCCAGCTGATCAGGTCGCCAATGTATTGCGGCGAGATCATGTCGAGGAACTCGCTACCGGCGGGCACGCCCTGGCGGTTGATCTCGATGAGCAGCTGACGCGCAATGCGCAGGCCTTCGTCGATGCGGTAGCTCTCGTCCAGGTACGGGTCGTTGATCAGGCCCTTCCAGCCGACCGTGGTGCGTGGCTTTTCGAAGTAGACGCGCATCACGATTTCCAGCGTGTCCTCGTATTCCTTGCGCACAGCCTTGAGGCGGCGGGCGTATTCCAGCGCGGCCAGTGGATCGTGGATCGAGCAAGGGCCAATGATGACCAGCAGGCGGTCGTCGTCGCCGGCCATGATGTTGTGGATGTTCTGGCGCGTGTTGCTGATGAGGTTTTCCACCGGCGTGCCGTGGATGGGGAAGAAGCGGATCAGATGCTCTGGGGGCGGCAGCACGGTGATTTCCTTGATACGTTGGTTGTCGGTTTGGCTGGTTTTCTCGACACCGCGATACCAAGCATCGCTTGCGGGGTGGGCTTGCTGAGTCATCTGACGTTCCTAAAAGTGGGTGGGGTTCATGCAACAAAAAACCGCCGGGCTTTACAGCTTCGGCGGTTGTCTGGGAGGTTTGGGTGCTCGCGCGCTTATGCCTCTCGTCCGCCTGGGACCGAGAACCAAAAGTAAAAATAAAAAGCGCTACGTGCTTGCATGCTTTTCAATGTACCACAAGCTGCGCCATGGCTGACAAGCGCTTGGAGACAAACGCAGAAAAATTGCAAAAATATGGATTTCAATGACAAGTTTGCATAAAAACATCTTTAAAGTGATGTTTCGCACAATAAATCACAACACAACCATGTTGCAGTGCCGCATTTACACCATAAAAAACAACGCCTGCGCGGTGTGATCCGCGCAGGCGTTGTGGGGTTCGTGCAGGGTTTGAAGCCGCTTTTACGCCGTGCCGCCCACCGTCAATCCGTCGATACGCATCGTGGGTTGGCCCACGCCCACTGGCACGCTTTGGCCTTCTTTGCCGCAGGTGCCCACGCCGCTGTCCAGGCGCATGTCGTTGCCGATCATGGTCACGTGCTTGAGGCACTCCGGGCCGCTGCCCACAATCGTGGCGCCCTTGACCGGGTACTGGATCTTGCCGTTTTCCACCCAGTAGGCTTCGCTCGCCGAGAAGACGAACTTGCCGCTGGTGATGTCGACCTGGCCGCCGCCGAAGTTGGTGGCGTACAAGCCCTTTTTGATCGAGGCAACGATTTCCTGCGGGTCTTTGTCGCCGCCGAGCATGTAGGTGTTGGTCATGCGCGGCATGGGAATGTGGGCATAGCTTTCGCGGCGGCCGTTGCCGGTGGGCTTTACCTTCATCAGGCGGGCGTTCATCGCGTCCTGGATGTAGCCCTTCAAGATCCCGTCCTCGATCAGCACATTGCGCTGCGTAGGCTGGCCTTCGTCGTCCACGTTCAGCGAGCCGCGGCGGTCGGCAATGGTGCCGTCGTCCAGCACCGTCACGCCCTTGGCCGCCACGCGCTGGCCGATCATGCCGCTGAAGGCGCTGGAGCCCTTGCGGTTGAAATCGCCTTCCAGGCCATGGCCTACGGCTTCGTGCAGCAGCACACCGGGCCAGCCTGGGCCAAGCACCACGGTCATCTCACCGGCAGGTGCGGGGCGCGAATCCAGGTTGACCAAGGCGGCCTTGACCGCTTCGTCCACGTATTGCTGGATCAGCGCATCGTCAAAATAAGCCAGGCCAAAACGGCCGCCGCCACCGGCCGAGCCGACTTCACGACGGTTTTTGCTCTCGGCAATGACGGTGACCGACAGGCGCACCAGCGGGCGCACATCAGCTGCCAGCGTGCCGTCAGCGCGGGCAATCAGCACTACATCGTGCTCGGCCGCCAAACCGGCCATCACCTGTTTGACGCGCGAGTCCTTGGCGCGGGCCAGCTTTTCCACTTTTTCGAGCAGCTTGACCTTGGCCGTGCTGTCCAAGGTGGCGATCGGATCAACGTCGGGGTAGAGCGAACGGCTCAGTGCAATCTTCTTGCCCGGCACCTTGACCTGCTTGGACTGGCTGGCCGCGCCAATGGCGCGTACCGAATGCGCCGCATCCAGCAGCGACTCCAGCGAGATATCGTCCGAGTAGGCGAACGCGGTTTTCTCGCCCGACACCGCACGCACGCCCACACCCTGGTCGATGGAGAAAGAGCCGGTCTTGACGATGCCCTCTTCCAGGCTCCAGCCTTCGGCGCGGGTGTACTGGAAGTACAGATCCGCATCGTCAACCTTGTGGGCACGGATATCGGCCAGCGCCCGCGCCAGATGGCCGTCGTCCAGGCCAAACGGCGTCAGCAGCAGGCTGCGCGCAATATCCAATCGTTGTTCGGTAGCAGCCGCCAGCGGCTTGGCCACAGCAAGGTCAAAAGGTGCATTCATAGCGGTGATTTTAGGGGGAAGGCAATGGCCGTATGAGGATTTGTTGTTAGCTGAGGCCGAACGCCCGCGATACAAGCGCGCAAAAAAGCATGTTACGGTTTTCCGATGGGCGCAAGTGCGGGTGACGAAACCAACCGCCAGTCAGTTTGGAGAGTCTTCGTTTTGAGGTGGCGATATGAACCCGTATGCTTTGTTGCTGGGGTTTGCCGTACAAATGTACTGTCTGCACCCCAGACGCCGCGCCTACGGGTCCATATCGTCACTGTGGTGAATGATTCCAGCGCCCCCTTCACTGCGAAGCGATGTGGTTCAAATACCAGTTAACCCAGGTTTTGTCTTGCCTCGTCCTCCGAGAAGATCACAAAAAAGCCGCAGCGCACTCGGCAACTGCGGCTTTTGTCGCCCAGGCGGGCTTCAGGCGGCGGCGGTTTGGTCGTCCGTGGTGGCGGTCGGGCCGTTGTTCTTGACGGAATCGATGCCGCCGTCGCGCGCTTTTTCACTGGAATACATCTGGCTCTGGCCGATGACCTGGCCGTTGCCCGCCTTGAGCGTGAAGTACGGCGAGCCGTCCTTGCCGGTCAGGCGCTCATAGCGGCCATCGTCGGCTGCGTTCTTTTGCACCGAGGCGATGCCGTTTTCGGCGCTGGCCTTGGCTTCGTACATTTCGCTGGACAGAATGATCTGCCCGTTGGTAGCAAGCAGGTTGAAGAAGAACTTGCCGTTCTTCGACTTCTTGAGCTCAAACTTGGCGGCCATGCAAACTCCTTGGTAGGTGGAAAAGCCCCACCGTTGTACCAAGAAAAGGCCTGTAAATCAAAGCCGCGGCGGCTGCTCTTGCACTAGTTGACGTTGTGAACGCGCCACCGACATCAAAATGCCCAGCGCCAGCCCCAGCGTCACCATGGCCGTGCCGCCATAGCTCACAAAGGGCAGCGGCACGCCCACCACCGGCAAAATACCGCTGACCATGCCCATGTTGACGAAGGCGTAGGTGAAGAAAATCATCGCCACCGCGCCCGCCATCAGGCGGCCGAACAAGGTGGGTGCGCGCATGGCGATTACCAGCCCGCGCCAGACCAGCAGCAAAAAGAAGAAGATCAGCAGCAGGTTGCCGGCCAGGCCAAACTCTTCGGAGAAGGCGGCAAAGATGAAGTCGGTGGTGCGCTCGGGAATGAACTCCAGGTGGGTCTGCGTGCCGGCCATGAAGCCCTTGCCCATGAAGCCGCCCGAGCCGATCGCGATCATGCCCTGGATGATGTGAAAGCCCTTGCCCAGCGGGTCGCGCGTCGGGTCCAGCAAGGTGCATATGCGCTGGCGCTGGTATTCGTGCAGCACCACCAGATCCAGCCCGTCATCGCACAAATGGTGGCCATAGGCGGCAATCGCGATCAGGCCGATCACGCCCAGCAGCACCGGCGGAATGATCAACTTCCAAGACAGGCCGCCAAAATAGATCACCGCCAGGCCCGAGGCCATCACCAGCAGCGAAGTGCCCAGATCAGGCTGCTTCATGATCAGGCCCACGGGCACGGCCAGGATCGCAAATGCCACCACAAAATCCACGGCGCGCAACGCCCCTTCACGGCGCTGAAACCACCATGCCAGCATCAGTGGCATGGCGATCTTGAGCAGCTCGCTGGGCTGGATGACGATGCCCACGTTCACCCAGCGCTGCGCGCCCTTTTTGGTAATGCCAAACAGCGCCACCGCCACCAGCAACGCCACCCCCAGCGCATACAAAGGCAGGGCAAAACTGGCCAGGCGGTGTGGCGGAATCTGCGAGACCACCAGCAAAATACCCAGCGCCAGCACCATGTTGCGGCCATGGTCGACAAAGCGCGTGCCGTGGTCAAAGCCGGCCGAGTACATGGCCGTCAAGCCGATGGCCGCCAGCGCGCCAATAATGAAGATCAGCGGCCAGTCGTAGCCGCGCACCATCGGCAAGAGCCGCTGCAGCACATTCGGTTTGTCTAAAACTTCGGACATGGCCGCCATTATCTCTGGCTGGAGTGCCCCGCTGGCGCGCGCACTATGATTGTCTGTATGACAACGACCCATCTGCTCTATCTGCACGGCTTTCGCTCGTCGCCCCAATCGGCCAAGTCCCAGCGCATGCAACGCCATGTGGCCGGGCTCACGCAACACATCGTCTGGGCGGCACCGCAGTTGCCGCCCTCGCCCAAACAGGCGGCCGATCTGCTGTTGCAAACCACCCGCAACTGGGCCGGCCTGCCGCCGGACAACCTGGCGGTGATCGGCTCCTCGCTCGGCGGCTTTTACGCCAGCTGGATCGCCCAGCAACTGCGCTGCAAGAGCGTGATGATCAACCCCTCCACCCAGCCCTGGATCACGCTGGAGCAGCATCTGGGCGAGCAAACCGCCTGGCACAACCCGGAGGAAAGCTTTTTCTTCCGCCCCGAATACCTCGATGAGCTCAAAGCCCTGGACGTGACCGGCCAAGCGCCCGCAGCGCCGCAGCTGCTGATCGCCGCCAAGGGTGACGAGGTGCTGGACTGGCGCGACATGGTGGCGCGCTACCCGGCCGCCGAGCAGTTGTTGCAAGAAGACGGCGACCACGCGCTGAGCAATTTTGACGAGTATTTGCCGCAGATCGACCGGTTCATGGGCTGGTGAGCAACCGGCTGCGGGCGCGCCACTGCCCCAAAAGTAAAAACCCTGCACTGCCGCCGCAGGGCCGGCCGCCATGGGAAAATGCGCGGCTATGTATGCACTGTTTGACGACGCTGGCAAGTTTCTGGCCGGCCGTATCCTCTCCGAAGCTGAAAGTTCCGCCCAAATTGAATTGGACTCCGGGAAACGGGTCAAGGTCAAAGCGTCGAACATCCTGCTCAAATTCGACAAACCCACGCCGGCCGAGCTGATCGCGCAGGCGCAAACCCTGTCGGCCGACATCGATCCGCAGCTGGCCTGGGAGTTTGCGGCCGACGAAGAGTTCGGCTTTGCCGACCTGGCACGCGATTATTTCTCCGAGAACGCCAGCGTCATTGAACAAGTCGCCGCGCTGTTCAAGTTGTTCGAGGCGCCGCACTATTTCCGCCGCGCGGGCAAGGGCCGCTTCAAAAAGGCGCCAGCCGAGATCGTGCAGCAAGCGCTGGCCGCGATCGAGAAGAAAAAGCAGATCCAGGCCCAGATCGACGCCTGGGCGGACGAGCTGGTAGCCGGCAACACGCCTGCGCCCGTGCAGCAACAGCTCTACAAGATTCTGTTCAAGCCGGACAAGAACGCGCCCGAGTACAAGGCCGTGGTCGATGCCAGCCGCAAAGCGCAGCTGGCACCGCTAGCCCTGCTGCAAAAGGCCGGCGCCATCAACTCGTCCTACCAGTTCCACTGGCAGCGCTTTCTGTTCGACAACTTCCCCAAGGGCACCGGTTTCCCGGCTGTCACAGCGCCACAACCGCCCAGCGATTTGCCGCTGGCCGAGGTGCAGGCCTATTCGATCGACGATTCAGCCACCACCGAAATCGACGATGCGCTCTCGGTGCAAGGCCTGGGCACTGGCCAGGTGACGGTGGGCATACACATTGCCGCGCCGGGGCTGGCTATCGAGCCCGGCTCGGCGCTCGACCACGTGGGCCGCAGCCGTTATTCCACCGTCTACATGCCGGGCTACAAGGTCACCATGCTGCCCGACGATGTGGTGCAGATCTACACCTTGGACGAGGGCCGCGCCAACCCGGCCGTGTCGCTCTACGTCACCTACAACGAAGAAACGCTCGAAGTCATCAACAAGGAAACCCGGCTGGAACGCGTGCCGGTGGTGACCAACTTCCGCTACGACAAGCTGGACCACATTGCCACCGAAGAATGGCTGACCGACAGCAGCCTGGAAGTGGCCGACACACCGCAAGCCCTGCTGGACAAGCGCGCTGAGCTCACCTTTTTGTACCGTCTTTCGCGCCACCTCAAAGTGGGCCGCGAAGAGGTGCGCGGCAAGCCCGAGAACTTCAACCGCCCGGATTACAACTTCCGCCTGCAAGGCAATGGCGACAACGTGCCCGATGGCTCTGAGACAGTGCAGATCACGGTGCGCAAGCGCGGCGCGCCGCTCGACCTGATCGTGGCCGAGGCCGCCATCGTGGCCAACAGCAGCTGGGGCCAATTGCTGGCCGACTACGGCGTGCCAGGCATTTACCGCAGCCAGGCCAGCCTGGCGCCGGGCGTGAAGGTGCGCATGTCGACCAAGGCCTTGCCGCACGCTGGCATTGGTGTCAAAAGCTATGTCTGGGCGACCTCGCCGCTGCGTCGCTACACCGACCTGGTCAACCAGTGGCAGATCATCGCCTGCGCCCGCAATGGCGCCATGGCCGCGCTGGTGGCACCGTTCAAGCCCAAGGATGCGGAGATGTTCTCCATCATCAGTGGCTTTGATGCGGCCTACAGCGCCTACAACGGCTACCAGGCGGGCATGGAGCGCTTCTGGACACTCAAGTACCTGCAGCAAAACCAGATCAGTGAACTCAACGCAACAGTCATGAAGGAAGGCGCGGCCGGCAGCATGCTGGTGCGCGCAGATACACTACCATTGGTGTTTCCGGTGCTGGGCGCGCAGAACTTGCCGCGTGGTGCCCAGGTCCGGGTCAAGCTGGGAGAGATCGACGAGATCACGCTCGATGTGACTGGAACCGTACTGGAGAGACTGGACGATGCGCAGGCCGATCAGGCCGAAGCCGCAGCGCCAGAAGATGAGGAGGAGGCTGTGGCCGGGCCTATCGCAATTGCGGTGGACATGAGCGACAGTGAGGACGCGGCGACCACAAAAACCGATTAACCCGGAACCGTGAAGTTTTTGCATTTTCTTCGTTCGCTATCGACCCTGCAGCTGGCGCTGGCCGTCTCTGTGCTGGTGCATGCGGTGGTGCTGAGCATCCGCTTTGTAGACCCTGAAGCCTTTGACCGCGTGTTCGAGGACACGCCGCTCGAAGTGATTCTGGTCAACTCGCAAACCAAGGAAGCGCCCGACAAGGCCCAGGTCATCGCCCAGGCCAACCTGGCCGGCGGCGGCGAATCCGCCAACACCCAAGAGCGCGCCACCAGCCCGCTGCCCTACTCGGCCATGACCAATATGGGCAATGACTTCGAGGAGCGCCAGCGCCAGATCGACGCCATGCAAGCGCAGCAAATGCAGCTGCTGGCCCAGTTGCGCAACCAGCTGGCCCAATACAAGCCGCCCGATACGCGCAAGGCCACTGCTTCGCAGGCCGATATCGAGCAAGAAGAAAAGCACCAGCAACTGGTGAAGATGCTGGCCGAGATTGAAAAGCGCATCCACGAAGAAAACGCCCGCCCGAAAAAGCGCTACATCAGCCCCGCCACGCGCGAAGAGGTGTACGCGCTGTACTACGACGCGCTGCGCCGCAAGGTGGAAGAGCGCGGCACCGCCAACTTCCCCGAAGCGGGCGGCAAAAAGCTTTATGGCGAGCTGATCATGATCATGACGGTGAACTACGACGGCCGCGTGCTCGGCACCGAGGTCTACAAAAGCTCGGGCAACCAGCAGCTCGACCGCCGCGCCGAAGCCATTGCCGTGAGCGCCGGCCCTTTTGGCCACTTTGGCCCGGCCCTGCGCGCCAAAGCCGACCAGATTGCCGTGGTCTCGCGCTTCCGCTTCACCCGCGACCAAGTGCTGGAAACGGCCAACTTGCAGTAAAGTCAGCCACCAGCATCCACACCACAACAACGGGCACCCAGGTGCCCGTTTTCTCAAGCTGAGCACCATGTCCTCCACCGATCGCTACTGCGTCATGGGCAACCCGATTGCCCATAGCCGCTCGCCCCGCATCCACAGCCTGTTTGCCGAACTGACCGGGCAGCAACTGGTTTACGAGCGCGAACTGGTGCCACTCGACGGCTTTGAAACGGCCTTGCGCCAATTGGTGGCCGGCGGCACGCGCGGCATGAACGTGACCGTGCCTTTCAAACTGGATGCTGCACGCTTGGCAGACACACGCAGCGACCGCGTAGCACGCTGTGGTGCTGCCAATACTTTGGTGGTGGGCGCAGACGGCCGCATCCACGCCGACAACACCGATGGCCTGGGTTTGGTGGCCGACATCACACGCAATGCCGGCGTGCCTTTGCGCGGCCAGCGCGCGTTGCTGCTGGGCGCCGGTGGCGCTGCGGCTGGCGCACTGGCGCCGCTGCTGGAGCAAGCACCTGCGCAATTGGTAGTGTGCAACCGCACGCACAGCAAAGCCCAAGCGCTGGTGGAACAGCATCTGGATATCTCCGCCCTGCACGCCACTGAATTGCTGGCGCTGGATACATCGGCTTTGCCAGGCAGCTTCGACGTGGTGATCAACGCCACCGCCAGCAGCTTGCAAGGCGCTGCTATCCCCGTGTCTGCGCAGGTACTGCGCGCCGGCACCCTGGTCTACGACATGATGTATGGCCCGGCCGCCGAACCATTTTTGCAATGGGCGGCACAGCATGGCGCCGTGGGCCGCGATGGCCTGGGCATGCTCGTAGAGCAAGCCGCCGAAGCCTTTTTGCTGTGGCGCGGCGTGCGCCCGCCTTCGCAGCCGGTGCTGGCGCAAGTGCGCGCCGAGATCGCCGCGCACTGAGGCTTTGCTTTACCATCGCCACCATGAAAGCGATTGCGCGTTGGATAGGCTGGGCCGTGCTGCTGGCCATAGGCTTGCAGCTGTTTTTTGTCGCCCGCATTGCGCTGATGGCGCATATCGACCCCGCCTCCACCGCGTTTGAGCGCAGCGAAGCCTGGCGCCAGATCCGCCACGACGGTCGTTTGGACTGGCAGCAGCAATGGGTGCCCTACGACAGCATTTCCGACCAGCTCAAGCGGGCCGTTGTCGCCTCGGAAGACGATGATTTTGTGAACCACGACGGCGTGCTCTGGGACGCTATCGAAAAAGCCCGCGAGCGCAATGCCAAAGCGCAGGAGCGCGCCGAACAGCAGCAGGAAAAAGCGGTGGCCCGTGCCGAAGCCCAGGCCAAAAAGCGGGGCGAGGCCTTTGATCCGAACACCGTGCCCGTCAAGCCGGTCAAGATTGTGGGTGGCTCCACCATCACCCAGCAACTGGCCAAGAACCTGTTGCTCTCGTCCGAGCGCAGCATGCTGCGCAAAGGCCAGGAACTGGTGCTGAGCTACACGCTGGAGTACACGCTGAGCAAGCGCCGCATTCTGGAGCTGTACCTGAACCACGCCGAATGGGGCGACGGCATTTTTGGCGCCGAAGCGGCAGCCCGCCACTATTTCCGCAAAAGCGCGGCACAGCTCAACACACAAGAAGCAGCGCGCCTGGCCGTGATGCTGCCCAACCCCAAGGGCGCCGAGAAGAACCCGCAATCGGCCTACCTGAACCGCCGCACAGCCACGATTGCCGCCCGCATGCGCTATGCTGAACTGCCCTGACAGTTGGCACGAAGCTGAAGCACTTTCATGAGAATTCTTGGTATCGACCCCGGTTTGCAAACCACCGGCTTTGGCGTCATCGACGTCAACGGCCAGCGCCTGTCGTACGTGGCCAGCGGCACCATCCGCACTACCACGCTGGAGTTGGGCAATCTGCCGGGCCGCTTGAAGATGATTTTTGACGGCATCTCCGAAGTCTGCCAACGCTACCAACCCGACATGGCGTCGGTAGAAATCGTCTTCGTCAACGTCAACCCGCAGTCCACACTGCTGCTGGGCCAGGCGCGGGGCTGTGCGCTGACGGCGCTGGTGTCGCAGAACCTGCCGGTGGCCGAATACACCGCGCTGCAAATGAAAAAAGCCGTGGTCGGCCACGGCCGCGCCGCCAAGAACCAGATCCAAGAAATGGTCAAACGCCTGCTGCAACTGCCCGGCCTGCCCGGCACCGACGCCGCCGACGCCCTGGGCCTGGCCATTACCCACGCCCACGCCGGCCTCGCCATGGCCCGCATGGCCGAGGTCAGCCCCCTGCACCGCAAGCAGCACGCGATGTACAAAGGTGGGCGGAGTTATTGAGCAAAACTGCTTCGCTCACCACTGCGCAGCACTCCCGCCGGACACGGCTCCCGCCGGATTTAAAACAGCGCCCGCCAGCAGCGCGCAGAGCGCTCGAAATCACCGCATCAATGGCAAGATGACCCCGCAGGCGGTGCTTCGCAGGCGCAGACAATACTCTGGTATGGCAAGCCTGCGAAGTGCCGCATCCGGGGTCATATTGCCACCCCAAAACGAAAACCTTCAACGCCTGCACGAGCGCCCACTCCGTCACCCCCCTCGCACAGCACCACCCAAAAAAGGTAGCTCCCAGCTTCAAGCAGGCAAAAAAAAACCTGTGCACTTCGTAGGCGCACAGGTCTGGCCGGCTGCATTACTCCTCATGCGTGGATCCGATCACCCCGTGAAGCAGTGTTCGGCATCAGGTGCAGCCACCAAAGTAAGCTTTGGAGGGCTTCCGCCAGCAAAGGTTCAGTTTGCGCAGCGGTGGAGCCGTGAATTATGGCCGCTTCTGAGGGGCTCAATAGGCAT
Organism: Comamonas trifloxystrobinivorans; assembly: GCF_043359985.1. Taxonomy (NCBI): domain Bacteria; kingdom Pseudomonadati; phylum Pseudomonadota; class Betaproteobacteria; order Burkholderiales; family Comamonadaceae; genus Comamonas; species Comamonas trifloxystrobinivorans. The sequence continues at coordinate 340,191 of NZ_JBHZGV010000001.1, forward strand.
TGAAGACAATATTCGCAATCAAGCCGGTGCCGATGGCGATCAGCAGATAGTCGCCACCGTACTGAATCCATTGGTAGCCGCGTGGCGGCGCGCTCAGGCGGTGGCCGCGCCAATCGCCCACCACATAGCTGTAGCCGCGATACGGCGCAGGCACGTAGCCGCCGCGGTACCAATCGTGGCGCGGGCCTACGCCACGGCCGCGGTCCGGCACGTAGACCGGTGGACGGCGGTGCTCATGCACCACCACCGGCGGTGGCGGACGGCGGTCGTGCCTGTAATCTGGGCGACGCTCAGGGCGGTACTCAGGGCGGCGATCATGGTCACGGTCCCAGTGGCGGCGTTGGCCGGGCGGGCCATTGCCATCGGGGCCGCGGCCATCGCGCTGGTGCATGTAGCGGCCATCGGGCTGGGCCTGGGCGGGCGTGCTCACTGCCATGGCACAAGCCAGGGCCAGACCCCAACCACCGGCGATGGCAGAGAACGTGTGGCGCAGTGTTTTCATGACCGTTTCCTTTCTTCGGGAAAGCTGGAGCTGGCAACGGAGCCAGGCCCAGGACATGGACATTCAACGTCAAGCCCAAGCGCCAGGTTTACCCCTGCAGGTCTGGGTTTACCTGGTGCGCTGCTTTGTAAAGTTATAGCACCAATGGCAGAAGCGCGCTAACGCTCTGCGCAAGCCAGCTTGAGGCTTTCGGGGGCTCGCGAGACGGCCGCCAGATTTACAGAGTTTTTACCTGTGTGGCTCAAGTGCAATCAGACCATGCGGCCAACAAAAAGCACGGCAAAAAAGGCCAGACCGGCGATCACCGTCCATTTGAGCAGCAAGAGCGACCACTGGCGATAGCGGCGCTGGCCGGTGCCGAGGTAGACACAAAAGCTCAGGCCGGCCATCAGCACCAGCAGCATGAAGATCCAGCGGAACAGCAGCATGGCGTGCCGCCTTACCAGGCCAGGGCAGCCTGGGCGAAGCCTTGCGGCGCCTCGCGCACATGGCCAAAGCTCACCATGTCCCAGGCGTCGCGCTGCTGCATCAGCTCGCGCAGCAGCAGGTTGTTCAGGCCGTGGCCCGAACGGAAGGCGCTGTAGGCGGCCAGCAATGGGTGGCCGACGATGTACAGATCGCCCATGGCATCGAGAATCTTGTGTTTGACGAACTCGTCGTCATAACGCAAGCCATCGCTGTTGAGCACCTTGTAGTCGTCCATGACGATGGCGTTGTCCAAGCCACCGCCCAGCGCCAGGCCATTGGAGCGCAGCATTTCAACATCTTTGGTGAAGCCGAAGGTGCGAGCGCGGGCGATATCGCGCGTGTAGTTGCCGGTGCCTAGGTCGAACTCGAAGGTTTGGCCGGTGGAATCCACCGCCGGGTGCGAGAAATCGATCTCAAAGCGCAGCTTGTAGCCGTGGTAAGGCTCCAGGCGAGCCCATTTGAGGCTGTTGCCCTCGCCCTGGCGAATTTCCACGGGGCGCAGCAGGCGCAAAAAGCGCTTGGGCGTGTTTTGCAGCTCAATGCCGGCGCTTTGCAGCAGAAACACGAAAGAGGCCGAGGAGCCATCGAGAATCGGAATTTCTTCTGCCGTGACATCGATGTACAGGTTGTCGATGCCCAGGCCGGCGCAGGCCGACATCACGTGCTCCACCGTGTGGATGCGTACGTCGCCCTTGCCCAGTGTGGAAGCCATGCGCGTATCCACCACCGCATCGGCGGTGACAGGGATATCGACGGGCTCGGGCAGATCCACGCGGCGGAACACGATGCCGGTGTTCGGTTGCGCAGGGCGCAGCGTCAATTCGACGCGCTGCCCGCTGTGCAATCCGACGCCCACGGCGCGGGTCAAGGACTTGATCGTACGTTGCTGAAGCATAAGCTGTTGATTTTACGCTGGGCGCTGTGCAGCTGGCACAACAAAATCCCAATCACCCACATAGTTCAAGCCTGCAACGGCAGGCCTTGCCTCTGGCCGTGATCTGTGCACCAGGGCCGAATAAAACAACGCGCTGAAACCGGCAAAGGTTTCAGCGCGTGTGTCCGTCTGGTTACAAAGCTTGCGCTTAGTCAGCTTGCTTGCGCAGGAAGGCGGGGATTTCCAGGTCTTCCATGCCGCTGGACGACATGGCGTCCACGCGGGCCGATGCCGCGTTGCGACCAGTGCGCCAGACCGAAGGGGTCTTCTTGTCGGCGAAGTCGTTGGCAAAGCCGCTGCCCACCGCCACGGCTGCCGGTGCAGGCATGCCGCTCACAACACCTGCGCCGCCAATGGGCTGGGCGATGTAAGGCATGTCGTCCGTGCCGGTACGCTGGCCGACGCTGCCGGTGATGACCGACATCGGCTGGCGCTTGGCCGCAGGGCGCGACAGGCCGGTGGCCAGCACGGTCACGCGGATTTCGTCGCCCAAGGTTTCGTCGTAAGCGGCGCCGAAGATCACGTGCGACTCGGGCGATGCGTAAGCGTTGATGGTGCTCATGGCCTGGCGCGATTCGGCCAGCTTCAGGCTGTCCTTGGTAGCCGTCACCAGCACCAGAATGCCCTTGGCGCCCGACAGATCGATGCCTTCCAGCAGCGGGCAAGCCACGGCTTGCTCGGCCGCAATGCGGGCGCGGTCGGGGCCGCTGGCGGTGGCCGTGCCCATCATGGCCTTGCCTGGCTCGCTCATCACGGTCTTCACGTCGGCAAAGTCGACGTTGATGTAGCCGTGGTCGTTGATGATTTCCGAAATACCGCCCACGGCGTTCTTCAGCACATCATTGGCGTGCGCAAAAGCCTGGTCCTGGGTGATGTCGTCGCCCAGCACGTCGAGCAGCTTCTCGTTGAGCACCACGATCAGCGAATCCACATTCGCTTCGAGCTCGCTCAGGCCGCCGTCGGCGTTGGCCATGCGGCGCTTGCCTTCCCACTCGAAGGGCTTGGTCACCACGCCCACGGTCAGAATGCCCATTTCCTTGGCCACGCGGGCGATCACGGGAGCAGCGCCGGTACCGGTGCCGCCGCCCATGCCGGCGGTGATAAAGAGCATGTGCGAGCCGGCGATGGCCGAGCGGATGTCCTCGATCGCCGATTCAGCCGCTTCGCGACCGTTTTCCGGCTTGCTGCCAGCGCCCAGACCAGTGTCACCCAGCTGAATGACGCGGTGCGCGTGGCAGCGTTCCAGAGCCTGCGCATCGGTATTGGCCGAGATGAATTCCACACCCTGCACGCTGTTGGCGATCATGTGCTCGACCGCGTTGCCGCCGCCGCCGCCCACGCCGATCACCTTGATCTGGGTGCCCTGGTTGAACGTGTTGCCTTCATACATTTCGATGGTCATTGCCTGCTCCTCTCGCTCTCGCGTCAAAACTAAAAAAATGGGTTACGGTTAAGTCACTCTTCAATAAAAAACTGGTTCTCGGTGGCCCTATCGGTCGCCAGGGATCGTGCACCCGGGCAACTGGAGGGCTGCTTTGCGCCAGCCAACAAACGCTGTCATGCATGGTTAAAAGTTCCCCACAATAAAGTCCTTCAAACGCCCAAATGCGGTTTTGACTGAACCACTCTTTTGGGCCACCTTGTACCCGCGCAGGCGCGCCAGGCGGGCTTCTTCCAGCAGGCCCATGACGGTGGCAGCACGGGGCTGGGCCACCATCTCGGCCAGGGTGCCGGAATACTTGGGAATGCCGCGGCGCACGGGCTTGAGGAAGATGTCTTCCCCCAGCTCGACCATGCCCGGCATCACAGCGCTGCCGCCGGTGAGCACAATGCCCGACGACAGCACTTCCTCATAGCCAGAATCGCGGATGACTTGCTGCACCAGCGAAAAAATCTCTTCCACGCGCGGCTCGATCACACCGGCCAGCGCTTGCTTGGACAGCAGGCGCGGGCCGCGGTCGCCCAGGCCCGGCACATCGACCTGCGTGTCCGGATCGGCCAGCAGCTGTTTGGCACAGCCGCTTTCGACCTTGATGTCTTCCGCGTCCTTGGTGGGCGTGCGCAGCGCCATCGCGATGTCGCTGGTGATCAGGTCGCCAGCAATCGGAATCACGGCCGTGTGGCGAATAGCGCCGCCAGTAAAGATCGAGACATCGGTCGTGCCCGCGCCGATGTCGACCACTGCCACGCCCAGTTCGCGCTCGTCATCGGTCAGCACGGCCTGGCTCGATGCCAACGGGTTCAGCAGCAGCTGTTCCACTTCGAGGCCGCAGCGGCGCACGCATTTGATGATGTTCTCGGCCGCGCTTTGCGCACCGGTAACGATGTGGATCTTGGACTCCAGACGCAGGCCGCTCATGCCGATGGGCTCGCGCACATCCTGGCCGTCGATCGCAAACTCCTGCGGCTCCACCAGCAGCAGGCGCTGGTCCGACGGGATGTTGATCGCCTTGGCGGTATCGAGCACGCGGGCCACGTCGAGTGCCGAGACTTCCTTGTCCTTGACGGCCACCATGCCCTGCGAGTTGATGCCGCGGATATGGCTGCCGGTGATGCCGGTGTAGACGCGCTGGATGTTCAGATCGGCCATCAGCTCAGCCTCTTTGAGCGCCTGCTGAATGCTTTGCACCGTGGCATCGATGTTCACCACCACCCCGCGCTTGAGCCCGTTGCTGGGCGCCACGCCCAGGCCAGCCAGCTTCAGCTCACCGCTGCCCAGCACTTCGGCCACCACCACCATGACTTTGGCCGTGCCGATGTCCAGGCCCACCACTACGTCTTTGCTGTCTCGTGCCATGGTCAGTTGCCCTCGCTGATGGGGTGAATGGGTTGGTTCATGTTTCGCATCTCTGTGTGTTTTACTTTTTGGGTGCTGGTTTGGTGGCTGCTGCCGTGCCGGTGCTCACGCCCTGCATACGCACGGCATAACCATCGGCATGGCGCAGATCGGCCGAAAGCAATGCCGAAGCACTGCGCTTGTACATGCCGGTCACCTCCGGCAGCGACTCGACAAATTTGCGCACGCGCTCGCTCACCTCGGCTTGCGAGCCCTGGCCCATCTCGATCACCGCGCCCGATTGCAAGGTCGCGCGCCAGCTGCCGCTGTTCGATTCGTCGAGCGCTACCACGGGGTTGTCGATCTTGGCGAAAACCGGGGCCAGTGCCCGGAACATGCCCAGCGCCTCCATCGAGCGGCCCGTGCGGCCGGACAAATGGGGCAGGCTGCGCAGATCCGGGTCTGCAGAATCTCCTTCAAACATCTGGCCATCGCTGTTGAGCAGGCGCGATTCGCCCTCGGCTCCCCAGATGGCCGCCGCATCCTGCTCGGTGATCGTCACCGACAGCGTGTGCGGAAACTCGCGCTTGATGCGGGCCTGGCGCACCCAGGGCGCCTGCTCGAACGTCTTGCGCGTCTCATCGAGATCCATGGTGAAGAAATTGCCTTTGAGCGCCGGCATCACATTGGCCTGCAGCGAGACGGCGCTGTTGTGCTCCATCTCGCCCTGCACCACGATGCGGCTGATGTTCAGCGCCGGGTGCTGGATGGCCCAGCGCACGCCAGCGGCCAGCACGAGCGCGCCACAGCCCACGAACAAGGCTGTGGCCAGCATGTTCATCAGCTTGACGTCAAACGGCACTGGCATGGTCTGCTCCATGGCTCTTCAGTCCTTTGTTCAGTTTTCCGCGCCTTGGGCGGCGTCGGTGGAGGCCGATGCCAGCAGCAGCAGGCACAGGTCTTCGTAGCTCAAACCGGTGGCACGGGCAGCCATCGGCACCAGGGAATGGCCGGTCATGCCCGGCGAGGTGTTGATCTCCAGCAGGAAAGGCTTGTTGTCCGAGGCGCGCACCATCACGTCGGCACGCGACCAGCCGCGGCAGCCCAGCGTGCGGAAAGCCTTTTCGGCCAGCTCGCGGATCTCGCTCTCCAGCGCTGCGGGCAGCTCGCTCGGGCAGAAATACTGGGTGGTGTCGGTGAAGTACTTGTTCTGGTAGTCGTAGTTGCCTTCGGGCGCCACGATCTTGATCACCGGCAGCGCCTTCGCCGCACGCCCCTGGCCCAGCACGGCGCAGGTGGTTTCCACACCAGCAATGAACTGCTCACACAGCACTTCCGGGTCGTAGCGCGAAGCCAGCTCGTAAGCCTTGGCGCATTCTTCGGGCGTGCTCACCTTGGACAGGCCGATGGTCGAGCCTTCGCGGGCGGGCTTGACGATCATCGGCGCGCCCAGCGCGGCCAAGGCATCGCGCGTGTCTTGCGCGCTGGCGGCCATGCGCCATTCGGGCGTCGACAAACCTTCAAAGCGCCAGATGCGCTTGGTCATGATCTTGTCCATGGCGATGCTCGATGCCATCACGCCCGGGCCGGTATAGGGAATGCCCAGCAGCTCCAGCGCGCCTTGCACCGTGCCGTCTTCGCCGTGGCGGCCATGCAGTGCGATAAAGCAGCGCGCAAAGCCTTGCTTGCGCAGCTCGCCCAGGTCTTGCTCGGACGGGTCGAAGGCATGTGCATCCACACCCTTGGATTGCAAGGCCGCCAACACGCCTTTGCCGGACATCAGCGACACCTCGCGCTCGGCCGAGCTCCCGCCCAGCAACACCGCCACTTTGCCCAGGGCCTTGACATCAATTTGCATCTGCTTCTCGCTCATACCGCGCTCCCCTTTTGCGCACCTGGCTGCTGGCTCGCCAGCAATTCCACCACCTTGCCTGCCACTGAACCGATCGTGCCCGCGCCCATGCACAGCAGCACATCGCCATCCTTGGCGTGGTCGGCAATGGCTTGTGGCATATCGGCGATTTGCTCGACAAACACCGGCTCCACCTTGCCTGCCACGCGCACGGCGCGGGACAGCGCACGGCCGTCGGCCGCCACAATCGGCGCCTCGCCAGCGGCATAGACCTCGGCCAACAAAGCGGCGTCGACGCTGCCGATGACCTTGACGAAATCTTCAAAACAATCGCGCGTGCGGGTGTAGCGGTGCGGCTGGAAGGCCAGCACCAGACGCCGTCCCGGGAAGGCACCGCGAGCGGCCGCAATGGTGGCAGCCATTTCCACCGGGTGGTGGCCGTAATCGTCGATCACGGTGAAGTGGCCACCATCGGCCAGCTGGGCTTCGCCGTAGCGCTGAAAGCGCCGGCCCACACCCTTGAAACCTTGCAGTGCACGCAGCAGCGCTGCGTCGTCAATACCCAGCGCCATGGCCACACCGATGGCCGACAAGGCGTTGAGCACGTTATGCTCGCCAGGCAGGTTCAGCACCACGTCCAGATCAGGCAAAGCCTCGGGCGTGCGCCGCTGCACGGTGAAATGCATCTGGCCGTTGTCGGCACGCACGTTCACGGCGCGGATCTGTGCGCCTTCGTTCAAGCCGTAGCTCAGCACCGAGCAGGCCACACGGTCCACGATCTCGGCCACGGCCGGGCTGTCGGTGCAGACAATCGCCTTGCCGTAGAACGGCATGCGGTTGAGGAAGTCGACAAACGCAGATTGCAGGCGGCCAAAATCGTGGCCGTAGGTATCCATGTGGTCGGCGTCGATATTCGTCACCACCGCCATCACCGGCAGCAGGTTGAGGAAAGACGCGTCCGACTCATCGGCCTCGACCACGATGTACTCGCCGCTGCCCAGGCGCGCATTCGCGCCAGCGCTGTTGAGCTTGCCGCCGATCACAAAGGTCGGGTCCAGACCAGCCTCGGCCAGCACGCTGGTCACCAGGCTGGTGGTGGTGGTCTTGCCGTGCGTGCCGGCAATCGCAATGCCTTTGCGCAGGCGCATCAGCTCGGCCAGCATCTGGGCGCGCGGCACCACGGGAATATTCTTGGCGCGTGCGGCCAGCACTTCGGGGTTGTCCGCCTGCACGGCGGTAGACGTGACCAGCGCTTGCGCTTGTTCGATATGCGCTGCATCGTGGCCGACAAAAGTCTTGATGCCCGCCTGGCGCAAGTGTTGCAGCGTGGCGCTGTCAGACAGGTCCGAGCCCGACACCGCATAGCCCAGGTTGTGCAAAACCTCGGCAATACCGCTCATGCCGGCACCGCCGATCCCGACAAAATGAATTCTTTGGATGGCGTGTTTCATCGCGCCACCTCCTCGCAAGCATCCGCCACAGCTTGTGCGGCTTCCAGTTTCTGCATTGTTTTCGCCTTTTGCGCTTTTTCCACCAGCGTGGAGCGCTGCATATTTTCTAGCATTTCAGCCAGCTTTTGTGCGCTTAACACGCTTTGTTGCACCAGCCAGCCAGCGCCGGCATCGACCAGGAAACGGGCGTTCGCCGTCTGGTGGTCATCCACCGCTGCAGGGAAAGGCACAAACACTGCGGCAGCGCCCACAGCGGCCAGCTCGGTCACCGTGCTGGCACCTGCGCGGCAGACGATCACATCGGCATCGGCGTAGGCTTGCGCCGCGTCGTCGATGAACGGCGTCAAGGTGGCTTGCACGCCGGCCGCCGTGTAATTGGTCTGCAATGCGTCGATCTGCTTGGCGCCGCTTTGGTGCGTGACCTGCGGGCGCGTTGCCTCGGGGATCAGCGCCAGCGCTTGCGGCACCACTTCGTTCAAAGCCTTGGCGCCCAGCGAGCCGCCCACCACCAGCAAACGCAGCGGGCCGCTGCGGCCGGCAAAACGTGCGGCCGGTTCTGCTTGCTGCGTGAACTCTGCGCGCAAAGGGTTGCCCACCCACTTGCCGCCTGCAATAGCGTTGGGGAATGCGCTGAACACGCGCTTGGCGAAACGCGCCAGCAGCTTGTTGGACATGCCGGCCACCGAGTTCTGCTCGTGCAGCACGATGGGTACACCGGCCAGCACGGCAGCCAATCCGCCAGGCACCGTGATGTAGCCGCCCATGCCAACCACCACATCAGGTTTGACACGGCGCAGCACGGCCCGCGCTTGCGACAGCGCCTTGCCCAAACGCATGGGCAGGCCCAGCAAAGATGCCATGCCTTTGCCACGCACGCCGGAAAACTCCACCAGCTCCAGCGCAAAGCCACGCGGTGGCACCAGGCGCTCTTCCATGCTGCCGGGCGCGCCCAGCCAATGCACGGTCCAGCCGCGCTCGCGCAGCTCTTGCGCTACCGCGAGACCGGGGAAAATGTGGCCGCCAGTGCCGCCAGCCATGATGAGTGCGGTCTTGCTCATGGACGAGCCCCCCCGGTACTCAAGGCTTTGTTCTCGCAGTCGATGCGCAGCACGATGGCAATCGCCACCAGGTTCATCAAAATGGCTGATCCGCCAAAGCTCATCAGCGGCAAGGTCAGCCCCTTGGTGGGCAAAGCGCCCAGGTTCACGCCGGCGTTGATGAAGGTCTGGAAACCCAGCCACAGCGCCACGCCCTGCGCCACCAGGCCCGAGAAGATGCGATCCATGCGGATGGCCTGGCGGCCGATTTCCACAATGCGGCGGATCATGAAGAAGAACAAGCCCAACAACAGCACAATGCCGACCAAGCCCAGCTCCTCGCCGATCACGGCCAGCAGAAAGTCGGTGTGCGCCTCGGGCAACCAGTGCAGTTTTTCCACGCTGCCGCCCAGGCCGACACCAAAGATCTCGCCGCGACCAATGGCGATCAGCGAGTGCGACAGCTGGTAGCCTTTGCCCAGTGCGTGCTTTTCGCTCCAGGGATCGAGGTAGGCAAAAATGCGCTCGCGCCGCCATTCCGAGGTCATCACGATCAGCGCGAAAGCCGCCACCAGAATCAGTGCGATCAGGAAGAACATGCGGGCGTTGACGCCGCCCAGAAAGAGAATGCCCATGGCGATCACGGCGATCACCATGAAGGCGCCCATGTCCGGCTCGGCCAGCAGCAAAGCGCCCACAATGCCCACCGCCAAGCCCATGGGCAGCACGGCACGGAAGAAGCGCTCCTTGACTTCCATTTTGCGCACCATGTAGTCAGACGCATACATGATGACGGCGATCTTGGCCAACTCGGAAGGCTGGAAGTTCATGATGCCCAGCGACAGCCAGCGCCGCGCGCCGTTGACCACCGTGCCGACGTGCGGAATCAGCACCGCGATCAACATCAGGATCGAGCCGATGAACAGCCACGGCGCCCAGCGCTCCCAGACCTTCATCGGAATCTGGAAAGCCAGCACCGCCGCCACAAAGCCCAAGCCCACACTCAACAGGTGGCGCTGGAAGAAGTAGTAGTGCGCGATCTTGCCGAAGCGCGGGTTGTCCGGCATGGCGATCGAGGCCGAGAACACCATCACGATGCCCCAGGACAGAATGGCCACCACCAGCCAGATCAGCACCTGGTCGGCACCAAAGAAGCTCGCGGTGTTGGTGGGTGTCTGGCGGTATTCGTTGCCGCCCACCCGCACCGGCAGAATGTCCACCGGTTTCTCGCCCGCTGGCTTGAACCAGCCGGAGAATTTGCCACGCAGTCCGTCAGCAACGCTCATGGCTGCACCTCCAGACTCGTGCCCTTGTCCTCAGCGATGGCTGCCACGGCCTGGCAGAACACCTCGGCCCGGTAGGCGTAGTTTTTGAACATGTCCCAGCTCGCGCAGGCAGGCGACATCAGCACCGCATCGCCCGCATGGGCCTTTTGCGTGGCTTGTTGCACCGCCTCTTCCATGCTGCTGGCGTGCAGCAGCGGCACATGGCTGTCGGCCAAAGCGGCCTCGATCAGCGGCGCATCGCGACCAATCAGCACCACAGCGCGCGCATAGCGCACCACAGGTGCTGACAGCGGCGAGAAATCCTGGCCCTTGCCGTCGCCGCCCAAGATCAGCACGATCTTGCGCTCAGCGCCCAGGCCCATCAAGGCAGCCACAGTGGCACCGACGTTGGTGCCCTTGCTGTCGTCAAAATATTCAATATCGTCCACGATGCCGATCGGCTCGACGCGGTGGCGCTCGCCCCGGTATTCGCGCAGGCCGTAGAGCATGGGCGCCAAAGCCGCGCCCGCAGCGTGGCCCAAGGCCAAGGCAGCCAGAGCGTTCATGGCGTTGTGGCGGCCGCGGATACGCAAGGCATCCGCCGGCATCAGGCGTTGCAGGAACAACTCGTCTGCCGCGCTCTGGTTGCGCTTGGTGCTGGCACTGTTGCCATCGTCTTGCGCGCGCACCAGCCAGGCCATGCCGTTGACCACTTCCAGCCCCAGATCACCAGGCTGGCTGGGCGCGTCGCCACCAAAGGTGACGTGGGCGCGCAGTTGCGGGCGCTGCAGCTTGACGCGCACGGGCGGCGGCAGCATGTCCATCACCACGCGGTCGTCGCGGTTGAGCACCATCAGCGCGTGCTGGCCAAAAATCTTGGCCTTGGCTGCCGCGTAGGCTTGCATGCTGCCGTGCCAATCGAGGTGGTCTTGCGTGATGTTGAGCACCGTTGCGGCGGTGGGCTCGAAAGCATGGGCGTCTTCGAGCTGGAAGCTCGACAGCTCCAGCACCCAGGCTTGCGGCAGTGTCTGTGCGTCGATGCGCTCGGACAACGTGTCGAGCATGGCCGGGCCGATGTTGCCAGCGACTGCGGCCGACAGACCAGCGTGCTCCAGCAGTTGCCCGGTCAGCGAAGTCACGGTGGTCTTGCCATTGGTGCCAGTGATTGCCAACACCTTGGGCTGGTAGCCATGGGCTTGCGCCAGGCCTTGCAGCGCCAGCGAGAACAGATCGAGCTCACCGCTCACCGGCAAACCGATGGCGCGTGCTGCATCGGCCACCGGTGCCACCGCAGCCGGGCTGAGGCCGGGAGAGCGGTACACGGCGTTGATGCCTTGGCCGTCGATCAAGGCCGCACTGAACTCGCCTGCGACAAAGCGCACGCTGGGCAGCTCAGCCTGCAGTTGTGCCAGTTGTGGCGGAGTTTCGCGCGTATCAGCAACGATGACTTCGGCGCCGGCGCGCACGCACCAGCGAGCCATCGACAAACCGGAAGCGCCCAAACCCAGCACCAGCACGCGCTGGTTGAGCAAATGCTGCTCTTGCCCTTGGGGCCAGAGCACGGGCACAGGCGGCAGCTCGGGCGCGGCCTCAGCCTCGGGCACTTCGACGGCGGTAACTTCGCTGCTCGCCGAATCCGAAACACTGGGGTCGGCAAAAATCTGGGCCACAAAAGCGGCGGCATCCTTGGCTGCCGTCAAGGTGGACACATCGGGGATCGGCGCCATGGCAGGAGCGGGCTCAGCGACCGACTCCGGCGCTGGTACCGCTTCAGCTTCTTCCACTGCCTCTACTGCATCAGCATCAGCAACAACTTCAGTGTCTGCGCCTGCATCGGCAACCACATCGCTCACCGGCTCTGCAAGCACCACCGAATTCAGCTCAGCCGTGGCAGGCACTTGCTGATCCGTATTTTGCGCATCGTGGTGAGCAGCTTCCACAGCCGGCACAGCCGCAGCCACCGGAGGCATGGCATCCTCGGGCAGCGGTGTCTGGGGTTTGAAGTCTTCGGTATGCATGGTGTTACCTCAGCTTCAAAGTGGACAGGCCGATCAGGCACAGCAGCATGGTGATGATCCAGAAGCGAACCACGACCTGCGTCTCTTTCCAGCCGCTCTTTTCAAAGTGGTGGTGCAGCGGCGCCATCTTCAACAAGCGGCGGCCTTCGCCGTAGCGCTTCTTGGTGTACTTGAACCACATCACCTGCAGCATCACCGACACCGCCTCGGCCACAAACACGCCGCCCATGATGGCCAGCACGATTTCCTGGCGCACGATCACCGCGATGGTGCCCAGCGCACCGCCCAAAGCCAGCGCGCCCACATCGCCCATGAAAACCTGGGCCGGGTGCGTGTTGAACCACAGAAAAGCCAGGCCGGCGCCCAGCATGGCGCAGCAGAAAATCAGCAACTCACCGGCGCCACCAATGTGCGGAAACAGCAGGTAGCGCGAGAAGTTGATCGAGCCGGTGACATAGGCAAACACGCCCAGCGCCGAGCCCACCATGACCACGGGCATGATGGCCAGACCGTCGAGGCCGTCCGTCAGGTTGACGGCGTTGCTGGAGCCCACGATCACCAGATAGGTCAGGATGACAAAGCCCAGCACGCCCAGTGGGTAGCTCACTTCTTTGAAGAAAGGCACCATCAGGCCGGCCTTGGGCGGCAGATCAAGCGAGAAACCGGACTTGACCCAGTTGACGAACAGGCTCCAGACCTCGGCATTGGTGTTTTCGGAAATGCAGAACACCAGGTAGAGCGCAGCGCCCAGGCCGATGATCGATTGCCACATGTATTTCTCGCGTGAGCGCATGCCTTCGGGGTCTTTGTTGACCACCTTGCGCCAGTCGTCCACCCAGCCAATCGCGCCAAAACCGAAGGTCACCACCAGCACCACCCAGACAAAGCGGTTGGACAGGTCGAACCACAGCACGGTCGAAATCAGGATGGACAGCAAAATCAATACGCCGCCCATGGTGGGCGTACCGCTCTTGCTCAAATGCGATTGCATGGCGTAGCCACGGATCGGCTGGCCGATCTTCAGCGCGCTCAAGGTGCGAATCACCTTGGGACCAGCGGCCAGGCCGATGATCAGCGCTGTCAGCGCCGCCATCACGGCGCGGAAGGTGAGGTATTGGAAGATGCGCAGAAAACCGAATTCCGGCGACAGGCTTTGCAACCAGCTGGCGAGCAAGATCAGCATGCTGCCTCCCCGCAGGCTTTCGCCTCTTGGTCTGCATGGGCCTGCATGGCCTGCACTACTTGCTCCATCTTCATGAACCGCGAACCCTTAACCAACACACTGCCTGCCAGAGGCAGGGCTGCGCACACTGCCGCTTGCAGCGCTTGCATACTCTCGAAATGCCGTGCCGAGCCGCCAAACGCGGCAGCGGCAAACGCGCACTGGTCGCCCAGTGCAAAAAACTGGGGAATGCCTTTTTGCTGAGCCAAGGCACCAGCTTCGGCATGGAACTGCGGGCCGTTATCGCCCACCTCGCCCATATCGCCCAACACCAGCAATTGCGGTGCTGGCAGCTCACGCAATACCTCGATGGCGGCAGCCACCGAATCGGGGTTGGCGTTGTAGGTATCGTCCACCACCGTAATGCTGCGGCCAGCCAGTTGGACCGCCAAAGCCCGCGAGCGGCCTTTGACCGGCTCGAACGCCGTCAGTCCTTGCGCAATGGCGGCCAGCGGCACACCGGCCGCATGGGCACAAGCCGCAGCTGCCAAGGCGTTGCGCACGTTGTGGCGGCCAGCAATTTGCAATTGAACAGCAGCGCTGCCTGCGGGCGTATGCAGTTGCAGCGACCAAGCACCTGCGCCCCAGCGCACATCGCTGGCAAACACATGCGCGCCATCAGCCTGCTCGCCAAACAGCAGTACGCTGCGCGCACCAGCCAGTTCTTGCCACAGGGCGGTGTATTCGTCACCCGCCGGGAAGACAGCCACGCCATCTGCTGGCAAAGCGGTCAGCACCGTGCCGTTCTCACGCGCCACCGCTTCCACGGTGTGCATGAATTCCTGGTGCTCGCGCTGCGCGTTGTTGACCAAGGCCACTGTCGGCTGCGCCATGGCGGCCAGCACAGCAATCTCGCCGGGGTGATTCATACCCAGCTCTACCACGCCCACACGGTGGCTGGCTTGCAAGCCCAGCAAAGTGAGCGGCACGCCGATTTCGTTGTTCAAATTGCCGCGCGTGGCAAAGGCCGCATCGCCTGCGTAGGCGCGCAAGATGGCCGCGATCATTTGCGTGACCGTGGTTTTGCCATTGCTGCCGGTCACCGCCACCAGCGGCAAAGCAAACTGCTTGCGCCAGCCCGTGGCCAGTGCGCCCAGGCCCTTGAGCGCGTCGGGCACCACAATGCCGGGCAAGCCGGCTGCGCCTGGGTCGGCGCTGCACAGCGCAGCGGCCGCACCGGCAGCCTGGGCCTGGGGCAAAAACTGGTTGCCATCAAAGCGCTCACCCTGGAGCGCCACAAACAAATCACCGTTCTGCAAGCTGCGCGAATCCGAATGCACGCGTTGCAGCGCAACAGCGCCATCGCCCACCAGCCGGGCCTGTGGCAGTTGTTGCTGGATGAACCCCAGCGCCTGGTGCAGGGTCATCATTGTCATACGTTGTCTTTCCGCTTCACCAGCGCGGCACGGGCCTGCGCGGTGTCGAGAAACGGGTGCTTCACGCCCGCGATCTCTTGGTAATCTTCATGTCCCTTGCCAGCGACCAGGATCACGTCCTGGCTGGCTGCACGGCGCACGGCTTCTTCGATCGCGGCAGCGCGATCGGCCTGCACATGCCAGTGCGTGTTCTGCACCATGCCTTGCACGATGTCGTCGATGATGGCCAGCGGCTGCTCGCCGCGCGGGTTGTCGCTGGTCACGATCACTTCGTCGGCCTCGGCCTGCGCAATCCGGCCCATCTTGGGGCGCTTGCTGGCGTCGCGGTTACCACCGCAGCCAAACACGCACCAGAGCTTGCCGCTGCGCTGCACAGCCAGCGGGCGCAAGGCCTGCAGGGCTTTTTCCAGCGCATCGGGCGTGTGCGAATAATCCACGGCAATCAGGGGCGCACCCGCTTCGGCCACTTGCTCCATGCGGCCCGGCACGGCGGCCATGGTGGCGCAAGCATCCACAGCCTGCTGCAAGCTGGCGCCGAGCACTCGCAGGCTGGCCAGCACTTGCAGCAGATTGAGCACGTTGTATTGGCCGATCACCTGGCTGCGCAAGGTGACCGATGCAGTACCTTCCACCACCTCGAACACCAAACCACGATCGCCGCTGCGGATGTTTTGCGCCTGCAGCCGAGCCACGCCGGACTGCACCGACACGGTCCACAAATCCAGCGCAGAGCCAGCCAGCTCTTGCGCCAGCTGCGCGCCCTTGGCGTCGTCGATATTCACAACGGCCGCCTGCAGGCCGGGCCAGGCAAACAGCTCGCGCTTGGCGGCCCAGTAGGCTTCCATGCTGCCGTGGTAATCGAGATGGTCTTGCGTGAAATTGGTGAACAGCGCCAGCTTGATACGCGTGCCAGCCAAGCGGTGCTCGACGATGCCGATGGACGATGCCTCGATAGCGCAGGCGCCATAACCGGCATCGACAAAGCCGCGGAAAGCGCGTTGCAGCAAAACCGGGTCAGGCGTGGTCATGCCGGTCACATCCAGGCTGTGCGGCGGAACGCCCACACCCAGCGTGCCCACCATGGCACTGCCACGGTGCGACAGTACACCAGCCTCACACAAGTGCGTAACGGCCTGCGCCAGCCACCAGCTGATGCTGGTTTTGCCATTGGTGCCGGTAACGGCCAGCACATCAAGCGCCGCGCTGGGCTGCGCAAACCAAGCGTCGGCGATCAGGCCGGTAGCGGCTTTGAGCTCCGGCATGGCTGCCACGGGCAGGCCTTGCAGAGCAAACTGTTCCATGCCGGCCAGCTCTACCAGGCAAGCCACTGCACCGCGCTCCACCGCTTGCGCCACATAGGCGCGGCCATCGGTAACACCGCCTGGCCATGCGATGAAGGCATCACCGGGCTGGACCTTGCGGCTGTCGGTCTGCAAAGTGCCGGTGGTGACACGAGTGCGCAACCAGGCCACAGCCTGGTCTGCGTTATTCAAGAGCAGAGGCGTTGCGCTCATAGCGGTTGCTCCTCTACTTCTTGCGCCGTGATTTGCGGCTTGACCGACATGTCCGGCTGCACGCCCATCAGGCGCAGGGTTTGTTGCACCACTTCGCTGAACACGGGGCCGGCCACGGTACCGCCGTAGAAGCTGCCTTGCGAGGGCTCGTCGATCATGACGGCCACGATGATGCGGGGGTTTTCGATCGGCGCGATGCCGGTGAACCACGAGCGGTACTTGCCCACGGCATAGCCCTTGCCCTGTTGCTTACGAGCCGTACCGGACTTGCCACCAATCGAGTAGCCCACGGTCTGCGCCTTCTGGCCCGTACCACCTGGGCCGGCCGCCAGCCACAGCATGTGGCGCACCAGCTCGGCGGTCTTTTTAGAGAACACCGGCGTGCCTGCGGGACGGCCCTGGGTTTTGAGCATGGTGGCGGGGATGACATTGCCGTCGTTCGAGAACACGGTGTAGGAGCGCGCCATCTGAAACAGCGAAGCCGACAGGCCGTAGCCGTAGGAGATGGTGGCCTGCTCGACCGGCTTCCAGCTCTTCCAGGGGCGCAGGCGGCCGCTGGCCGCACCCGGGAAAGCGATTTGCGGCTTCTGGCCGTAGCCCAGCGCCGAGTGCACGTTCCACATCTCCTGCGGCGACATTTTTTGCGCCACCTTGAGCGAGCCGATATTGCTCGACTTCTGGATCACGCCATCCACCGTCAGGGCGCCGTAGTTGTGCGTATCCGAAATGGTGAACCCGCCGATCGCATAGCGGCCCGGCGAGGTGTCGATGATGGTGGTGTTCTTGACGCGGCCCAACTCCAGCGCGGTGCCGATGGTGATGGGCTTCATCGTCGAGCCGGGCTCGAAGGTGTCGGTGATGGCGCGGTTGCGCAGCTGCTCGCCGGTCAGGCGCAGGCGGTTGTTCGGGTCGTAGCTGGGGAAGTTGGCCAGCGCCAGCACTTCGCCGGTGTGGGCATCGAGCACCACCACGCTGCCGGCCTTGGCCTTGAAGGCAGCCACCTGGTCGCGCAGCTTCTGGTAGGCAAAGAACTGCACCTTGCTGTCGATCGACAGCTGGATGTCCTGGCCCTCTTGCGGCGGGGTTTCCACGCCCACGCCTTCGACGACGCGGCCCAGGCGGTCTTTGATCACGCGGCGCGAGCCGGCCTTGCCAGCCAGCTCTTTGTCAAACGCCAGCTCCATGCCTTCCTGGCCATGGTCTTCCACATTGGTAAAGCCCACCACGTGGGCGGCCGATTCACCTTCGGGGTACTGGCGCTTGTATTCCTTGCGCAGGTAGATGCCTTTGACATCGAGCGCCTTGATCTTTTGGCCGATGTCCCAATCCAACTGACGCTTGACCCAGACAAAACTCTTGTCCTCGTCGGCCAGCTTGGCATCGAGCTGTGCATAAGGCATGTTCATCAGCTTGGCGATCTCGCGCAGCTTGGCCTTGATGGCCGGGTCGTTCTGGTCCACGTCTTCCGGAATTGCCCAGATGCTGGCCGCTGGCACGCTGGAAGCCAGAATCAGCCCATTGCGATCGAGCAGGCGGCCGCGGTTGGCGGGCAGCTCGATGGTGCGCGCAAAACGCACTTCACCCTGGCGCAGGAAAAAGTCGTTGCCAATCACCTGCACATAGGCAGCGCGGCCAATCAAAATCATGAAGCCGGCAGCCAGCGCCAGCATGATGAAGCGGCTGCGCCACATGGGCGTGCGCTCGGCCAGCAAGGGGCTGGTGGAGTAGCGCATGTCCTTGCTCATCGGGCAGCTCCCGGCTCTTGCACGTACACCGTCACGGCTGGCGTGGTCGTTTGCATGCCGATCTTGTCGCGCGCCAGTTGCTCCAGGCGCAGCGGTGTGGCCTGGGCGCGTTTTTCCACCTGCAGGCGCTGCTGGTCGGTCTCCAGCTGGCGCGCCTGCGCCAGCGTGTGATCGAGCTCGGTGAACAGCTTGCGCGATTCATACTGCGACTGCACCAGCGCCATGGCACTGACGATGGTCACAATGAGCAAGAGGATATTCAGGCGCAGCAGCACAGATATCCTTTCTTGCCATGGGTGACCAGCGCTTGCGTCTTCATGCAGCCACCTCGGTACGTTCAGCCACGCGCATCACCGCACTGCGTGCGCGAGCGTTGGCCTCGACTTCCGCCTCGCTGGGCTTGAGGCGCTCCAGCGCCTTCAGCCGCATGGGCTGCGGTGCCGCAAACGGCGCGCGGCGGTCATACACTTCCTTGGAGTGCTTGGCGATGAATTGCTTGACGATGCGGTCTTCCAGCGAGTGGAAGCTGATCACCACCAGGCGCCCGCCCGGCGCCAGCACGCGCAGGCTGGCCGCTAGCGCCTGCTCGAGCTCCTCCAGCTCGGCATTGATGAAAATCCGAAAAGCTTGGAATGTGCGCGTGGCAGGGTTTTGCCCAGCCTCGCGGGTCTTGACTGCGCCAGCCACGAGCTCGGCCAGATCGGCAGTGGTGGCAACTGGCGTGCCAGCCTCCCGCCGCGCAACAATCGCCTTTGCAATGGGGCCAGCAAACCGTTCTTCACCGAAGTCACGTATCACCTCCGCAATCTGCTGTGTTTCCGCCTCTTGCAACCACTCGGCCACGCTTTGGCCCCGGGTGGTATCCATGCGCATGTCGAGTGGGCCGTCGAAGCGAAAGCTGAACCCACGCGCGGGAGAGTCGATCTGTGGCGAGCTCACGCCCAGATCCAGCAATACGCCAGCTACCGAGCCGGCTGGCAAATCGGCCAGATGACTGAAGCCTTCGTGGCGAATCGAAAAACGCTGGTCATCAATACGGCCGGCCTCGGCAATCGCCTCGACATCCTTGTCGAAAGCAATCAGCCGCCCAGCGGGCGGCAGTTGCGAGAGGATGCGGCGCGAATGCCCGCCCCGGCCGAAAGTGCCGTCTACAAATACCGGCTCTGGTCCCACTGTCGCCTGCAAGAGCGCGTCAACCGCCTCCTGCAGCAAGACGGTGGTGTGTTGGTAGTTCTTGGTTTCCACACGCACCTCAGAATGCAAAATCTTTCAACGCCTCAGGCGTCATCTTTTCCAGCTCCGCCGCCACCTTGGCGTCGTAGGTCGCCTTGTCCCACAACTCCAGATAGCTGCCCATGCCCATCAGCATCGCGTCCTTGGTAATACCGACGGCTGCACGCAGCTCCGGCGACACCAGCACGCGGCCAGTGGCATCGGGCTCCACTTCCATGGCATTGCCCAGAAACATGCGCTTGAACCACTGTGCATCGAGCGGCAGCTTGGCAATGCGGGCACTGAACACTTCCCACTCGTCCTTGGGGAAAATCATCAAGCAGCCATGGGGATGGCGCGTGATGGTGACCGGGCCACCCGCTTGCACCAGCGCGTCACGATGCCGGGTCGGTATCGACAACCGACCCTTGGCATCAAGGCTGAGTGAAGAGGCTCCCTGGAACACGGCTGGTCTTTATGGCTGGTTAGAGGTTGGAAAGTGCACTTTCTCCCACAAAATTGCACTTTTCCCCACTGTAGCAGGAATTACCCAGGCGACCAATCAGCCCCACAATCATTTGCAATGAAAAGACAAATAAATCAAGGACTTATCCGAGCATTGCAAGCATTTTCGATAAAAAATTATTGTTAATTCATAAGCACTTAGCTTCAGCTCTGTATCCAGACTCTCAGCAGTTTTGGCATGCTTTGTGCTGAAACACAAAAGCGTTTAGTTACAAATTGACAATAGGTATCGACAACGAAAAACCAATCACCACCATAAAAGCAAGCGCCCGCCAACTTGTGGCGAGCGCTGTACGAAATCATACGCCGGAATACCGGCGATTTGCTCTACAAAATATAGCGCGAGAGGTCTTCGTTCTTGCTGAGCGAGCCCAGCTTGCCGTCAACGTAGGCTGCATCGATGCGCACGCTCTGGCCGTCCAGTTTGACGGCGTCAAAGCTCACCTCTTCCAGCAAGCGCTCCATCACGGTGGACAAGCGGCGGGCGCCGATGTTCTCGGTGCGCTCGTTCACATCAAAAGCGATGTGCGCCAGGCGCGTGATGCCATCGGGCTGGAAATCCAGCGTGACGCCTTCGGTGGCCAGCAGTGCCTGGTATTGTTTGACCAGCGACGCGTGGGTCTGCGTCAGAATCGCCTCAAAGTCTTGCACCGACAGCGATTCCAGCTCTACCCGGATCGGGAAACGGCCTTGCAGCTCGGGAATCAGATCGCTGGGCTTGGCCAGGTGGAAAGCGCCCGAGGCGATGAACAGAATGTGGTCGGTCTTGACCATGCCGTACTTGGTGGACACGGTGGTGCCTTCCACCAAAGGCAGCAGGTCGCGCTGCACACCCTGGCGCGAAACGTCGGCAGCACTGCTTTCCTGGCGGGCGGCCACCTTATCGATTTCGTCGATAAAGACGATGCCGTTCTGCTCCAGGTTCTCGATGGCGCGGGATTTCACGTCGTCCTCGTTGACCAGTTTGGCGGCCTCTTCGTCCGTGGCCAGTTGCAGCGCCTCGGCGATCTTGAGCTTGCGCGTTTTGCGCTTTTCCTGGCCCATCTGGCTGAACATGCCGCGCAACTGCTCGGCCATCTCTTCCATGCCCTGCGGACCCATGATCTCGATCTGCGGCTTGGCCTCGGCCAGGTCAATCTCGATCTCCTTGTCGTTGAGCTCGCCCTGGCGCAGCTTTTTGCGGAAGATCTGGCGCGTATTGCTGTCAGGCGCGGCCTCGCCGGTGCGGGCGGGTGGCAGCAGCACATCGAGAATGCGCTCTTCGGCCGCATCTTCGGCGCGGGCGCGCAGCTTTTTCACATCAGAGGCGCGGGTCTGCTTGATTGCCACTTCGGCCAGATCGCGGATGATGGCGTCCACATCCTTGCCGACATAACCCACTTCAGTGAACTTGGTGGCCTCCACCTTGATGAAGGGCGCATCGGCCAGCTTGGCCAGGCGGCGGGCGATCTCGGTCTTGCCCACGCCGGTGGGGCCGATCATCAGAATATTCTTGGGCGTGATTTCCTGGCGCAGGCCGTCTGCGACCTGCTGGCGGCGCCAGCGGTTGCGCAGCGCAATGGCCACGGCACGCTTGGCCTGGTTCTGGCCGACGATATGGTTGTCGAGTTCGGAAACGATTTCCTGGGGTGTCATCGATGACATGGCAAATTCCGGTTGAGCGCCCGCCAGGCAAGCGCTGATAGCTATCAATCCAGTGAGTCGTTATGCGCTTACAGCGTCTCGATCGTGTGGTGCATATTGGTGTAAATGCAGAGCTCGCCGGCAATGCCCAGCGATTTGCGCACCACTTCTTCGGCCGACAGATCGGTGTTGTTCAGCAAGGCCTTGGCGGCCGAGTGCGCATAGGCACCACCCGAACCAATGGCCACAATGCCCTGCTCGGGCTCCAGCACATCGCCATTGCCGGTGATGATGAGCGAGGCGCTGTGGTCGGCCACCGCCAGCATGGCCTCCAGGCGGCGCAGCACGCGGTCGGTGCGCCAGTCCTTGGTCAGCTCAATGGCCGCCCGCGTCAGCTGGCCCTGGTGCTTGTCGAGCTTGGCCTCAAAGCGCTCGAACAGGGTGAAAGCATCTGCCGTGGCCCCGGCAAAACCTGCCAGCACCTTGCCGTTGTAGAGCTTGCGCACCTTGCGCGCCGTGCCCTTGACCACGATATTGCCCAGGGTGACCTGGCCGTCGCCGCCGATAGCGACCTGGATGCCTTGCGGGGTTTCGCGCCGCACGCTGAGGATGGTTGTGCCGTGATACTGTTCCATAGTCAGGCCTATATGGAGGCCCTATCTGCCTTTCCAAGACGGGCACCCATGAATAAAAGCCATAAAAAAACGCACCTCATAGTGCGTTTTTTGTGAGGTGGCCGGGCAACGCTCAGTTTTCGCGCTGATTGACGATGGAATGCTCGTTGATGCCGATCAGGTTGAAGAACACCGCATTCAGGCGGTGCAGGTTGCTGAAGCGCACCAGGGCGTTCTTCTGCTGGCACTCGGCTACCCAGTTCAGCACCGAGCCGGCGGCGACGAAATCGATGCGCATCAGGCGATCGCAGCGCACCGTGAATGGCCGGCCGGGTTCGACCAGCGGCGTGTACGGCTCCAGCAGGGCGGTGGCATCGCCTTCGACAATGCCTTCGAGCACGCCGTGCGGGCCATCGACAGTCGATGGCTTTTTCATGTCGGGCAGCTCCGAAGGCGCCAGCAGCGAATCGAGCACCGGTTTGGCCGGGCTGCGTTGGCTGTCGCTTGAGAACTCCAGCTTGGGCGCAATCCAGGAAGGCGGCGAGACCTCGTAGGTCACGCAGTAATCCAGTGCAGCGGCTTCAAAATCCAGCTCCAGGCCCATCAGGCGCAAAAGCGCCATGCGCAGCGACCAGCGGTCTTCGGCAATGGATTTGTCGCCCACCGGGGTTTCGCTCTCCAGCAAAGCCAGCAGCTTGTCGGTGCCGACAAAGGTCACGCGTACCTCGGGCCGCTCTGCCCAGTAGCGGAACAAGGTGAGCAAGGGCGTAACCACCTCGTCGCGCACCTCGGTCACGCGCGACCAGTTCAGCGTCCACGGTGGTGCAAAGCGCTTGAGATTGCCTTGCAAGCCGGCCAAGGCGGCCGCGCTCAGCGCTGGCGGCGCCTGCCAGTTCAGGTTGCGGGCGGCGCCTGCGGCTTCTTCCGCCTGGGCTTTGGCGCCCAACTGCTCGGGCATGGAGAACCATACCGGGGCCGAGCGGCCGTATTTGCTGGCGAACTCGATGGCATGGAAATCGAACTTGGTCTGGTCGCCGGTGGCGCGGTACAGATCGAACAAGGTGAGCCAGACGGTCAGCTGACCCATCAGATCGCCGCTGCGCTGCTGCACCAGGGCCAGCAACGAGGCCTCGGCGCCAGCGGTATCGCCATTGGCGTACAGCACGGCGGCCTCTTCCAGATCCACGTCATGGATAAAGCGACCAGACTCGACCTGCTCGTCAAACGCCGCCGGCGCCAAAGCGGCAGGGGCTACCGGCGCAGGGGCGGCTTGCGCTTGCAGCGGCGTGGGAGCGGAAATCACGGCTTCAGCCGGAACCGGCGCAGAAGTCGGGCCTGGCGGCACGGGAGCGGTGGTTTCGCCATCGGTCACCGCAGGCGCTGCAGGCGGCTGGCCTTCGCCGGCCCACCACTGCTTGGACATCTGCTGCTCGATCTCGTTGATCTTTTCGATGGTGTTGGCCGGGTGCACCGGCTTGGCGCTCTTGGACGAGAGCGAATCATCGGCCATGGCGGCCTCGAGAATAGCCGAGGAGCTGCGAGCGCCCAGGCCTTCGGCGGAGCCGGTGGATTTGTTGGCTTCGCGCCGGATCTTGCGCAGCTGATCAAACTCCAGCTTGCGCACGAAATCATTGCGCCGCTTGCGCTCCATGATCTCTTTGAGCGCTTGCTTGGAGAGCTGCTCTTCCGTGTTTTCAGCATCGGGCGTTTTGTCCAACTCCGACCACTGCGTGGTCGGTTTGGTCACAAAGCGCACGACTTTGGACAACAACCCCCTGCTCGGCTTTTCCGCCTCACTCATGCTTTCTCCCTCTGTGTTGTCCGGCCTGCTGCTGTGCTTGCAGCTTCAATCGCCAAACATTTTTTGCTTCAGTTCGCGGCGCTGCTGGGCTTCCAGCGACAAGGTTGCCGTGGGGCGCGCCAGCAGGCGGCCCACGCCAATGGGCTCGCCGGTTTCGTCGCAGTAACCATAATCGCCAGCATCGATGCGGGCAATCGACTGGTCGATTTTTTTCAAAAGCTTACGCTCACGGTCGCGGGTGCGCAAGACCAGGGCGTGTTCTTCTTCGATGGTGGCGCGGTCGGCCGGGTCAGGCACCACCACGGTGTCTTCGCGCAGGTTCTCGGTCGTGGCGTCCGCGTTCAGGTGAATGCCTTTTTTCAGCTCCACCAGCTTGTTGCGAAAGAACGCCAGCTGCGCCTCGTTCATGTAGTCGTTCTCGGACATGGCCAGCACTTCTTCGTCCGTGAGGGCCTCTGCCGGCTTCGACTTCCAGGCATTGGCCAGCTTGGCATCGCGCTTAGGGGGGGTTTGCGTTGTAGTTGGCATAGTTCTCTCGACTGGCTAGTGCAGTTCATCCATGTGGCGGAATCCCGCCGCGTTACAAAAGGCGCCGCGTGACACAAGTTCAGCGCCCTGCTCATTTACCCGGGTTGGCAAACCCGGACCGGGTTCGGAGGCCTGCCGCCTGGCAGCTGCCGCTCCGCTTTTGTCAGCCTTCGCCCCTGCCTTGCAGTGGCGCCGCCTGCTTGCACAAGCCTCCTTCTCCTGCCACGCCCCAGCTGCAAACCCTGGTCAGGGCAGCTGTGGCGTCCTCCAAATCCCATCTCGCCTTCACGAGCTGCAGATGCCGCGTTTCGTCACGCGCCCCGCTTTGCTGTATTTTGGGCCGCGATTGTATATGCCATTCGTGCCAAGCAACAAGTCACTGCGGCCCTGCTGCAACGCCGGGGTTTGCCCGGCCTTGCAGCGCGGCCGCTGGGGCGAGCCTCAGGCAGCCACCACGCATTGGTCCAAACCTTGGCGGAAGATGTCTTGAGGCAAGTCAATGCCAATGAAGACCATCTTGCTTTGGCGCTGCTCGTCCGCCGCCCATTCCGGGCCCAGATCGCTGCCCATCAACTGGTGCACGCCCTGGAAGATGACTTTACGGTTCGTGCCCTTCATTGCCAAGACGCCTTTGTAGCGCAGCATGCGTGGGCCATAAATGTTCACAATAGCGCCCAAAAAGTCTTCCAGTTTCGCTGGATCGAAGGCTTTGTCCGTCTTGTAGACGAAGCTCTTCACATCGTCGTCGTAATGGTGGTGGTGCGGGTGGTTGCAGTGCTCGCCATGCTCATGCTCATGGTCGCAGTGCTCGCCGTGTTCATGCTGGTGATCATGGCCATGCTCGTGGTCGTGCTCGCATTGGCCGTGCTCGTGATCGCAATGGCTGTGGTCATGGTCGTGCTCATCGGCCTTGAGGAAATCGGGGTCGATGTTCAGCGTGGCGTTCAGGTTGAAGCCGCGCAGGTCGAACACCTCTTTCAGCGGCACATCGCCAAAATGCACGGCACGGATCGGGGCGCGCGGGTTCATGTGCTTGAGGCGGTGCACCAGCTCGTTCTTCTCAGCCTCGGTTACCAGATCGGTCTTGGACAGGAAGATCTGGTCGGCAAAGCCCACCTGGCGGCGTGCTTCCTGGCGGTTGTCGAGCTGCTGGTTGGCGTGTTTGGCGTCCACCAGGGTGATGATCGAGTCGATCAAATAGGTCTCGGCGATCTCATCGTCCATGAAGAAGGTCTGCGCCACCGGGCCGGGGTCGGCCAGGCCGGTGGTTTCGATGACGATGCGCTCAAAATCCACCAAGCCTTTGCGGCGCTTGGCGGCCAGCAGTTGCAGCGCCTCGCGCAGGTCTTCGCGGATGGTGCAGCAGATGCAGCCGTTGCTCATCTGCAGAATCTGCTCTTTGGATTCGGTCTTGAGGATGTCCGAGTCGATGTTTTCCTCACCGAACTCGTTCTCGATCACGGCAATCTTCATGCCATGCGATTCGTTCAGCACGCGCTTGAGCAGCGTGGTTTTTCCCGAACCCAAAAAACCCGTAAGAATCGTGACTGGAATTAGCGACATAAAACACCTGAAAGTTACACACGAGGCGGCGGTTGCTGGCCGCATTGGCCGCAGCCCTGGGCAGTTTGCTGGAGAGCCGAGCGTTGGAGCCGTCGCTTCAAACCTCTATATATGGAGGCACTGCGCGCATTCTCAAGCCCGGCCTGCGGCCTGCCGGGCGCTGGCGAAGCGGGCTATTGTGGCACGCTTTGCCCAGTAAGGTGATTCATGGATTTTTCAGCGCTTGGACAAACGCAGCAAGCGTCAGAAGCTATTAAATCAATAGCAATCAGAGACTCTGCAGACACCCAGGCGACCTGCTTGCCGCTGTAACCAGGCGCTCAAAAGCGCTCAAAGCCTTGCAGGTAGCGCCACTGGCCTTCGGGCAGCTTGCCCAGCGAGATGCGCCCAATGCGCAAACGTTTGAGCGACACCAGCTCCAGGCCCAACTCGGCGCAAATGGGTGCAATCCACTCGGGCGCCACCCGCTTCATGGCAAAGCGCAGATGGGTTTCGTTCTGCCAGCTGGCCTTGATGTGCGGCAGGCGCTCGCCCTCCACGTACAGGCCGTTGGCGAGCAAGGCCAAGCCGTCTTCGATCATCTGGCCGCGCACCTCGGCCAAGCACTCTTGCTCCACCAGATCGGCGTCTTCGCTGAGGCGGCGGAGAATGCGCGGATCCTGGCTGAACACCACCAGACCGCTGGCCGCGCGCGGCATGGGCAGCAAAAACTGCTGGTGGCGGAAATGGCGTGGCAGCGGCACCACCGGCTGCGGTGTATCCACCTGGGCCAAATGTTCGGGCACCAGCAGCTCCAGGGCGCTGGGCGCAGTGCGGCCAGCCTGCGGCGCGTGCAGGCTGTAACCAGCCGGCTTGTGCAGCAGCAGCGTGACGGGCTGCACCGGCTTGAGGTTGGCGCCAGGCAGCAGCGCCACGCTTTGTTCTGGCCGAACGCGGGCGCCCGGCGTGTCTTCGACCTGGCCATCAACGCTGACAAAACCGGCGTCGATATAGTGCTCGGCCTCGGCACGCGAGCAGCCGATGTCGGCCGCCAGGCGCTTGGACAGGCGGATGGCCGAGGGGTCTTGGTCGTGGGTTTCCATGGTGCGGCAATGCAGCAAAGCGCCGGGCAACCAGAAGGCGAGCGGCGCTTGCTATATAAAAAGGAGCTTTTAGCGCTTGCATGGCAAGCGAATGCCGCTATTTTACGCAGCCCGCCATGCTGGTGCAGCCGGTCAGGGCTTTGGCGCTGCCAGCCCAAGCGCCGTTCTCCTACGAGCCGCGCGCTTGCAGCGCTTTAGATTGACAAGCCTGCACCGTTGTCATTTTTCGAAAGGATGTCTGCATGCGTATCGACGTTTTTCGCCGCGCCGAAGGCCACGGCAAGTTCTCGCACCTGGCCGTGCCCCACGCCCAAATCCTGCCCGAAGAGGTGAGCAACTACGACTGGCACGACGAGGCGCGCGATATCGAGCTGGACGAGCACGCCTCCAGCTGGCCGCAATACGGCATTGAGGCGCCCGGCCAGCAATTACGCAGCAAAGGCTATGCGATCACCACGGTGAGCGAGCAGACCGACGGCGTCTGAGCGGCTGATGGCGACAAGTTTTCGCGGCTTTTTGCCCGCTGCGGCGGCCGCGCCGCTCTCATAATGGAAAGATGAATAGTCCTGTCAAACGCTTTTCCATGGTCCGCGAGTTCCATCTGGCCGATTGGTTCACGCTGGGCAATGCCGTCTGCGGCGTGGGCGCGCTGTTTTCAGCGATGAGCTTTCTCGAAACCAGCGACCACCACCACATCTACTTTGCCGCCGCCCTGGTGCTGGCCGCTTTGATTTTTGATGTGCTGGACGGCCGCATTGCCCGCTGGCGGCAAAAATCGTCGGCCATGGGGCGCGAGCTCGATTCGCTGGCCGACGTGATCTCGTTTGGCGTGGCGCCCGCCATCATTGCCTACGCCTGCGGCATGCAAGGCCTGTGGGATCGCATTGTGCTGGGCTACTTTGTGGCCTGCGGCGTGTCGCGCCTGGCCCGCTACAACGTGACGGCAGAAGCGCTGTCCGAAGGGCCTTCGGGCAAAGTCAAATACTTTGAAGGCACGCCTATCCCCACCTCCATCGTGCTGGTCGGCATTCTGGCGCTGGCCGCCGCGATGGATGCGACCCGCGCCAACCTGTGGTTCGGCAAAGTGATGGTCGGCGGCTTTACCCTGCACCCGCTGGTGCTGCTGTTCGCCCTCTCGGGCTCGCTGATGATCAGCCGCATCAAGATCCCCAAGCTCTGAGCACCTGCCTTTCCCCAAACGCAACAACGCCCTGCAGGCCGGTACGGCCTCAGGGCGTTGGTGTTTTGGGGCGGCGGCTCACAGCCCGCGAATATGCTCCACATGCGCCAGCAGCGAGCGCTTGGCTACCGGCCACAGTTTCTCGGGCGTATCGGCATAGGCAATGGCCACCCAGTCTTCGGGCGTGCCATCGGGCTTTTGCGCCATGGCGGCCTTGACCTTGGCCTCGCGCGCCATGCGGTGCGCGTAGAGCTTCTCAATCACCAGCAGCGGCTGCGCCAGCACATAACCGTGCGCGGGCAAGATAAAGCCGATATCGCCCGCCTTGCAGGTGGCAGTCAGCTTGTCGAGCGAAGCCAAGTACAGGCGCATATTGCCGTCTGGCGGATCGACCACGGTGGTGCTGCCGTTCAAGATGTGGTCGCCGCTCAGCAGCAAACCATCTTCTTCCAGCACCAGGCACAGGTGGTTGGCGGCGTGGCCGGGCGTGTGCACGGCGCGCAAAGTATGGCTGTGCGCAGCGCCTTCGGGGTGTTGCAGCACCAGGGTTTGTCCATCGCTCAGCTCTTGCTCGGGTTTGAACTGGCTGCCAGCCCGTGCCGTGGGGGCCGAAGGCAAGCCCCAGATCACCGGCCGCGCAAAGCCCGCTTGCACTACCAGCGCTTGCAGCGGCGCTGCGCCCGGCGAATGGTCGGGGTGCGAATGTGTGCAGACGATGGCGCGGATGTCACCAGCCGTGGCTGCCATGATGCGCGCCAGGTGTTGATCGTCCTGCGCTTGCGGCTGCGGGCCCGGGTCCACCACGATGTAGCCGGTGGCCGCATCGCCCAAGATATAGGTATTGGTGCCCGGGCCAGTCATGGTGCCGCCGTTATTGGCCGTCAGGCGCATCACGTTTTTGAGCAGCGGCACCGGCGCTTCGCTTTGCCAGCCCACGGCGTGGTGCAACTGGCCGTCGGGGCAGACCATGGCCAGCTCACCGTACACGCTTTGGTGCTCCATAAAGCGCTGTACCTTGCCTGCCACCATGCCGCCGCGTGGCAAGGTTTTCCACAGCATCTCACCCTGCGGCAAGGCCTGCAGCACATCCAGCAGCGCCTGCACTGTTGGGTATTGGGCCAAGCGCTCCAAGGTGGTCTGTGTGGGGAACATCAAAGTCATTTCGCCCTGCGCGGCGCGCTGCAAAGCATCGGCCGGGTGCAGCCACAGCGCCTCGAACTGCTCGGCATCGTCGGTCACTGGCGTCTGGCCTTCGGGCATGCGTGCCACCAGAAAGGGCACGTCAAAGCGGATCGGAATCTCCAGCGCCGCCGTCCAGCGCGCCAGCGGCCACAGTGCATCGGCTGCCAACGTCAGGCCCAGCTTGGCGCATTGCGGCAGCAGGGGCTGTGCACGGTCGATCTGCGCAATCTCGGCCTGCGTGGCCCAGCTGCCGTCGGCGTGGCGCGCCAGCAGCACGCCCAGCTCTTCCATGCTTTCGCGGATGGCGGCCTGGGCATAGGTCAGGTCGTCGGCCGTCTGCGCCGGGCGGCTGGCCAGTTGCTCGTGGTGCAGGCGGTCTTCGGCATCGATGGAGCCCCCGGGGAAAACAAAGTGGTTGGCCGCAAAGCGTGCTTTGTCGGATCGGCGCGACATCAGCACCTCCAGCCGCGTGGCACCGGCGGCGCCGTTCGGGTCGGGCGCATCGCGCAAAAACAGGGCGGAAGAGGCAGCACGCGCAGGCACGGGCTCGCGCTGCGCATGGAGAAGCTGGCTGGTGCGGGTCATCTGCGCATTATCAACACAGCAGCGGCCGCTTTGTGTCACGCGGATTGCGGATTCGCGCCAAGCTGGTTGCCAAGGCCGCCAGGCGGCGATAATGCACTGTATGGAAATCCGCTTCACCAAGATGCAAGGTGCCGGCAACGACTTTGTCGTGCTGGACGAAACCGCCGGCCCGCTCGGCCTGCGTGCTGACCAGTACCGCTTTCTGGCCGACCGCCACTTTGGCGTGGGCGCCGACCAGATCCTGACCGTGCGCCAGGCGCCTGCGCCCGGGGTCGATTTTGAATACATCATCCACAACGCCGATGGCGGCGAGGTGGAGCAATGCGGCAATGGCGCCCGTTGTTTTGCGCGCTTTGTCTTTGACAAGGGCCTGACCGACAAAAAAGCCATCCGCGTGCAAACCCAGAAAGGCGTGATCGCGCCCGAGCTGATGCCCGATGGCCGCGTCACCGTCAACATGGGCCAGCCGCGCCTGAACCCGGCCGAGGTGCCTTTTGACAGCAGCGGCCTCACGCCCACGCAACAACACCGCGCGCAGCAATGGCCGGTGCAGCTGGAGCCACAGTCGCAAAGCGCCACCGTGATGCTGGTGCCCGTTTCCATGGGCAACCCGCACGGCGTGCTGCTGGTGGACGATGTGGATACCGCGCCCGTCGAAAGCTGGGGCCCGGTGCTCGAATCGCACCCCCGCTTTCCGGCGCGCGTGAACGTCGGCTTTCTGCAAGTGCAAGACCAGCAGCATGTGCGCCTGCGCGTGTACGAGCGCGGCGTGGGTGAAACCCTGGCCTGCGGCACCGGTGCCTGCGCAGCGGTGGTGGCCGGCATCCAGCTCGGCAAGTTGCAATCGCCGGTCGATGTGCAGACCCGCGGCGGCCTGCTGACCATTGCCTGGAGCGGCGACGCAGCCGACCCAGTGATGATGACCGGCCCCGCCACCACGGTGTTCGAAGGCCGCATCACCATCCCAGACTAACCACGAGGAGACAGCGGCCTCGCCGCCGCTGCGACGAGACCCGCCATGAGCACAGACCACCAGGTTCCCCCGATCACCGAAGAAGACATTGCCGAGTTTCTGATCCAGACGCCCGAATTCTTCGAGCGCCAGGCGCAGACGCTGGCCAACGTGCAGATCGTCAGCCCGCACAGCCACCGCACCGTCAGCCTGCAAGAGCGCCAGGCCGAGATGCTGCGCGACAAAATCAAAGGCCTGGAGCAGCGCATCATGGAGATGATGCGCAACGGCAGCCAGAACCACCACACCATCGACCGCATCCACCACTGGACCTGCGACGTGGTCAAAACCCGCAACCCGACGCAGCTCCCCGAAGCCATCGCCGACGGCCTGGCCCGCCACTTTGACGTGCCGCAGGTCGCCATTCGCCTGTGGGATGTGTCCGAGATCTATTTGAACGAGCCCTTCGCCCAAGGCGTGAGCGCCGATGCGCGCAGCTTTGCCAGCTCGCTCACCATGCCGTACTGCGGCCCCAATGTGGGCGTAGAGCCCGCCAGCTGGCTGCCCAACAGCGCGCAAGTGCAATCGGTGGTACTGCTGCCGCTGCGCGAAGGAGCCATCAATGGCGACGCGCCCGCCTGGGGCATGCTGGTGCTGGGCTCGCCCGATCCGGCCCGCTTCGATGCCGACATGAGCACCGACCTGCTCGAACGCATTGGCGAAATTGCCGCCAGCGTGCTCTCCCGCCTGCGCTGACGCGCCCAGCCCACACCCATGGCCAGCACCGATAGCGAAGAGCAAACACTGGCGCAGCAGCCGCTGACGCCAGAAATGCTGCGCTATCTGGAGCATGTGCGCGTGCAAAAGCGTCTGGCCGCACGCACGCAAACGCTCTACACGCTGGATCTGCAGCGCCTGCAAGCCATGGCGGCCGAAACCCACACCGCCGCCCTGCAGCTGGGCCCGCAACACATCCGCCGCTTTGTGGCGCAAATGCACGCCGCCGGCCGCAGCGGGCGCGGCATTGCGCTGATTTTGAGCGGCTGGCGCGGCTTCTACACCTGGGCCGGCCGCGAAGGCCTGATCGCCCACAACCCGGTGCAAGACGTGCGTGCCCCCAAATCGCCCAAACCGCTGCCCAAAGCGCTGTCGGTAGACGATGCCGTGCGCTTTGCCGAAAGCAGCAACCCCAACGGCGATCCCTGGGTACAGGCCCGCGACACGGCCATGGTCGAGCTGCTCTACGGCAGCGGCCTGCGCGTGGGCGAGCTGGTGGGCCTGGATGTGCTGGCCAGCGACCACGCACGCGGCTGGATCGACCTGGATGCCGCCGAAGCCCATGTGCTGGGCAAAGGCAGCAAGCGCCGCACCGTGCCAGTGGGCAAAGCAGCGCTGGCCGCCCTGCACGCCTGGCTGGCCTTGCGCAGCCAAAGCCTGCCCGCCGGCCAGCTGTGCGACCCGGCCTTGTTCATAGGCGTGCGCGGCGCCCGCCTGTCTGCCGCCAGCGTGTGGCAGCGCCTGCGCGAGCGCAGCATCAGCACCGGCATGACCACGCCCGTGCACCCGCACATGCTGCGCCACTCGTTTGCCAGCCACGTACTGCAATCGAGCCAGGATTTGCGCGCCGTGCAAGAGCTGCTCGGCCACGCGAGCATCACCACCACGCAGGTCTATACCCGGCTGGACTTCCAACACCTGGCCCAGGTCTACGACCAGGCGCACCCCCGGGCGCGGAAAAAGGATTGAAAGCTGCGGCCGCCTGGCAAGTATTCCGCGATCCCATGCCCTGCTGCCAATGAAAAACGGCCCCAGACCAAAGTCTGGAGCCGTTTTTATAGCAATAGTGTGTGAAGTCTGCCGATAAGCCGGATTCTGTGCACCTGGGTTGCCCCAGGCGTGACCGCCATTACTCTGGGCCGGGTGTCGCCACCACGGCTCGACGCTACCTACCCGCCAACTCTGCGGAACCACATCAACGCTGGCCTACTTGGTATTGCTGCGCGTAGAGATTGCCCGTTTCACCCAGAGCGGTGCTCCACCGCTCTGGGTGGCTATGTCACTGCAGACTTGCGTCTGCACCGGCTGGTTTGCACCACCCGGCTCCGGCTTGCGCCGGGTGCCATAGAACACTCCGTCACGGGGGCGCTCTGACTCGTCTCTGTTGCTCTGATCCTCACCTCGCGGTGGGCAGCCGTTAGCTGCTACGCTGTCCTGTGCAGTCCGGACGTTCCTCCAGTGCGGCCTTTCGGCGCTAGCACCAGCGGCGGTCTGGCAGGCTTCACGGGCGTGATTATTCCATTGATTCGCGGTGCGCGGCGCCAGTTGGAGCAAAAGCAATACGCCGCGCAGCGGAATCAGCGCCAGCGCTTACCCAGCCGCCAGCTTGTCGATGGCGAACTGGCGATTCGCCTCGATGCGGGGGCGCTGGGCTTGCGGCAGGTCGGCGCTTTGCAGCAATTGCTCGCACAGGCGCAGGCTTTCTGCATATTCGCCAACGTAGTAAGCCGCTATCGACAACTCGTCGTAGCGCATCCACTGGTAGGCAGGAGCCTCAACAAACAGCTTGTCGTTGGGCATGGGCAGCTTGCAGGCCTGGCCAGCGTAGAGATACGCCAGCGCAAAGCGGTTGTGGTTGCGCATGCAGCGCGCCAAGTCCACCAGCGGCTCCGCACGCTGTACGCGCAACTCGAAAGCGGCCAGATAGCTTTGCTGAACGGTGGCGAGCGGGTTGCCCAAGCGCTCTTCCAAGCGTGCCACCTCCAGCGCGGCACGCCAGTGCTCTTCGATCCAGCCGCCCATCGTCACACGGTGGCGGTAGGCTTTGAGAGCTGCCAGCAAATCGCCTGCATCGCGCAAGCTCTGAGCAAGGTAGAACGCATAGCGCGCATTGCCCGGCTCTCGCACCAGCGCATCGCGCAACAAAGCCGCATCCTTTTTGTATTTGTCCGGATCGCTGGAGCGCGCGCCTTCACACGCGCTCAGAATATAGATGCCGTCCAGCTGTTGGCTGGTGACCGCCGGTGGCGTGGCTTCCGGGTACTCGTGCAGCACACCCGTCCAACGCCAGGCCAGGCGCGTGGACACCAGCATGGTCCGCGCGTATTGCAAACTGCCCAGGCGCAATCCAATCTGGTATTGGTCGGCATCGAGCGCTGGCCAGCTGAAGCCGGATTGCGGCACCAAGGTGTCGTCCGCATCCATGAACAGCACATAGTCAGCACCCGATGCGTACGCCAGTTGCACTGCCTCGCTACGGTTGTGGCCAAAGTTGCGCCAGGGCCGCTGGTGCAAGCTTCCGGGAATACCCGCCATGGTGGAGCGTATTTTCTCCATGGTGTCGTCGCTGGAGCCGGTATCCACAATCACCCAGGAATGCACATATTCACGCACCGAACGCAGACAGCGCTCGATCACAGCGCTTTCGTCTTTGACGATCATGTTGAGGCAGATTCGAGGTGGAAGCGACATCTATAACCAGAAAACGAAGAGGGGCGGCCAGGTAGCCGCCACGGATAATCACAAGCTGTACCGGCCGGACAGAGCGTCAAAGCAGAGGCTTTGCCAAGGCATCCACCACCGCCAAGGCCTTATTCCAGCTTCAACGACCAGTTGATGACCACGCTGTTCGCGTTCGTGCCACTGGCTACGGCTTTCAGAACGACCAAATCCCCTTCTGTCACCGTCAAAGAGTGCGTCGCATCACTACAGGTGTTTTTGACGTTGCTTGTGTTCCCTACTAACTGGCAACTGATTGCGGTCGTCGGGGCTGGGCTCAGGTCGGTACTTTTCACCACGGTCAAAGTGATCGTTCTATTCGGCCCGCCTATATAGCCCGGTGTGTCGCTGAGTCGGACTTTCAGGTTTTTAAGCGTCCCTGCCGCAGGCATGACGATGGCATGCGACATCGCATCATTGCTCGACGAAGCCATCGTGTGACCCGCTGTCCCTACGTAGGCCGTGGTTCCGTTATTGGGGCCGCTCCACGTCACAAAGCCAGCAGAACTCCCAAAGATGCGGGTAGCGCCGGATGCGCCACCCAATTTCCAATCAGGCTGGGTTCCCCACGCCCCGCCTGCCTTGGTGTACACATCGCCTGTGAGCGTGTTCACATAGCTGTCGCCATCGTTGCCCAGCGACGAGTCGGTCGGTTGACCGCTGCCCGAGAGAAAGCTCGTGCCTTTCGCACCGGTAGCTCCCGTAGCGCCATCGTTACCGTTGGTGCCTGTCGTGCCGGTGGCACCGGTTTGACCCCGAGGACCATCCGAGCCCATTGCCCCTGTCGGCCCCGTAGCACCGGTGGCGCCTGTAGCACCGGTAGCACCAGTAGCGCCTGTGGGACCCGTGGCACCAAAAGCACCTGTTGGGCCCGTGGCACCCGTTGCTCCCACCAATTTCCAATCAGGCTGGCTTCCCCACGCCCCGCCAGCCTTGGTGTACACATCGCCTGTAAGCGTGTTCACATAGTTGTCGCCATCATTGCCCAGCAAAGAATCGGTCGGTTGGCCGCTGCCCGAGAGAAAGCTCGCCCCCTTCGCACCGGTAGGCCCCGTAGCGCCATCGTTACCGTTGGTGCCTGTCGTGCCGGTGGCACCGGTTTGCCCCGTGGGACCATCCAAGCCCGTTGCTCCGGTTGGACCCGTTGCACCGGTGGCGCCTGTTGCTCCCGTGGCTCCCGTGGCTCCCGTGGCTCCCGTGGCTCCCGTGGCTCCCGTGGCACCTGTTGGGCCCGTTGCTCCCGTAGCGCCCGTCGCACCCACCAATTTCCAATCAGGCTGGCTTCCCCACGCCCCGCCAGCCTTGGTGTACACATCGCCTGTGAGCGTATTGATGTAGCTGTCGCCATCATTGCCCAGCGCAGCGTTGGTAGGCAAACCTGCGCCCGAGTGGAAGCTGACTCCTGCCAGACCGGTCGATCCTGTAGGTCCTGTTGGACCATCAGCACCTTGTGGCCCCGTCGCGCCTGCAGCGCCCGCGCTTGCCGAACCGGCAGGCCCCATGGCGCCGGTTGCACCTGTTGCGCCGGTGGCACCCGTCGCGCCAGCTGCGCCTGTCGCCCCTGTGGCGCCCGTTGCCCCGGCCAGCCCGGAAGGCCCGGCATCCACCGACAACACGCCAGCCGCATCGCTCTTCACGTAGCCGCCTGCGCTCAAGCTGGGCATGGTCACCTTGCCGTCATTGGCAAAGCCCGTGATGGTGGCGCCTTGCGGCGATTGGATGGCGACGCCGTTGGAGCCGGAGATGACCACCTGCGCCTGCGCGCCAAAGCCGCAAGACAGCGCCAACATGCCTGCCAACAGCGGGCTGACGGAGGGGCTGCGAGGAGTGAAAGACTGCTTTTTCATGACAAGTTTTCCTGTCGAATCAATGAACTGAATAAATGGATCTGTGTGCCTGGCTGGCCTGTTGCGCTGCGCGGCTTTATTGGCCACGGGCTTTGCCGGACCTGCGCCGGCTCCAGCACATGGCAGCCCCGATCAAGCCCGCCAGCAATGCCAGGCCAGCCGGTCCCGTGGCTGGAACCGGCATGGGCGCGGCGGGTGTCGGGGGAGTGGTCCCAGGCGTGGTCGTGAACCAGTTGTTGGCCGTGCCCGTGATGGCATTCACGGCTGTGGGCGCCAGATGCTGGCCACGCGAAGCATCCACACCATTCACGCCTACGTTGGCAATGTTCTGTGTGCCACCGGCGAGCAGGCTCAGGAAGGCCGTGCCGCCCTGCCCCAGCAAGCTCACGCCATTCAGCGTCAAGACCCCGCTCACCGTCTGTTCGCTGCCCGCAGCGAAGCTGAGCGTATGCCCTGCCGTAGTGGCGCTCAAATTGGTGAAGGCCGTGTTGCCAGAGAACGCCGTGCCGGTGTTGGAGCAGGCATTGGACGCCGTGACCGTGCTTCCTGCCGCGTTGAACGCCCCGCTGTTCTGCCAGCTGGTAGTGACCTCGATGGTGGTGTTGGCTGCATTCAATTGCCCACCGGCACCGATGACCACATTGCCCACCTTGCTGAAGGCGACACCCGGTGCGTTC
Source organism: Comamonas trifloxystrobinivorans (assembly GCF_043359985.1). Taxonomy (NCBI): domain Bacteria; kingdom Pseudomonadati; phylum Pseudomonadota; class Betaproteobacteria; order Burkholderiales; family Comamonadaceae; genus Comamonas; species Comamonas trifloxystrobinivorans. The sequence goes on from NZ_JBHZGV010000001.1 coordinate 377,217, forward strand.
AGGGTTCCGTTGACGACCAGATCACCGCAGTCCAGGTTCAGTGGTGCGCCCCAGTTGACCGTGTCGCCCGCATTGATCGTCAGGCCCTGCGCCATCGCCGCCGTACTGCTGCCCAAAGCGAGCAGGCAAATGGCCCCGGCAGCCCAGCGCGGGCTTCGCAACCTGGAGGTAACACGCCCAACAGGTAGCCGAGAAATGTGGAATTGCTCTCTTGGTATCGTCATTTTTTCAAAGTGGAAAAACCATGGGGACAGGACATAAGCAACTTGCCATCCAACCAGTCACACGCTCACCGCTCAAATACCTGGTTTTATTGAATTGATGCATCAACACCATGTCCTTGCCATCAACGTTTTCAAGCACACCTCCAATCCACCGCTGAAATCAGCAGCCTCAATCTGCGCTCTAGAAAACATTTGCGCGAAATTTAACAATTTGTGTCAATTTGTGCGCCGTTCGTTTGAACAGGGAAAAGCGGTTTCCGTGGCGAGATCGCCCGGAATTGCCTGTTTTTTAGACAATTCAACCTAGGTGTTTTCCCTTGTTGGGTGCCGCCACTGGTTCTTGGCAGGAAATACGCGGTGCTTCAAGCCCGTTTCTGCGGGGCGCAGAAACGCTTAAACCTGCGCTACCGGCAGGCTCAGCGTGATGGCCAAGCCACCACCTTCAGGCAAGCTCGCTTGCAAATCGCCGCCATGCAGCTGGGCAATGGAGCGCGCCAGGTACAGGCCCAGGCCGCTGCCGGGCAGTTGCGCGGCATTGGAGGAGCGGAAGAAACGCTCGAACAAATGCGGCAGATCCGACGCGCTCACGCCCGGCCCCCAATCCCGCACGGTGCACAGCAATTGCGTTGGCTGGCGCGACAAGCGGATGGACAAGGGGCTGCCAGCCGCCGTGTATTTGCAGGCATTGCCCAGCAGGTTGAGCAGCACATGGGTAAGCAGCTCCGGGTCGCCAGCAGTTTGGTAATCGCCGAGCTCGCCTTCGCGCGAGAGCTGCAGCTCGCGCCCTCCCAGCCAGGGCGCACCGTTGGCGACCACGCGCTCCACCAGCTCGGCCAGGTTCAGCGGCTGCGCTTGCAGTTGGATGCCGCCCGCCTCCAGCTTCACGCTGGTGAGCACGCTGTCGAGCAGGCGCGTCAGCCCTTCGATGGTGTGGCGCGTCTCGCCCATGCGCTCGATCAGCTGCTCCGTGGGCGCTGCGCCTTGCTGGCGCGCAGTGCGGATGAGGCGCTGCGCGGCAGAGTCGATCACTGCCAGCGGCGTGCGGAACTGGTGTGAGACCAGCGAGACGAAGTTGCGGTAGGTTTCCGTGGCGTTCTGGGCTCTCTCCAGCTCGTCCACGGTTTGCTGCAAGGTGTCGCGCTGGGCCTCGATCGTGCTGGCAAACACCCGTTGGCGGCGCAGCGCGGCCAGCAGTTGCCACAGCAGCCAGCCGCCGCACAACACCACCATGCCAGCGGCCACAAAGGCCGCCCGAATCAGACGCGCCAGGCGATCGAGCTGCTGGCTGTTTTCCACACGCTCGCGCACCATCACCTGGTTGCCGGCCTTGGCCAGGGCGGCGATCAACGCATGCAGCGGTTGCCGTGCCGCCGCGTTGTCCACGCCGGCCAGCAATTGCAAGGTATCCACTTTTTCGAAGGCGGCAATGGCCGGCTCCAGCGCCGCCATTTGCTGGTAACGCTCCAGACTGCGGCGCTGCGGGCCATCTCGGAGCAGGCTCAGGCGGCTGAAGAGCAGGTCGCTTTGCAGCTCCAGCGCCTCGGCGTCAATCTCGCGCATCTCAAAACGGGTCAGCCCCAACTCCAGCACGGTGGCCTCGTGCTGCGCCTGCGACAAGGCCCAGACCATGTTCTCACCATCGCGCTGGCTCAGCTCGCGTTGCAGCACCAGCAGCTGCCACACCACCACCAGGGTGGCGGCCACAAACAACAAGGTGGCGGCCAGCGTCAGCCGGTATTGCAAGCCGTGGCGCAGTGGGGAGCGGGGTTCGGGCATCGCGCAGCTCCCGTGCAGCCTCAGCGCCGCATAGCCGCCGTGTTTGGCACAGCTGGATCAGCCAGCGTCAGCAGCACAGCCACCAGCTCGGCCTGGCGGCCGGTGCGGGTTTTGGTGAACAGGTTGCGCAGATGGAAAGCCACGGTGCTGGCGCTGATCGACAACCGCTCGCTGATTTGCTGCTTGTTCAAACCGTCGGCCAGCAGGCTCGCCACCTGGGTTTCTGCCGGCGTCAGCGCAAAGCGCTCGGCCAGGGTCTCGGCGCTGGGGCGGGTTGCCTGGTGCAGCTCTGTGATGAACAAGGCAAAGCGCTGCTGGCGCAAATCTGCCTCGGTCTGGCCTGGCTCCGCGCTGCGCTCATGCAAGGCCTGGATTCTCAGGCACCAATGCAATGGCCCCTTGGCCTGCGCTGGCACGTCGATGCAGGCCGATTCGGCATCGCCGTGCAAAAAAGCTTGCAGGCCGCCATGCAAGGCGAGCGCCGGCTGCAGCAGCAAGTGGCCGGTGGCATCTTGCAGCACGGGGCTGGGGCCGGGTGCATGGCCCAGGCCCAGCGCATGGGCGGCGCGGTTGGCAAACTGGATGTTCAGCAGCCCGTCGCACACCAAGGCACAGTGGCCCAGGTTGTCCAGCACGCCGTGCCAGTGGTCGTGCACCGCCAGCACACTGCGCTGCAATTGGCTTTGGTGTTGGCGCTGCAAGCGCTGCACCAAGGCCAGACGCGTGGCCACGGTGGCCAGCAGCAGATCGTAATCGACCGGTTTGACCAGGTAATCGTCCGCTCCGGCGCGGGCGCCTTGCAGCAGGTGTTCGCGCCCACCCAGCGCCGTCAACAGCACAAAGGGAATGTGGCTGTGCTGCTCGCTCTCGCGCAACTCGGCCAGCAAGTCGTAGCCGCTTTGGCCGGGCAGGCTGATGTCGCAAAGCACCAGCGCCGGTGTCAGCCGCGCCAGCACCAGCAAAGCGGCCGGTACATCGGGCACGCCAATGGCCTGGTAGCCAGACTCCTCCAGCTCCTCGCACAGGTCGCGCAGCAGCAAGGGTTCGTCTTCGACGCACAAAATCAAAGGGCGGCGGGCAGCTTTAAGCATGGTTCTCCTGGACACTGGGCCTGCCATTCAAAACGCATCGCCAATGCGCAACTGTTGCAGCTGCCAGGCCCAGCGGTGGTCGTACTGGGCGTCCTGCAATTGCTTGTCGCTGTCGCGCGGGTAGACGATCCACAGCGGGCCTTTGTCGCGCCGCGTCAGCTGTTTGCCGTCCATGGCAAAGGCCAGCAGCACCGGCCAGCGCAGAAAGTCTTGCGCGGGAATGTCGATCGCATAGCCATTGAGCGCCGTGGCCTGCACCTTCATGTCAGCACGCAGCGGCACGCCTGCCGCCTTGAGCGCGTCGGCCACCAAGGGGCCTTGAAAGCGCGCAACACCATCCGTCCACGGCGTGGCGGTTGCCGTGCTGTGCTGAGGCAAGGCCAGCAGTTGGGCGGGAGTCAGCACCGTGCGGGTGCTGCCATAGACCACCACCAGCCCGGCTTGCGGTTGCAGGGTTTGCGCCAAGGCGCAGGCAGCCGCGCCCAGCAGCACCGCCGCACAAGCGGCCCGCCGAGAAACAATGGCCAAAGAAAGGCCAGATCGGGGCTGGCGCACCACCAGGCTTTGCATGCCCAAACTCCTTGCACTGTGCGCCACTGCGGCGCACTCCATAGACACTGCCATGGTGCACGCGCCGCAGGCATTGGTAAATAGTACAGATGTACTAATCCGGCGGTGCTTGGTGCTGTCTCTGCGCCCCAATCGGGCCAAGACAGGACTCCCGATCAACGGTAAGCACCCACCAACACGGGTGTGTTGTTTCAGCCAGAAAGTGCCATATCGCGGCGGAATTGCTCGGGCGTCATGCCGGTTTCGCGCTGGAACATGGCGATAAAAGCCGAGGCCGTGCTGTAGCCCAGATCAAAAGCGATCTCTTGCACGGTTTTGCCTTCGCCCAGCGCATCCACAGCACAGAGATGGCGCAGGCGCTGGCGCCACTCGGCCAGGCCCATGCCCAGCTCTTGCTGGCAATGGCGCGCCAGCGTGCGCTCAGTCAGGTGCACCTGGGCGGCCCAGTCGGCCATGGATTGGCGGCTGCCCGGCTCGGCACGCAGCCCGGCAAGCACCGCCTGCAAAGCCGGGCTTTGCGCTTGCGGCAAAAAACTGTTTTCCAGCCGCGCCTGGCACAGCTGGTCCACCATCACCTGCGCCAGCCGCAGATCGGCCGCCGACTCGGGCACGCGCACATCGCGCTGGGCAAAATCGGCCAAGATGCTGCGCACGATCGGGCTGATACGCAGCATGCAAGCCTTCTGCGGCAGCTCGGCACACAGCTGCGGCTGTACATAGAACGAGCGGTACAGCGCCGCATGCTGCACATGGCAGTTGTGCTCGACCTGCGGCGGAATCCACACACCGTACTGTGGCGGCGCCAAAAAATGCGCCTCTGCCGTGTCTATGCGCATGGTGCCGTGCGGCGTGTAGTTGAGGTGGCCCATGCGGTGGCTGTGCATGTGCACGTAGCTGCCGGCGGCGAACTCGTCGTAGCGCAGCACATAGGCGCTGGCCACGGCTTCCACATCAAAAATCTGCAGCGACAAATCTTTCGCCATGGGCGCCTCCTTGCAGCGCATTGCGGACGGGCGGCTCAGTTTGTCCGAACAGCTCCATACATTGTCTGAAACCAGCTATGCACTCTAAATCAGACAGAGCATGATAGCGCCATTGACTCTTCAGGCCCGTTCCATGAACTATCTTTTTCCCTTTTTGGCCGTGCTCATCTGGTCTGCCAACACGGTGGTCAGCAAGCAGGCTGCAGGCGTGATCGCGCCTACCGAAATTGCCTTTTTACGCTGGCTGGTGGCTGTGGCGATTTGCACGCCTTTCATCCTGCCTTCGGTCTGGCGCAACCGCGCAGCGCTGCGCGGCCATGTCTGGCAAATCATCACGCTCGGCATTCTGGGCATGGTGCTCTACCAAAGCTGCGCCTACTTTGCCGCCAACTACACCAGCGCCACGCACATGGGCATCATCCTCACGCTCTCGCCTTTGCTGGTGCTGGCCATTTGCGTGGGCCTGCTGGGCCAGCCGCTCACTGCAGGCGGTGCCGTGGGCTCGGTGCTGGCGTTTTGCGGCGTGTTGTGGGTGGTGAGCGAAGGCCGGCCCGCCGCCTTGCTGGCCCAGGGCATGAACCGCGGCGATGGGATCATGCTTTTTGCCTGCCTCGCCTATGCGGTGTACAACGTGCTGCTCAAGCGCTGGGTGATGCCGCGCATCAACAGCTGGCAACTGCTGTATCTGCAAATGGTGGTGGCCATGCTGGCGCAGCTGCCGCTGTATCTGGCTTCGCCCAAAATGGGCATCAACGCCTACAACTGGCATTTGGTGGCTTACGCCGCCACCATGGCGTCGATTGTGGCCACCTGGTGCTGGATGACGGCGGTGATGCGCCTGGGCCCGAGCCGCTCGATCATGTTCTTCAACCTGACGCCGCTGCTGACCGCGCTGATTGCCGCCGCTTGGGCGAAAGAACAACTGTCGGCCTATTTATGGGTGGGGGGTGCGCTGACGATTGCCGGCGTGGTGCTGGCCGAGCGCTGGAAAAAACCGCTGCGCGCAGGCCGGCCTGCGCAGCCGGAGGTTACAACAGGTTGATGATGCTGTAGCTCATCAAACCCAGCAGACAAACCACCGACACCAGCATCAGCCAGGGCGCCCAGCGCCGGCTGCGCCACGAAAAGCCTACCAGCAAGGTGACGCAGCACACGGTCAGGGCCGACAGGGTTTGGTTCAAGCTCAGCAAGCCAGTTCTCCAGCAAATAGATAAGCTGATAGTGTCGGTGTTTCGCGCCGCTCGAACCTTGACCAAAGTCAACATGGCGCCGAGGCATATCGATATTCCAGGCAGCCAGATGCCATGCTTCACAATGGCTGCATCTCTACCACCCACAGCGCAGGAGGCTCCATGAAGTTCGACAGTATTTTGCAAACCATCGGCAATACGCCCGTGGTCCACATCAACCGCCTGTTCGGCGCCAACACCAATGTGTGGATCAAATCCGAGCGCAGCAACCCGGGCGGCTCGATCAAGGACCGCATTGCGCTGGCCATGGTGGAAGACGCTGAAAAATCCGGCAAGCTGCAGCCTGGCGGCACCATCATCGAGCCCACCAGCGGCAATACCGGCGTTGGCCTAGCGCTGGTAGCGGCTGTCAAAGGTTACAAGCTGATTCTGGTGATGCCCGAGAGCATGTCGATCGAGCGCCGCCGCCTGATGCTGGCCTACGGCGCCAGCTTTGACCTGACGCCCAAGGAAAAAGGCATGAAGGGCGCCATCGCCCGCGCCGAAGAGCTGGCCGCCAAAACCCAGGGCGCCTGGATTCCGCAGCAGTTTGAGAACCCGGCCAACGTGGCCGTGCACGAGCGCACCACGGCGCAAGAGATTCTGGCTGATTTCCCCGATGGTCTGGATGCCATCATCACCGGCGTCGGCACCGGCGGCCACCTCTCGGGCGTGGCGCACGTGCTCAAGGCCAAGTTCCCCAATCTGAAGGTGTTCGCGGTAGAGCCCACGCAGTCGCCGGTGATCTCGGGCGGCCAGCCTGCGCCGCACCCGATTCAGGGCATTGGCGCCGGCTTCATCCCCCGCAACCTCGACACCAGCGTGCTCGACGGCGTGATCCAGGTCGATGCCGAACCGGCCCGCGAATACGCCCGCCGCGCAGCACGTGAAGAAGGCCTGCTGGTAGGCATTTCCTCCGGCGCCACGCTGGCCGCCATTGCGCAAAAACTGCCCGAGCTGCCCGCCGGCGCCAAGGTGCTGGGCTTTGCCTACGACACCGGCGAGCGCTACCTGTCGGTCGAAGGCTTTTTGCCCACCTGATTGCGCTGACTGCCGCAAAGCAAAGGCCGCTCCGAGGAGCGGCCTTTTTCATGGTCAACCTGCGGTCAACGCGCCAGCACCGGCCCCAGCGCCTTGCCCGTATGCGTGCCGATTTGCACCAGCTCTTCGGGCGTGCCGGTGGCCACGATGCGGCCGCCTTCCTTGCCGCCTTCAGGGCCCAGGTCGATGATCCAGTCGGCCTCGGCGACCACGTCCAGATCATGCTCAATCACCACCACGCTGTGGCCGCCATCGACCAGGCGGTGCAGCACATGGATGAGCTTGTCCACATCGGCCATGTGCAGGCCCACGGTCGGCTCGTCGAGCACATACAAGGTGTGCGGCGCCTTGTTGCCGCGCTTGGTGATGTCGTCGCGCACCTTGGTCAGCTCGGTCACCAGTTTGATGCGCTGCGCCTCGCCGCCGCTGAGCGTTGGCGATGGTTGGCCCAGCGTCAAATAGCCCAGGCCCACATCTTTGAGCAGCTGCAAGGGGTGCGCAATGGTGGGCATGCTGGCGAAGAATTCCACCGCCTCGTCCACCTCCATTTGCAGCACTTCGCCAATGCTTTTGCCGCGCCAGGTGACGGCCAGCGTCTCCGGGTTGAAGCGCGCGCCGCGGCACACCTCGCAAGGCACTTTCACATCGGGCAAAAAGCTCATCTCGATGGTGCGCATGCCCTGGCCTTCGCAGCCCGGGCAGCGGCCTTCGCCGGTGTTGAAGCTGAAGCGCCCGGGCGCATAGCCACGCGCCTTGGCTTCCAAGGTTTCGGCAAAGAGCTTGCGGATCGTGTCCCAGAAACCGATGTAGGTGGCGGGGCAGGAGCGCGGCGTTTTGCCGATAGGCGTCTGGTCCACTTCCAACACGCGGTCAATGCCTTCAAAGCCTTGCAAGCCCGTGCAGCCGATGAGCGCTGGCGCCTTGCCTGCGTCCATCTCTTCGCGCCCGGCCTTGGTGGAGCGCTGCCCCACCCAGGCAGCCACATTGGTCAGCAGCACATCGCGCGCCAAGGTGGATTTGCCTGAGCCAGAAACGCCGGTAACAGCTACCAGGCGCTTGAGCGGCACTTGCGCATCGATGTTCTGCAAATTGTGCAGATTGGCGCCCAGCACTTTCAGCCAGTGCAGCGGTGCGTTTTCATCCGCGCGGACAGGCGCGGCCAGCGCAGCATTGGCTTGTGCGCTGTCTGCCGCCAAAGCAGCGGCAGCATCGGCAGCGATTTGCTTTTTTGTGCGCTTTTTCGCCGGCGCGGCCTCGGCCTGTTCAGCGGCAGCGGCCACATCTTTGGCATCGGCCACACCATGCACCAGACGGCGCGGCTGGAACGGGTGGCGCATGGCGTGCAAGAGGTAGCGGCCGGTTTGCGAATCGGCGGCTGCCATCACGTCTTCCGGCGTGCCTTGCGCCACCAGATGGCCGCCGCGCTTGCCTGCGCTGGGGCCAATGTCGATCACGTGGTCGGCGCGGCGGATGGTGTCTTCGTCATGCTCCACCACCACCAACGTATTGCCCTTGTCGCCCAGCTTGTGCAAGGCGTTGAGCAGGATGTGGTTGTCGCGTGCATGCAGGCCGATGGTTGGCTCGTCCAGCACATAGCACACGCCTTGCAGATTGCTGCCCAGCTGCGCAGCCAGGCGAATGCGCTGCGCTTCGCCGCCCGACAAAGTGGGCGCACCGCGATCCAAAGTGAGATAGCCCAGGCCGACCTCTTCGAGGAAGGCCAGACGGCTGTGGATCTCGGGCAGCAAATCGCGTGCAATCTCGCTTTCGCGGCCGCTCAGCTGCAGGCTTTCCACCCACAGGCGTACATCGGTGACGGAGAGTTGGGCGATGTCAGAAATTGAGCGCTCGTGGAACAAAACTGCGCGTGCGGTAGCGTTCAAACGCGTGCCCTGGCAGCTGGGGCAAGCGGTGTCTGCCACATCTTCCACCTCGGGTTCGTCAAAGCTTTGTTCGCGACCGCGGTTGTCTTCGGCCATCACCGAATCGTCGTACACCTTGCGCTGCTCTTTGGTGAGCTTGACGCCCGTGCCCACGCAATCCGGGCACCAGCCGTGCTTGCTGTTGTACGAGAACAGGCGCGGGTCCAGCTCAGCGTAACTGGTGGCGCACACCGGGCAGGCACGCTTGGTGGAGAACACTTGCAGCTGGCCAATGCCCACCGTATCTTCGCCCGCTTGCATGGCCGATTCGAGCGTGTCGATGGCTGAGAGCACATGCAGCACGCCCTTGCCCAGCTCCAGCGCCGAGGTCAGCTTTTCGCGCAGCAAGGCTTCGTTGGCCGGCGTGACTTCGATGCTGGCCACCGGCAGCTCCACCGTGTGTTCCTTGAAGCGATCCAAGCGCGGAAAACCGGTGGTCGGCAAGAAGCTGCCATCCACGCGCAGATGCGTATAACCACGCGGGCGCGCCCAGTCGGCCAGCTCGGTATACACGCCCTTGCGCGCCACCACCAGCGGCGCCAGCAAACCGATCAACTGGCCGCGGTACTGCGTGAGCAATTGCGCGGCAATGCTGTCTGGTGTTTGCGGCTGCACGGCTGCGCCGTCCTTGGTGCAGTGCTGAATGCCGAGCTTCACATACAACAGGCGCAAGAAGTGCCAGACCTCGGTGGTCGTGCCGACCGTGGATTTGCGGCCGCCGCGCGAGAGGCGCTGCTCAATGGCCACCGTGGGCGGAATGCCATAGACCGCATCCACCTCGGGCCGGCCCGCAGGCTGCACGATGGAGCGCGCATAGGCATTGAGCGATTCCAGGTAGCGGCGCTGGCCTTCGTTGAACAAAATGTCGAAAGCCAGCGTGGATTTGCCCGAGCCCGACACGCCCGTCACCACGTTGAATTTGCCGCGTGGAATATCCACCGACAAGTGCTTGAGGTTGTGCTCTTTGGCGTTGACGATCTCGATCGCGTTCTTGCCCACTTGCGCACGGCTGGCATGGGTTTCGCGCTCCAGCTTGTAAGCGGCCTTGGCCTCTTGCACACTGTGCGCCTTGCTCAGCGCTGCAGCGGCCGGACCGCCCGACATGGCCACCTCGTAATCGCGCAGCGCTTGCGCGGTGTGCGAGCTGCCGGATTTGCGCACTTCTTCGGGCGTGCCTTCGGCTACCACCAGGCCGCCCTTGTCGCCCGCATCGGGGCCCAGGTCGATCAGCCAATCGCTGGCGCGGATCACATCGAGATTGTGCTCAATCACGATCAGCGAATGGCCGGCTTCCAACAGCTTGCGCAAAGCGCGCATCAGCTTGGCAATGTCTTCAAAGTGCAGGCCGGTGGTGGGCTCGTCAAACAGGAAGAGCGTGCCCTTTTTGGCCAGCGGCTGCTTGGACTTGGAGGCGCTTTTGGCGGCCTCGGCCAGAAAGCCGGCCAGCTTCAGGCGCTGCGCTTCGCCGCCCGACAAGGTGGGCACGGGCTGGCCCAGCTTCACGTATTCCAGGCCGACATCGACAATCGGCTGCAAGGCGCGGATCACATCGCGGTCTTTGGCAAACAAGGTGGCCGCTTCGCTGACGGTCAGCTCCAGCACATCGGCCACAGTGAGCAGACGGCCACCGCGCTCGATGCGCACTTCCAGAATCTCGGGGCGGTAGCGCTTGCCGTTGCAATCGGGGCAGCGCAAATACACGTCCGACAGAAACTGCATCTCCACATGCTCAAAGCCCGAGCCGCCACAGGTGGGGCAACGGCCATCGCCGCTGTTGAAGCTGAACTTGGCCGCCGTGTAGCCGCGTTGTTGCGAGACCGGTGCCGTGGCAAACAGCTCGCGCACCGCATCCCAGGCGCCGACATAGCTGACCGGGTTGGAGCGCGCAGTTTTGCCGATGGGCGACTGGTCAACAAACACCACATCGGCCAGATGATCGGCGCCCAGCAGGCGCTCGTGCGCGCCCGCAGACTCGGTGGGTTTGCCAAAGTGGCGCATCAGCGCGGGCGCCAGCACATCCTGGATCAGCGTGGATTTGCCCGAGCCGGAAACGCCCGTCACCACCACCATGCGCTGCAGCGGAAAATCGACCGACACGTTCTGCAGGTTGTGCTCGGTAGCGCCTTCCAGAATCAGCCTGGGCGTGCTCTCGGTCACCATGCGCTTGGCGCCCATGCCCACTTGTTTGCGGCCGCCCAGATAGGCGCCGGTCAGGGTGTCGGCTTGGCGCAGCTCGGCCGTGGTGCCGTCGAAAACGATCTGACCGCCTTTCTCGCCCGGGCCGGGGCCCATGTCGATCATGCGGTCGGCAGCGAACATCACCGCCGGATCGTGCTCCACCACCACCAGAGTGTTGCCCGCATCGCGCAGGCGGCGCATGGCCACGGTGATGCGTTCCATATCGCGCGGATGCAGGCCGATCGATGGCTCATCCAGCACGAACAAGGTGTTGACCAGCGATGTGCCCAGCGCCGTGGTCAGGTTGATGCGCTGCACCTCGCCGCCGCTGAGCGTGCGGCTTTGGCGGTCGAGCGTGAGGTAGCCGATGCCGACATCGCACAGGTATTTGAGGCGGTTGCTGATTTCGTCGTGCAAGAGCTTGAGCGCCTGGGCATCGCCGTCGTTGCTGCGGCGGATGTCCATGCTGGCGAAGAAATCGCGCAGCCGCTCGATCGGCAGCAGCATCAGGTCGTGCAGGCTCAGGCCGGGCAGGTTTTCGAGCTGTTCACGGGTCCAGCCCACGCCCTGCGGCATAAAGCGCTTGGCAGGCGGCAGCGCCGCATCGGCATCTTGCTTGCTGCCCACGCGCCAGAGCAGGCTCTCGGTTTTGAGGCGCGCACCACCGCAAGTGGGGCAAGGCGTGTAGCTGCGGTATTTGGAGAGCAAGACGCGGATATGCATCTTGTAGGCCTTGGTCTCCAGGTATTCGAAATAGCGCTTGATGCCGTACCACTGCCGGCTCCAGTTGCCCTCTTTGTAGCCCGCCTCGCCGTGGATGACCCAGTGCTTTTGCTCGGCGGTGAGCTTGGTCCAGGCGGTGTCGCGCGGAATGCCCTGCGCTTCGGCGTGGCGCATCAGATCGTCCTGAATCTCTTTCCAAGCCGGCGTCTGGATGGGCTTGATGACGCCGGTGCGCAAGGTCAGCTTTTCGTTCGGTATCACCAGGCCCCAGTCCACCCCGATCACCCGTCCAAAACCGCGGCAGGCCTCGCAAGCGCCGACCGCCGAGTTGAACGAGAACATCGAAGGAATCGGCTCGTGGTAGTGCAAGCCGCTGTCCGGGCAGTGCAGACCGGCGGAGAAGCGCCAGGTTTCGGGCTCAGCCGGTTCGCCATCAGCGCCATCGCGCAGGCAGTACACAGTGAGCGTGCCGCTGCCGCGTTTGAGCGCTACTTCAATCGCCTCGATCACGCGGGCTTTCTCAGCCTTGCTGATGCGGAAACGGTCGGCCACCACATCGAGCAACTTGATGCGCTCAGGCGCCTCGGCCTTGCTGCTCTTGGCCTTGGTGGCGGTCTTCTTTTTGCCGGCGGCTGCGGCCGGCTGGCTGCGTGGCGTGGCATCCACCTCGCGCTCGGCCTGCACCTTGGTAAAGCCGCTGGCCGACAGCCATTGCTCCACCTGCTCAGCGCTGGTGTTGGCGGGCAACTCCACCGGGAAGGTGATGACAATGCGCGGATCGTCGGCCTGGGTGCGCTCCACCAACTGCTGGTAAATCGTCTCGGGCGTGTCGTGCTGCACCGGCTGCGCGGTCTGCTGGTCGAACAAATGGCCGGCGCGGGCCACCAGCAGCTTCAGGTGGTCGTTCAGCTCGGTCATCGTGCCCACGGTAGAGCGCGAGCTGCGCACAGGGTTGGTCTGGTCGATGGCAATCGCCGGCGGCACGCCTTCCACCTTGTCGACCGCCGGCTTGTCCATGCGGTCGAGAAACTGGCGCGCATAAGCGCTGAAGGTTTCCACATAACGGCGCTGGCCCTCGGCATACAAGGTGTCGAACACCAGGCTGGACTTGCCCGAGCCACTGGGCCCGGTCACCACCGTCAACTCGCCCGTGCGAATGTCCAGATCCAGGTTCTTGAGGTTGTGCTGACGCGCACCACGGATGCGAATATTTTCCTGAGCCATACCTATGGGTTACCCCGTGAATCCGGCCTTGCGCCAGCCCACCCGCTCTTTCGCCACAGCGGCGAATCGACAAGCAGGAGCACAGCACCGGTTGAGTCCAAAACGTCGTGAGCAAACATTCTAGGCAGTTCACCCGGCCTGCGACTGCGGGGGGACTAAAGCCCCGAAAATACTGTACAAATTTACAGATTTTGACGATCACACCCAACACGCCCTAGCTCTGGCCGACAGTTGGCTGTTGGCTGTTGGCTGTTGGCTGTTGGCTGTTGGCTGTTGGCTGTTGGCTGTTGGCTGTTGGCTGTTGGCT